>CANQII010000303.1 GCA_947623875.1 uncultured Oscillospiraceae bacterium
TGGAAGGCGCTGCACCGGCTGCCCTATCTCTTCGGCGGGAAAGAGGTGCTGGAAGAGGCGGAGGCACTGGCAGGGGAAATCCCGTGCCTGCAGTATCTGGACAAACTGTATGTCGAGCTCTCCGCCGCCGGGTATGGGGATCAGATCCGCTTTGACCTGGGCATGGTCCACCAGCTGGACTACTACACCGGCCTCATCTTCCGGGGCTACGCACAGGGCGCCGCCGGCGCCGTGCTCTCCGGCGGCCGCTACGACAACCTTCTCCAGCTGTTCGGCCGTCCGGCAGAGGCCACCGGCTTTGCCGTGGACGTGGACGCCGTGGGGGCATGCCTGCCGGTGGAGCCGGTATCCCTGGACACCGTGGTCTTCTACGGCCCAGGCGGCCTCGCCAAGGCCCTGGCGGTGGTGGACAGCAGCACCCCGGGCAGCTGCGAGCTCTCCCCCTGCAGAACCCTGGAGAGCACCATCCGGATGGCCCAGGAGAAGGGCGCCCAGCGCGTTCTGGACCTCTCCGGCGAGGAAGAGAGGTGGATCAACGTATGAGCGATCGGCTTCGCATCGCCCTGACGAAAGGGCGTCTGCAGGATAAGGCGGTGGCCCTCTTTGAGAAGATGGGCCTGGACTGCACCCCGGTGCGCAACCCCGGCCGCCGGCTGATCCACGAGCTGCCCAACTTTCCCCTGGACGCCGTGTTGGCCAAGGCCCCCGATGTGGTGACCTATGTGGAGCACGGGGTCTGCGACATGGGCATCGTGGGCAAAGACACCATTCTGGAGAAGGGCGGCGCTTTCTATGAGGTGCTGGATCTGGGCTTCGGCCGCTGCCGCTTTGCCCTGGCCGTCCGGGAGGGCACAGACTTCTACGGCACGTACCGCACCCGGCGGGTGGCCTCCAAGTACCCCCACGTCACGGAGGCCTTCTTCGCCCGCAAGGGCATGGATGTGGATGTGATCCGCATCGAGGGCAGCGTGGAGCTGGCCCCCATATTGGGTCTGGCAGACGGCATTGTGGACATCGTGGAGACCGGTATCACCCTCCGGGAGAACGGTCTCATCCCCATTGAGACGGTGGCAGATGTGTCCGCCCGGCTCATTGTGAACACCGCCGCCATGAAACTGAAAAAAGAACAGATCAGCAGCTTTATCCAGAGCTGCGAGAGGGAACTGGAGGACATGCAATGATTGCGATAATTCGGGCAGACGGCACCGCCGAACAGCGGCAGCTCAATGCCATGCGGCAGCGGGCAGCGGCCCGCAACACCGATATCGAGGCCACCGTGCGCCAGGTGATGGACACCGTGCGCCAGGAGGGCTATCCGGCAGTGGCCCGGTACAGCCGGCAGTTCGACGGCACCGAGCCCTATGAGATCCCCCTGGAGCGGCTGGACCAGGCGGTGGGGGAGTGCCCCGAGGAGCTGGTGCACGCCATGGAGCACGCCGCCGCCAACATCCGGGACTACAACGAGAAGCTTCTCAGCCGCAGCGCCGAGTGGACCTCCCCGGACGGCGGCAAGGTGGGACGGATCGTCCGGGGCCTCACCCGGGTGGGCATCTACGTCCCCGGCGGCACGGCAGCCTATCCCAGCTCTGTCCTCATGAACGCCGTCCCCGCACGGGTGGCCGGCGTGGAGGAGATCATCATGGTGACCCCGCCCACCCAGAACCTCAGCAATGCGGTGCTGGCAGCCGCCCGGATCGCTGGG
The DNA here is from genome assembly GCA_947623875.1 of uncultured Oscillospiraceae bacterium. Taxonomy (GTDB): domain Bacteria; phylum Bacillota; class Clostridia; order Oscillospirales; family Oscillospiraceae; genus Enterenecus. The sequence goes on from CANQII010000303.1 coordinate 1,703, forward strand.
GTAGACCGGGTGATCGCGGTAGGCGGCGCCCAGGCGGTGGCCGCCGTGACCTACGGCGCCGGCTGGATTCCCCAGGTGGATAAGCTGGTGGGCCCGGGCAACGCCTTTGTGGCGGCAGCCAAACGCCTCGCCTACGGCACCCTGGACATCGACATGGTGGCAGGGCCCTCTGAGGTGCTGGTGATCGCCGATGCCAAGGCGGATCCCAAATTTGTGGCGGCGGACCTTTTGAGCCAGGCGGAGCACGACAAGCTGGCCTCCGCTGTGCTGCTCACAGACAGCATGGAACTGGCGGAGGCGGTGGACGCTGAGATCATTCGCCAGATGAACACCCTGACCCGCTCCGAGATCATGGAGGCCTCTCTCCGGGACTTCGGCTGCGCCATCGTGTGCCCAGACCTGGAGCGCTGCGCCGCCCTGGCCAACGAGATCGCCCCGGAGCACCTGGAGATCGTCACGGAGCGGCCCCGGGATCTGCTGCCCCTCATCAAGAACGCCGGCGCTGTCTTCCTGGGCGCCTGGACCCCGGAGCCTCTGGGAGACTACCTGGCAGGCCCGGACCACGTATTGCCCACCAGCGGCACCGCCCGGTTCTTCTCGCCCCTCAGCGTGGACGCCTTTTTGAAGACCATGAGCGTGCTGGAGTTTGACGCAGCCTCCCTGGCACCCATTTCCCGGGAAATCGTGGCCATGGCGGAGTCTGAAAAGCTCACCGCCCACGCCAACTCCATCCGGGTCCGCTTCCCGGAGCTGCAGCTCTGAGAGAGGAGGGCACAACTTGAACGTTCCTGTCTCAGAACCCCGCACGTTTACCGTCTCCCGCCAGACCAAGGAGACCCAGATTGAGGTGAACCTGAACCTGGACGGGGGAGAGGTCTCCGTCTCCACCGGCATCGGCTTCTTCGACCACATGCTCACCGCCCTGGCGTTCTACGCCGGTTTTGGGCTGCAGCTCACCGCCAAAGGGGATCTGGAGGTGGACGGCCACCACACGGTGGAGGACACCGGCATCGTCCTGGGAGACGCCCTCAAAGGCGCCTTGGGAGACCGGAAAGGCATCCGCCGCTACGGCACCGCCTTTGTCCCCATGGACGAGGCCCTCTGCCGCACGGTGCTGGACCTCTCCAACCGCCCCATCCTGGTCTTTGACGCTGAGATGCCCCAGCCCATGATCGGCGCCTACGACAGCTGCCTCACGAAAGAGTTCATGCGGGCCTTTGCCGTCCACGGCGGCATCACCCTGCATCAGAGCTGTCTCTACGGGGAGAACGCCCACCACATCACCGAGGCCCTTTTCAAATCCCTGGGCATGGCTTTGAAAGAGGCCGTCCAGATCACTGGCAGCGCCGTGCCGTCCACCAAGGGGGCCATCTGATGGGTGTTATCGCCGTAACGGACTACGGCGTGGGCAATCTGAAAAGCGTGTCCAACGCCATGCACTACCTGGGTCTGGAGACCGTCATCACCGGAGAGGCGGCAGACCTGGAGCGGGCAGACGCCATTATTCTGCCGGGGGTAGGGGCCTTCCCGGACGCCGCAGAGAAGCTGCAGACCATGGGCCTGGACAAGGTCCTCCGGAAGCAGGCACAAAAAAAGCCCATCTTGGGCATCTGTCTCGGCATGCAGCTGCTCTTTGATCGCTCCGAAGAGGGGAGACCAGTTCCCGGCCTGGGGCTGATCCCCGGCTATGTGGCCCGCATTCCCACCGCCAACAAACTGCCCCACATCGGCTGGAACAGCCTGCATCTCCGCCCGGATGTGCCGCTGTTCAAGGGGCTGCCCCAAGAGACCTATGTGTATTTTGTCCACTCGTACTGCGGCATGGCCAGCAATCCGGCGGACGTGATCGCCACCACCGATTACGGCACCGCCGTCTGCGCCGCCGTGGGGAGCGGGTACGTCATGGGCTGCCAGTTCCACCCGGAGAAGAGCGGGGAGGCCGGCCTGCAGATCCTAAAGAATTTCGGGGAGATGATTGGATGATTCTCTTTCCTGCCATCGATATGAAAGACGGGCGCTGCGTGCGCCTGAAACGGGGAGACTTCAACACCGTACACAGCGTGGCCAACAGCGCACTGGAGACCGCCAAGCGCTTCAAAGAGGCCGGCGCCCGCTGGGTGCACATGGTGGACCTGGACGGCGCCCGCAACGGCATGCGCCGGAACTTCCCCATGATCTACGAGGTAATCCAGCAGTCCGGCATGTCCATCGAACTGGGCGGCGGAATAAAAAATGAGTTGGATCTCATCACCATCGGCGAGTCTGGCGCCGCCCGGGTTGTGATCGGCTCGGCAGCTGTGGGAAAGCCGGAGCTGGTGCGCTACGCCCTCCGGACATACGGCCCGGAGAAGGTGGCGGTGGGGATCGATGCCCT
>CANQII010000304.1 GCA_947623875.1 uncultured Oscillospiraceae bacterium
GATCGGCCGCATCTTCCGCAACGAGGGCATGGACAACCGGCACAACCCGGAGTTCACCTCCATCGAGCTGTATCAGGCCTATGCAGACTTCAACGACATGATGGACCTGTTTGAGGACCTGCTCACCACCGCCTCCCAGAAGCTGCTGGGCACCTACCAGCTGCAGTGGCAGGGTCAGGACATCGACCTCACTCCAGGCTGGCCCCGGCTCACCATGGCGGAGGCCGTGAAGCAGTATGTGGGGATCGATTTCATGGCCATCGACTCCGACGAGGAGGCCGTGGCCGCCGCCAAGTCCATCGGCGTGGAGCTGCCTGCCACCGCAGACAAGACCTGGGGCAACGCCCTCTACGAGTGCTTCGATCAGAAGGTGGAGGAGCATCTCATCCAGCCCACCTTCATCACCATGCACCCGGTGGACGTGTCTCCCCTGGCCAAGCGGAGCACCGCCGATCCCCGGCTCACCGAGCGCTTCGAGCTCTTCATCTGCCGCAGCGAGATGGGCAACGCCTTCTCCGAGCTCAACGACCCCATCGACCAGCGGGCCCGCTTCATGAAGCAGGCGGAGCTCCGCGCCCGGGGCGATGACGAGGCGGGGATGGTGGACGAGGACTTCCTCACGGCCCTGGAGTACGGCATGCCGCCCACCGGCGGTCTCGGCATCGGCATCGACCGCTGTGTCATGATGTTCACCGGCAACGACTCCATCCGGGAAGTGCTGCTGTTCCCCACCATGAAGCCGCTGGATAATAACTGACGATTCGGCAAGCACCCGCCATAGCCTATTGCTGCGGCGGGTGCTTTCATAAGGGAAAGGGGCGTGTAAAACACATGGCAATGGAACTCACCGGTGCAGACTATGTGGCGGTCTCCCGGGCAGACGGGGACTATTTCAACGAAAAAGGGGCCAACTGCTACCTGCAAGAGGACTACCAGCGGGCCATTGAGTACTACCGCCTGGGCGCCATCCTGGGCAATGTGGACAGCCTCAGCAACCTGGGGTACTGCTACATGTACGGCCACGGCACCAACAGGCAGGGGTCTCTGGCTCTGGCCTACTTCGAACTGGCCTCCCGGGACGGCAGCATCGATGCCATCTATAAGCTGGGAGACATCTACCGCCGGGGCGCCTGCGGGGTAACGGTAGACCCGGAGCGGGCCTCCTATTACTTTCACTGGGCAGAGGGCATCATCGGGGACAGCCCCCGGCAGCTGCGGCGCTATCCCAGCCTCTGCAAGGCCCTGGCCATCGAGAAGATGCCCGGCGGATACCTCCCCACAGACCTGGAGGACGCCTTCGAGTACTTAAAGCTGGCGAAAGAGGGCTATGAGCAGGAGATCCAGTACGGAGCCCACTATTACGAGAAGAGCCTGCAGGAGGTGGAGACCCTCCTCACCAGTTTTGTGTTCAACGAGCTCCGGGGCGTGGACTCCGACGAGTCTGAGCTATACAACTACGACATCCGGGATCTGGTGGACCTGGACGACGATATTCTGCCCGGCACCAACTACGGCCTTTCCTACAAGGATGACGATGAGGAGGACGCAGACGCGGAAGACGACTTGGAAGATCTGGACACAGACGATATAGACGATTCCGGCGAAGACGAATAGATGATACAACAGATCAGGGAGGTACCAGCGATGTACGAATATGTGCGCCTGGGCGGCGGCAGCGGCTATGTGGACTGTCCCGCCCGGATGGGTCTCTATGCAGAGAATGGACAGGCCATCCTCATCGACACCGGCGGGGACAAGAGCGCCGGCCGAAAGCTGCGGCAGATCCTGGACAGCAACGGATACAAGCTCCAGGCCATCTACAACACCCACTCCCATGCAGACCACATCGGCGGCAACGCCTATCTCCAGAAGCAGACCGGCTGCAAGGTATACGCCCAGCCTATGGAGGCCGCCTTTGTCCGCAACCCCATTCTGGAGCCGGCGCTGCTCTTCGGGGGCAGTCCCTTCCGGGAACTGCGGAGTAAGTTCCTGATGGCGGAGCCCAGTGTTGTGGAGGACCTCACGGAGATGCTCCCAGGCTGGCAGCTGATCCCGGAGCCGGGCCACAGCCCCGGTATGGTGGGATATCTCTCCCCAGACGGGGCGGCGTACATCGGCGATGCGGTGTCCAGCGAGGAGACCCTAGACAAGTACCACATCTTCTACCTCTGGGACCCCAAGGGGTACCTGGAGACCCTGGACCGGCTGGAGGCCGGGATCAACGGCGTGCGTTGGTGGGTGCCTGCCCACGCGCCGGTGTGCGAGGACATCCGGCCTCTGGCGGCGAAAAACCGGGAAAAGGTGCTGGAGATCGCAGACCGGGTGGCGGGACTCTGTGAGGAGCCCCAGATCTTCGAGAATATTCTCACCGGGATCCTCAACCTCTACGGCATCACTTTGAATGCCCAGCAATACGGCCTCATCGGCAGCACCTTGCGAGGCTACCTCAGCTGGCTACAGGAGCGGGGAGACCTCACTGCTGGAGTAGAGGACAACCAGCTGCTCTGGCGGAGCGTGTGAGGAGAAGGCACCCTGCGGGATTTGCCAGTGCAAGAGAGACAAGAGGGATGAGAAAATGAAACTGCCTTTTGCGGCGAAAGAGAACAAAGAAAAGCTGCCTGCTGCAACAGAGGAAGACATGCTGAAGGCTCTGAACTCCATTTACCAGGCCTGCTTGAACGGTTTGCCCACCAGCCCCAGTGTGGAGGTGATGGCCCAGGACTATCTGAAAAAGCACAAGACGGCGGAGGGCGCCTGCAAGGATATGATGAACAACCAGGTGATCAAGTGCACCGCCTCTGGTTTCCTTACAGGGCTTGGCGGCCTCATCACCTTGCCAGTGGCCATTCCGGCCAATGTGGGCTCCGTGCTGTATGTGCAGATGCGCATGATCGCCTGTGCAGCCTACATGGGCGGCTATGATACCAATTGCGACCAGACTCAGACCTTTGTCTACGCCTGCCTGGCAGGCGTGGCAATCGACAATCTGGTGAAGCAGGTGGGCATCAAAGTTGGTGTTAAAGTAGCAAACAATCTGATTGAGAAAATACCTGGAAAGACGCTGATTGCCATCAACAAAAAGGTTGGATTCAGGCTGCTGACGAAGTTCGGCGAAAAAGGCATCATCAATTTTGGGAAGATGATCCCACTGGTGGGCGGCGTTGTTGGCGGGGGATTTGATCTGGTGGAAACCAAGGTCATCGCCCATCGGGCGTACAAGTGGTTTATCCAGAGCGATTTCTCAGATTGACCGCCTGGGGAAGAGGCATTACTAAGAGAGGAGCGGGATACAATGGTGTTCTCAGGCGCGGACCAGGTGGCGCTGTCTCGGGGAGACGGCTACCACTTCTGCTTTAAGGGTGTTTCGGCGGATCTCCACGGAAATCCCACGGAAGCCACGGAGTACTATCGCCTGGGGGCGATCCTGGGAGATAGGGACTGTTTCAGCAATCTGGCGGTCTCCTACGACACCGGACGCGGTGCGCAAAAGAACCCCGCTCTGGCCCTGGCCTATTTCCAGATCGCGGCCCAGAACGGCAGTCTGGACGCCATCACCATGTTGGCCCGGAACTACCGGAATGGAGAATACGGCGAGCCGGACCCGGAAACCGCTGCATACTACCTCCGCTGGGGGGAGAAAATCGGGAAGCGCCATCCGGAGCGGCTGAAGATGTGCCAGCATTTCTGCGAGGATCTGGCCAAGGCGAAAATGCCCGGCGGCATTCTCACCGAAGACCTCTTTGAGGCATACCGGCTTCTGGAGATCGCAGCGGAGTCCTATACCGATCAGATCGAAAACAACGGCTACCACTACCTCCAGGAGGACCTGGAGCGGGTGGAGAAGCTGCTGGACAGCGCCGTCTTTGATGAGCTCCGGGGGAGAAAACGGGAGGCGTCTTCCGAGGACGAGGAAGCAGAGAGAATTGAAGATCTGTTAGCGGACGATGAGGATGATGACGATGACGCCTTTCTCGGTACGGCAGACAGCAGTCTTCTACGGGGTCAGAAAGACGAGACTCCCCCAGATGGGGGACC
>CANQII010000305.1 GCA_947623875.1 uncultured Oscillospiraceae bacterium
GGAGAGGCGGTATTGGATGAGACAGACCGGCAGCTGCTCCGGTAGACAGCAAGCTCATCAGCGGCATGCTGTACGGCAAGATCCGGCAGGCGGGACTCCGGCATATTCAGGTAGAACCTTCTCTGTCTGGCGGCTTTCTCCGGCGCTCTCTCCCGGAGAGCAGCTGGGTGGAGATCCTCGGGGTCCTGCTGGACAACGCCCTAGAGGCCTCCCAGCCGGACGATATCGTCTATCTTGCCGCAGAGGACCAGAACGGCGCCCTCCGACTCACGGTGTCCAATCCCCGTCCGCCCAAGTCCAATATGGAACTGGCGGGGATGTTTCGGCGGGGATACAGCACCAAGGCAGACCACGGACGGGGATATGGGCTATACAACGTGCGCCAGATCGTAGAGCGGGCCGGCGGGAAGCTGGTGGTGCGAAATGAAGAGAGAGGCGGGCGCAGCTACCTCACCATCGGCGCCATCATCCCATAGCCAACACAGCGGTTTGCGGGATTTCATTCCCGCAAACCGCCGTTTCGTTCCCAATCGCTTGCATCCGCCTCCGGCCTCCGGTACACTGCCGCCAGAAAGGAAGTGAGGCCCCTATGAAACGCTTGATCCTGCTGGAACTCAACAAGCTGGCAAAGCCAGTGCTCACGGTATTGGCCCTTCTCACCGCCGTTACCTGCATTCTCTCCTGTACCCTGTTCCAGGACTACACCCTCTGCTATGCACTGGACAAGTGGGAGATCGGCACGGAGTTTCTTCTCCTGCTCTTCCCCCTGGTGGTTACCGTCCCGGTCTGCTGGCAGCTGTACTATGAGCGCCGGGACCGCTTTCTGGTGTACACCCTGCCCCGGATCTCTAAGGGCAGGTACCTCGCCGCCAAGTGGATCGCCTGTGCCATCTCCGCCTTTGCCCTGCTCTTTGTCCCCTACGTGCTCTCCGGCCTCACCGCCCTGTATCTGTCCCCCTACGCGGAGCTGTATCCGGACGCGATGCACCCGTACCACCACATCTTTCTCACCTGGTATACCAAGTATCCGCTGGTCTACCTGCTGGTGCTGTCCCTCTGGAAGAGCTTTCTCGGTATCCTCATCATGACCTTCGGCTTTGTGCTGGCCCTTTTCAGCACCAACCTCTTCGTGGTGCTCACTGCCCCCTTCGTCTACGTGATCCTGGACAACTTCCTCTGGTCTGTCCCCCGCATCCCCAACTACTTCATCGGCGCCTTTCAGCCTTTTGCGGTACAGGGCAGCGATATGCCCCTGCAGTACTGGCTGTGGGGTCCCATCCAGCTCACCCTGGTGATTGGCCTCACCGTTCTCTACTATACCAGACTCCGCCATCGCCCCATCTATCCCCTATGATCCAGCGCACATTTCGCAAGGCCGGCACAGGCAAGTTCCTGCTGCTCTGGGCACTGTCTCTGCTGACCGGTCTCAGCGATCGGGCCACCGGTCCGGACGGGCAGCTTCTCCACATGCTGGCGGTGCTCTCAGACGAGAACTATGTCATCTTCAGCGTGCTGCCGGTGCTGCTCTTCCTTTGCGGCACCCTCATGGAGGACGATGCCCAGCCGGTACTGCTCCGGCATGGCAGCTACGCTCGCTATTTCTGGTCCAGATTTCGGGCCCTGGCAGCGGTGTGCACCGTCCTCTGGCTGGGCCAACTCTTTCTGCTCTTTCTCACCAGCCTGGGTCTCCCCCGCACGGACGGCTGGCCCAGTCCCCTGGGCAGCGGCATCTGGCGGAACGTCTTCTCTCTCTTGAAAACCGTCTTCCCCAGCCCGGAACTGGCGTTTCTCTGCTCCGCACTTCACCTGCTCATCGGGTATTGGCTGGTGTCTCTCCTCACCCTGTGGCTGGGGCACTTTCTCCCCAGAATCCCCGCCATCGGCGTGCTGGCAGCCCTCTATGTCTTCACCGTATTCCAGGCGAGACTGCCCAGTATGGGACGGCCGCCGCTGGCATTTCTCACCGGTCTCATCCACTGGACGCTGCTTCTATACAACTGCACCGCTCCCTGGCGGTTTCCCCTCACGATATGCAGCACCCTTCTGCTGCTGGGCATCATCGGGTACACGGTCTGCCGGTGCTGGCAAAAGCAGGTCTCTCTTCCCCAGTCCAAGCCCAGTGGCCTGTCTTCCCTGTACCGCAGGCTGCTCTTCACCCCCAGAAATCTGCTGTTGGCTGGGGCAGCCATCCTTCTTCTCTCCAGCTATACCTGGTTTCAGGGCACTCCTCCCGAAGAGGGACGGATGTGGGTGATTCGGCTGTTGGCCGGCCATGGCACAGGGTCTTTCTGGGCAGTTGGCATGCTCTCCCTGCTCCTGGCAGAGGTACTCCCTCTGTGGCCCCTGGGGGATCTGGTTGCAAAGATTCTGCAGGGCCAGACGCTTTTCGCCACTGTCCGGCTCCGGCACCAGACGGAGGTACTCTCGGGACTGCTGAAAACTGCTGCACTGTGGCTGCTGTTCTGGAGCGCACTCCTTCTGGGGGCGGAGATCCTGCCAGTCTGGTTTCTGGACTTGCCGCCAGAACCGGCCCTCACCCTCTGGGCTGCCGGTCTCCGGCTTTTGGACATGGCCTTCCAGTTTCTCCTGCTGCTCTCCCTTCTCTGTCTCACCGGGCAGCCTGCAGCAGGCTTTGGGATTCTGGTCCTGATGCACCTTCTGGCAGTGCTCCCCATCCCCTGGCTGCCGGTGGGGCTGTCTAGCCTGGTGCGGATTCGCCTGCCGGAGACCGCTGGAACAATCTCCCCAGGCACGGCATTTGCCATTCTCACCGGATGCTGTCTTGTACTGTTCCTCTGGCTGTGGAAATACGGCATCCGCAAGCTCTTTGCAAAGATAGGAGGCTGACTTTCTTGAACACCATCATCGAAGTAGACCATGTGTGCAAGTCCTTTCACCGCCGCACCATTCTGGACGATGTATCCCTCTCCGTAGAGGCGGGAGAGACCGTGGGCATCGTGGGCGGCAACGGCAGCGGCAAGTCTGTGCTGTTTCAGCTGATCTGCGGCTTCTACACCCCAGACAGCGGCACCATCCGGGTCCGGGGCCAAACATTGGGCAAGGGACAGGACTTTCCAGAGAACATCGGGGTGCTCATCAACGCCCCGGGGTTCATCGGGCTGGACACCGGCATTCAGAACCTCCGGTATCTGGCTGGGATCCGAGGGGTGATCGGGGACAAGGAGATCCGGGAGGCCATGCGGAAGGTGGGTCTGGACCCGGAAGACCGCACCCGTGTAGAGCACTACTCTCTCGGCATGAAGCAGAAGCTGGCCCTGGCCCAGGCCATCATGGAGGGACAGGACATTCTCATCCTGGACGAGCCCTTTAACGCCTTGGACTACAAGACCTATCAGGACATGATGGAGCTGCTCCGCATCCTCCAGGCTGAGGGCAAGACCATCCTTCTCACCTCCCACAATTTCGAGGACCTGGAGTCCCTCTGCGAACGCATCTACGTGCTGGAGGAAGGACGGCTAGGCACCCTGCCCCGGGAGGAGATGCGCAAGCGGTTCCGGGGATAAGATTTGAGAAACATCACCCTTGCTGCAAATCGGGCAGGAGGTCCGCCTCCTGCCCGATTTCCAATCCATCCAAATTCCCGTGGGTGGTCTTGCTTGTTAATTTTTAACAATCTTGCCCCGCGGTGATTTTGCAAAACCGAACCTTTCCAGATGCACAGCGCCTGTCCCCGGCATATCGCCGGAGACCCGTCTGGGATGCAAAGTACGCCCAGATCCGCGTCTCTGGATCCATACCGGCCAGAATGAGGCTCTTTTGGGTAAAATCCTGTAAAAAAGCGGCACAAAATGCCGGCAGAGTAATTGACAGCCCTTGCAACATCTGATAAAATATAGTTTGAAACGACCACTGTTTCAATAATCTGTTACCATATTGAAGAAAGAAGGAAAAGAACATGAAAAAAAGTATCTATGTCTGTGTTGCATTGATACTGGCCCTGGAGGTAACACTGACCGGGTGCAGTCTCTTCGGTGAGAGCGGAGACAAGGCCGGCGG
>CANQII010000306.1 GCA_947623875.1 uncultured Oscillospiraceae bacterium
GGCACCATGAACAACGACCCGGAGGAGCCCTGCAGCGGCTGCGGCGAGATCGACTACGGCCCGGGGGAGGAGTGGACCAACCGGGAGTACAACCTCCGCCGGCGGGACATCATCCTGCAGCAGATGTACCAGCCCACCGATGACTCCGATCCCACCATCTTCGACCAGATCCGGGAGTTTATCTTCGGCAAGGACAACCTGGAGCCGTATATCACGGAAGAGGAGTACGAGCAGGCCATCTCGGAGCAGCTGATCTTCACCGCAGACGCTGCGTACGTGGCCCCCGATGAGAGCGTAGACCAGGTGGACAACCCCAACGAGGGCACCAAGTACAGCTGGTATGAAGAGGCAGTGATCCAAGAGGCCATTCAACTGTTGAAGACAGTAAACGGCATGGACGACGACTACAACCAGCAACTGGTGTTCAGCGGCGGTCTTAAGATCTACTGTGCCTACGACCCCTATGTGCAGTCCTGCCTCGACCAGGTGTACAACGACCCCGAGAGCCTGACCATCTCCTCCGCCCAGACCGGCCAGAAGCTCCAGTCCAACATGACCATCGTGGACAACTCCACCGGCATGGTGGTGGCCATGGGCACCACCTTCCCGAAGCTGGTGGACCGGGGCTGGAACTACCCGGTGGACACCGTGCGGCAGCCCGGCTCCTCCATCAAGCCCCTCTCCGTCTACGGACCGGCCCTGGAACTGGGTCTCATCACCCCGGCCTCCGTCTCAGACGACAACCCCCACTATGTGGGCTCTGTGGGGAACCAGTTCCTGCCCACCAACGCCCCCTTGGGCTACAACGGCCTTATGACCATCATGGACGGCGTCAAGGTGTCCAAGAACACCATATCCATCAACACCCTGGAGATGGTGACCCCCGAGGTCTCCTTCCAGTTCATGACCCAGAAGTTCCGCTTCACCTCCCTGGTGGAGTACTACGAGACCAGTTACGGACAGGTGCTTTCTGACGTCCAGATCAGTCCTCTGGCCATGGGCGGTCTCACCTACGGCGTCTCCACCCACGAGATGGCGGCGGCCTTTGCCACCTTCCCCCGGATGGGTTCCTACCGGCCGGCCAGCACCATCTATAAGATCGAGGACATCAACGGGCGCACTATCATCGACAACACCAACAACACCCAGTATATCCTCAAGGAGAGCACCGCCTACTATATGAACCAGATGCTCACCAACGTGGTAGAGGGCACCGGCGGCGCCACCGGTAACGCGGCACAGATCCCCGGCCAGACCGTGGCCGGCAAGACCGGTACCACCAACAACCGTTGGGACCTGTGGTTCTGCGGCTACACCAACTACTACACCGGCGCCTGCTGGGTGGGCTATGACAACTCCGAGGAGATCATCTACTCCGGCGCCGCCCCCGCCACCGTGATGTGGCAGAAGGTGATGTCCATTCTCCACGAGGGCCTCACCAACTCCCACTTCAGCACCCCCGGCAACCTGAAGGACGTGCAGGTCTGCGTGGACTGCGGCAAGCTGGCCACGGAGAACTGCGCCCTGGACATGCGGGGCAACCGGGTGCAGACCTTCCGGCTGGTGAGCGGCGATGCCCCCACCGAGTACTGCAACTGCCATGTGCCCATCGATGTCTGTATGGACAGCCCCATTGAAGGCAGCACCGCCTACCACCTGGCAGGCCCCAACTGCCCGGCGGAGTCTGTAAAGCGGATCGCCATGGTGAGCCGGCCCCGGGAGATCGTGCCCGGCGTCTATGTGGCAGACTGGGACCGCTTCCTCTCCATCTACGACAGCTTCGAGAACGAAGAGGACAAATACTGCACCGTGCACACCGCCCCGGAGGAGCCGGAACCCTCAGAAGACCCGGATGCCGAGACATCGGAGGAAGGGGAGGAGCCGGGCGAGGGAGACGATGGCGAACCCACCAGCGAACCTACCCAGCAGCCTCCAGAGCCCACAGAGGAGCCCTCCAGCAACCCCGAGGGAAACAACAACACCCTGGACTGACCGCCCCCGGCGTACGTCCGGCAAGGACATTGTGATTGGAAAAACGGCCCGGATCCCCCAGATCCGGGCCGTTTTGCGCCTGGACCGCCATGGGGGAAACCCTTGCTGTGTCCGCTCTTTTCACTCAATTTGCCGAAATTGCGCCCGGTTGTTAGAAAAGGTTTGTGAAAAAAGGGGCGCGGGTTTTCGTTGCGCATTGTCCGCCTCCATGCTACAATAGTCCACGCCTAACGGGCAATTGAACGTGAGGTGGCTACACCGATGGATTATCAACAGTCTAAGTTTTATATTGTAGACGCAGCTGCCCTCCCTGAAATCTACCTTAGGGTGGCGGAGGCAAAGCGGCTATTGGAGACTGGAGAAGAGAAGACAGTCTACGCCGCAACCAAGCGAACCAAAGTCAGCCGCAGTGCTTTTTATAAGTACAAGGACGCCATCCGTCCCTTCCAGGACCTCCGGGGGCTCACCGCCACCATCCAGATCCTGCTCAGGAATGAGACCGGTTCCCTCAGCGCGGTTCTGAACTTCCTGGCGGAGCGGGGTGCGAATGTGCTCACCATCCATCAGTCCATTCCCGGCGGCGGCGCCGCAGCGGTCACCGTGGACATCGAGACGGACGGCATGGAAGTCGGCACAGATTCCCTGGTCGCAGGACTTCGCTGCATGCCATCGGTGATTCGCTGCGAGATTATAGCCGGCTGATGCCGAAAGAGGTGCGTACAATGACAAAAACGGCAATTCTGGGCTACGGTACCGTAGGCTCCGGCGTGGCAGAGGTACTCTGCGGCCACGAAGAGAGCATCGCCCGCAAGGCAGACGGGCCGATCCAACTGAAGTATATCTGCGATGTGCGGGAGTTCCCGGACAGCCCCTATCAGGACCGCTTTGTAAAGGACTTCTCCGTGATCGAGAACGATCCGGAGGTGGGCATTGTGGTGGAGACCATCGGGGGCACCGGCGTGGCCCTGGACTTCACCCGCCGGGCCCTGAAAGCGGGGAAGAGCGTGGTTACCTCCAACAAGGAGCTGGTGGCCACCCACGGCTACGAGCTCACCCATCTGGCGGCAGAACACGGCGTCTGCTACCTCTTTGAGGCCAGCGTGGGCGGCGGCATCCCCATCATCCGTCCCCTTACCCAGTGCCTCGCCGCCAACGATCTTCTGGAGATCACCGGCATTCTCAACGGCACCACCAACTATATCCTCACCCGGATGGCCCGGGCCGGCGCCCCCTTTGCAGACGCCCTGAAAGAGGCCCAGGCCAACGGTTACGCCGAGCGGGATCCCTCCGCCGATGTGGACGGCCATGACGCCTGCCGCAAGATCTGCATTCTGGCGTCCATCGCCTTCGGCCGCCACATCTACCCGGACCAGGTGCCCACCGAGGGCATCCGCAATATCACCCCCACCGACATGGACTACGCCGAGCAGAGCGGCCGGAAGATCAAGCTGCTGGGCCGGGCGGTGCTCCAGCCGGACGGGACCGTATCTGCGTATGTCTGCCCCCATCTGGTGGATATGGAAAATCCGCTGGCCGGGGTGGAGGACGTGTTCAACGGCATCACCGTGAAGGGCGACGCCATCGGCGATGTGATGTTCTACGGCAAGGGCGCCGGCAAGCTGCCCACCGCCTCCGCTGTGGTGGCCGATGTCATCGACCTGGCCCGGAACAAGGAGCACCGCAAGGCGGTGCTCTGGGAGGAGGGCGGCCCGGATGCGGTGTCTGCCCATCCCATGGCCACCCGTTGGTATGTCCGGGCCCAGACACGTCCTGAGGATCTGCGCAAAACCCTGGGCGGTGGCCAAGTGCTGGCCCGCCGGGGCATTGAATACGGCGAGACCGCCTGCATCACCGCAGACAGCCTCACCCCTGAGGAGCTGAAGCAGCGCCTGGGTGCGCTGCAGCCCCTGTCTGTGCTGCGGGTACTAGATTGAGACCCCGCAGTCCCAACCGGCATAGAATGGAACGGCCGATGTTCGGCCCCACACCGGAAGCAT
>CANQII010000307.1 GCA_947623875.1 uncultured Oscillospiraceae bacterium
GAGCACCCCACCAGGCAGACAACCAAAAGGACTGCGGCGAAAGACAAAGCCGTAGCTTTCTTTCGCGGCTCGGTGATGCGGATAAGCCGCTCTTTCAGTTCCCGCTTGCCTCCGCCCATGGTGGACACGATCTGCAGCACCGGCTGGGGCCGGGCTGCCACCTGGAGAACGGTCCTCCCGTAGGCGGCGCGGTTCTGCTCTCCTAATTGCCGAAGGGCTGCGGCATCGCAGGCAAGTCTCCGTCCGTTCTGCTGCAGGAGACGGCCAGCCACACCAGGGGATTCCACCAGTGCAGCACCAATACCGCGCACCGGGCAAGATCCCAGATGTGGTCCCAGTGACGGGCATGGGCGGTCTCATGGGCCAGCACATGCCGTAGGGCTACAGGGTCCTCCGCCACCGCCGGGGTGAGGTAGATCGCCGGCCGAAAGAACCCATACAGACAGGGAGACGGTATTCCTTCCGCCACATACACTGGCAGAGCACAGTTCGGGCAGTCCAGCGCCTTTCTCTGCCTTCTCAGACCGGCAGAGAACCGGATGTGCACCCCGATCAGCCAGACAGCGCCCAGGATAGTTCCAATCCGCTACACCCACAGCAGCACAGGACCCCACTGCACATGCAGCCCTGCAGATGAGTTAGGGACCAACGCATTCCCTTCCAGTTCTGTTTCCGCAGGCTTCTCCGGAGAGACACCAGAGCCCGCCGGTTCTCCCGGAGAAGCGTCCTCTCCCCGAGAATCCCCCTCACCAGATGGGCAGGTATCCTGCTGAGAGTTCTCAGCCGGATTGGACTCCACAATAGCTGACGGTGGCGGAAAAAGCACGCCTGCCATTCCCAGCGATACATTGAGGGAGTACAGCTGGATCGGCAGCAGCAGCCGCACCAGTACCATCCCCCAGAGGGCATACCGCATCTCTGCATCGCCGCGGCGACCCAGAAGGGCTCGCAATACCAGCACCACGAGGATGAGCACACTGAAATGGGCAAGATAGCACTTGCAATCGTACTCAACGTCTGCCCGGCTGGTGCTGGTGGTGTTCATTCCGAAAACTCCTTTTCCGTTTTTGAAACCGCATCGGTACTTTCTCGGTATTTTCGAGGGAAATCCAGTACAGATGCAAATTTCGTTATTATCACGAAACAGACAGTTTTCAGGCAAGAAGCAAGATTAAAAGTGCCTTAACGCGGTGAAAAGTTCTGATATTTAATATCGGTATTCGCGAGATGTGGAGAACGTTTCGCGATACCCTTCCTCCCCATTGCAGCAGAAGATCGCCGTGCACTTTCCTGCTCGATGAATCCTACATTTCTCCAACAAACAGCGCCTGGGCATCTGCTCCAGGCGCCGTCTTTGCTCTTCTGGCTTATCCGCGTAGTTCTCCGTTTACCATTCTGCCGATCCGGAAGTGCTCGTTGTCCTCACACTGCACCACTGGTCCCTTGGTACCGATCGTACCGTCCCCCGAATAGCAGACAGAGGTCTTGCGCACCGTGCCGTCCCAACAGACCTCCAGGATACACCGCCGATAGCCGGCACTGTAGTCCAGAATGATGCCGTTTGCCGTCACAAGGGCTTCGGTGAAACTGGCTGGCTCCCCGTCAATTCGGAGCAGGTCCCGATATTGGGCGATATGGTCACTGGGCAGCCCTCTCCTCTCCGATCCCACATCCTCTGAGATAGCGCGGATGGACGGGTCCTCTGCGATCTCCCAGGCCAGCTTGAACTCATCTCCTGTGATAAGGGAAAAGGGAACGGCCTTCACCGCTTCCCCGGCAGATACCTCCCGCTCCTCATAGTGGCTCACCGGCCACTCTCCATACGCCCACCACAGATAGCTTCCCACCACAAGAATGAGCAGCACAGAAAGGGCCAGCACCGCCGCACGGTATTGGGCAATTCCCCGCCGCATCCGCTCTCCCAGCTGCTTCACCGCACTGCGGGCAGCCCGCTCCATCTCGGCAGGCGGGATCTCCTCCTGTTTCATCCGCTCTCCATTGAGCAGTTCCAGCACCGAGAGCCCCAGGGCATCTGCCAGCGGTTCCAGAAGCGAGATATCCGGAAAACCGGCAGCGCGTTCCCATTTGGAGACCGTCCGGTCTGATACATGCAATTGCTCGCCCAAGTCCCTCTGGGTCCATCCCAGTTCTTTACGGCGCTGAGCGATCAGCTGGCCTGTCTTCTGGCTGTCCATGGGACCACCTCCTGGCCCTATCCTAGCGCAGGCTGGCCCAAAAGGCAACAAACGCTCCGTAGAGTGCGCCGAAATCGAGGTTTGAGGCCTGGTAGTAGAGCAAATCCGCACACTTGCGCCCGCCTTGCCTACGATTTCTCCCCACAAGATCCAACATCTGTCTATTCCTCCGTCCTTGACAGTTCCTCTCCTACCCGGTACAATGCTGCATAGTCCGCCAAGGAAGGGGGAGTACCCATGGATCTGTCCCAAACCATCAGACAAAGCCAGACCCTCTCCCCGCAGGCCATCCATGCGGCCAAAATCCTGCAGATGAACGCCCAGGAGCTGCAGGCCTATCTCCGGGAGGCGTTGGAGACCAATCCAGCACTGGAGGAAGAAGAGCACACCCCAGACGGCACCCGGGAGGCCGGGGACACCGCCCGGCAGCAGCTGGAGTGGCTCTGCACTGGAGACCTGCAGAACGCCTCATATTATCGGGACGATGCTGAGGATCCCACATCCCGTCTTCCCGGCACGGAAGGGCTGGAGCCGGAAACCCTGTACCACCATCTCCGCGCTCAGCTGGACTACCGCCCCCTCTCCCCCGCCATCGCCTCCGCCGTGGAGCTGATCCTCCAGAGCCTCTCTCCGGACGGCAGGCTGGACGAGCCCTTGGAAGACCTGGCGGTTCAATCCAATATCAGCTTCACCGGCATCCAGCAGGCAATTCAGGTCGTCCAGTCCCTGGATCCCCCGGGGGTAGCCGCCCGCAGTCTGGCAGAGTGCCTGGAACTGCAGCTGCTGCGCCAGGGCGAGACCGGGCTTCCCCTCACCATCGTCCGGCGGCACCTGGAGGACCTGGCCCAGAACCACCTCCGGCACATCGCCATCCAGACCGGCGCCACAAGAGATGCAGTGGAAGAGGCCATTCAGCTGATCCGCGCTCTGGACCCCCGGCCCGGTGCTGCATTCTCCCCCAGAGAACATGTGGGCATCATTCTGCCAGAGCTCACTGTGATCCCGGCAGAAGAAGGCTTTGACGTCCTTCTCAACAGCAGACTGCCCTCCCTTCGCATCAGTCCATACTGTCTCAAGCTCCAGGCTCAGCAGGACCCGGAGGTACAGGCATACCTTGAGGAAAAGCTGCAGCAGGCAAAATGGGTTCTCAAGGCGGTGGAGATGCGGCACAACACCCTGCTGAACTGTACCCGGGCCATCGTTTCCCGGCAGGAGGCCTTCTTCCGCCAGGGCCCAGGCTCTATCAAGCCTCTCACCCTGGCAGAAGTGGCAGAGATGCTCTCCGTCCACGAGTCCACCATCTCCCGGGCGGTACAGGGCAAGCACCTTCTCTGCCGGTACGGCGTCTTTCCTCTGAAGTACTTTTTCAGCAGAGGCCTCGCCGGCAACGAGGAATGTACCTCGGAGCAGGCAAAAGAGGCCATCCGCCGTCTCATCTCCCAGGAGGAGCCAGATAATCCTCTCTCCGATCAAGCCCTTCGGGAGCACCTCGTCCAGGAAGGCATCAATGTCTCCCGCCGCACGGTGGCTAAGTACCGGGAGGAACTCTCCATTCCTGCAGCACCTCGAAGGAAGCAGCGCTAAGCCTTATCCTGTCCCCAACAAATCTAGGCACCAATCTCCGCCATACCGGCGTGGATCGGTGCCTTTTTCGTCATATTCCGAACTTTTGCAACATGCTCTCACGTCTCGCCCCGCATGGCCCGGCGGTACTCGGAGGGCGTCATGCCGTAGGTCTCCCGGCACTGTTTGATGTAGGACTTCA
>CANQII010000308.1 GCA_947623875.1 uncultured Oscillospiraceae bacterium
AGCTGCAGGCGGGTGCGCTATGTAGACACAGACAGAGAAGGAGCGGATGGGCATGGCGGAGCTTACCCCGATGATGCAACAGTACTGGAAGATCAAGGAGCAGTATCCGGACTGCCTGCTGTTCTTCCGCCTGGGGGACTTCTATGAGATGTTCCACGACGACGCCAAAACCGGTTCAGAGGTGCTGGGCCTCACCCTCACCACCCGGGATCGGGGTAAGCCGGAGGACCAGCGCATCCCCATGTGCGGCGTGCCATACCATGCGGTGCAGACCTATCTGGCGAAGCTCATCCGCCACGGTTATAAAGTGGCCATCTGCGAACAGATGGAGGACCCGGCTCTGGCCAAGGGGCTGGTGGAGCGGGACATCATACGGATTGTAACCCCCGGCACCGCCATGGATGACGTGATGCTGGATGAGAGCCGCAACAACTACATCTGCGCCGTGATGCTGGACGGCCAGAGCGGCGCCCTGGCCCAGTGCGACATCTCCACCGGACAGTTTGCCGCCTGCGCCTTCCAGGGAGAGGGCTGGCTCACCCATCTCATGAACCGGCTCTCCGCCTGCCCGCCCAGTGAGGCCATCCTCAACAGCGGGGCTGCGGAATCCCTGGAGCTCACCGGCTTTTTGAAAGAACGGCTGAGCTGCCTCTGCGAGGAGGAGGGGGATGTCCCCTTTGAGCCGGAGAAGGCACGGGATGCCCTCATCGGCTGCGGGGTCTGGGAGGCAGACGCCGTCATGCCGGAGGAGCCGGGGGCATTGAAGGCCTGCCAGGCCGCCGGCGCCCTCACCGCATACCTGAAAGAGACCCAGAAGACAGACCTCAGCCACCTCTGCCACCTGGACCTGGAGGGCGGCGGCCTTCGCAAGTACCTGGAGCTGGACCTCACCGCCCGGCGGACCCTGGAACTCACCGAGACCATCCGCAGCAAGGAGAAAAAGGGCTCTCTCCTCTGGGTACTGGACAAGACCCGCACCTCCATGGGCCACCGGCTGATCCGCACCTGGATCGAGCAGCCCCTCTGCAGTCCCACCGCCATCGCCACCCGGCAGGAGCAGGTGGCGGCCCTCTTCGGCGATGCCGTGACCCGGGATGAGATCACCCGCATCCTGCGAGGGGTCCCAGACCTGGAGCGGCTCATCGGCAAGGTGGTGTACGGCACCGCCAACGCCCGGGATCTGCTCACTTTGGCCAACGGCCTGGCGATCCTGCCGGAGCTGGCAGATCAGGCGGAACCTCTCGCCGCCGCGGCTCCCAGAAGCTTTGCCTTTCTCTCCAAGCTCCGGGGCCTGGAAGATCTGGAACAACAACTGCGCAGCGCCATCCGGGAGGACGAGGACAACCACCGGTTGCCCCAGACCATCCGGGAGGGAGACTTCATCCGCAAGGGGTACAACGAAGAGGTGGACCATCTCCGGGATGTGCTGGACCACGGGGCGGACATGATGGCGGAGCTGGAGGCCCGGGAGAAGGAGCGCACCGGCATCCGCACCCTGAAGGTCCGATACAACAAGGCCTTCGGATACTACATCGAGGTCTCCAAGAGCTATTTCGACCAGGTGCCGGAGGACTTCATCCGCAAGCAGACCCTGGTAAACGCAGAGCGCTTCTACACCCAGGAACTGAAGGACCTGGAGCACGAGATCCTCTCCGCCCAGAGCCGGATCGTGGCACTGGAATACCAGCTGTTCTGCGCCCTCCGGGACAGCGCTGCCGCCCGAGTCCGGGAGGTGCAGGAGGCCGCCGGCTGCGTGGCCTCTCTGGACGTGCTGAACTCCTTCGCCTCTGTGGCGGCGGAGAACGGATACTGCCGCCCCGCCGTGGACGACAGCGGCGTCATAGACATCCGGGACGGCCGGCACCCGGTGGTGGAGCAGACCCTGAAGGACACCCTCTTTGTCCCCAACGACACCCACATGGACGGCGGGGAGAACCGGCTGTCTATCATCACGGGACCCAACATGGCGGGCAAGTCCACCTACATGCGCCAGGTGGTGCTGATTGTCCTCATGGCCCAGATGGGCTCCTTTGTGCCCGCGAAATCCGCCCGGATCGGGGTGGTGGACCGGGTCTTCACCCGCATCGGCGCCAGCGATGACCTCTCCGCCGGCCAGTCCACCTTTATGGTGGAGATGACCGAGGTGGCCCAGATGCTCCGCAATGCAACTTCCCGGTCTCTCTTGATTCTGGACGAGATCGGCCGGGGTACCTCCACCTACGACGGCATGTCCATCGCCCGGGCGGTGCTGGAGTACTGCGCAGACAAAAAGCGGCTGGGGGCCAAGACCCTCTTCGCCACCCACTACCACGAGCTCACCGAGACGGAGAACACCATAGAAGGGGTGAAGAACTACCACATTGCCGCCAAGAAGCGGGCAGACGGGGTGATCTTCCTCCGAAAGATCATCCCCGGGGGAGCAGACCAGAGCTACGGCATCGAGGTGGCCAAACTGGCGGGGGTGCCTGCCCGGGTGATCGAGCGGGCGAGAGCCATCCTGGCAGAGCTGGAGAGCAAGGCACAGCCGGCGCCGGTATCTCCTGGGGTTAAAAAAGAGACAGATGTACAGGTGTCCCTGGGAGATGTGGCAGAACAGGAAGTGCTGGCCACCCTGCGGGCTACCCCAGTGGAGACCTTGAGTATGATTGAAGCCTTGAATCTGCTCTATCAGCTGAAGCAGAAGCTGGGGTAGGGCAGAGAGACGGAATGTGGAAAAGAACAACCGCCAGACTGCGGCACGGGGCGTGCCGCAGTCTGGCGGTTTCTGTTACCTCGCTTTTCGTTGACAATCCCCCCAAAAGGTGCTAATATCTGTCTATCATTTTGAGAGAAGGGGGAGACGGACCTGTGGACACCATAGCGGCCATTGCCACGCCCATGGCGCCGTCTGGCATCGGCGTCCTGCGGCTGTCTGGACCCCAGTCTGCAGAGATCCTGGACAAGGTCTTTACCCCGGACTACGGCGGCCCTATGCGGGACCGGAAGCCTAAGACGCTGGTATACGGCAGCCTCCGGGACACCAAGGGACAGCTGCTGGACCGGTGCCTTGCCACCATCTCCCGGGGTCCCGCCAGCTACACCGGAGAGGACACCGCAGAGCTCCAGTGCCACGGCTCTCCCGTGGCCCTGGCCCTGGGACTGGAGGCCCTCTTTGCCGCCGGGGCGAGGCAGGCGCTGCCGGGGGAGTTCACCCGCCGGGCCTTTCTCGCGGGAAAGCTGGACCTCACCCGGGCGGAGGCGGTGGCAGACCTCATCCATGCGGAGACGCCGGCTGCTGTCCGGCAGGCGGCGGGGCAGCTCAGCGGCACCCTGGCCCGAAAGGTGGAGGGGATGTACGATATCCTCACAGACCTCTGCGCCCACTACTACGCTGTCCTGGACTACCCAGACGAAGACATCGATCCCTTCACCGCCCAGGAGATGGCGGAGACCCTGGAGCAGGTGTCCCGGGAGCTGGACGCTTTGGCATCCACCTATCAGCGGGCAAAGGCGGTAAATGAAGGGGTGCCCTGTGCCATTGTGGGGCGGCCCAACAGCGGGAAATCCACCCTCTTCAACGCCCTCCTGGGCCGGGAGAGAGCGATTGTAACGGAGATCCCGGGGACTACCAGAGACACCGTAGAGGAGCGGCTTACCGTGGGAGAGATCACCCTCAGGCTTATCGACACCGCCGGCCTCCGGGAGACGGAGGACCCGGTGGAGCGGCTGGGCGTGGCCCGCAGCCGTGCCGCCATGGAGGGCGCGGAGCTGATCCTGGTGGTGCTGGACGGGGCATCCCCCTTTGCAGAAGAGGACGGAGACCTGATCCGGGAGGCCAGGAAGCTGGCGCCTGTGGTGCTGGTGTGCAACAAGGAGGACCTGCCCCCGGTGCTGGAGCTGCCGGCGGAATTTGGAGATCTGCCTAAAGTGGTGCTCTCTGCCCGGAGCGGCGAGGGACTGG
>CANQII010000309.1 GCA_947623875.1 uncultured Oscillospiraceae bacterium
CTGGCCCCGGAATACCGCTTCCCGGTGCAGATCCATCAGGTGGACGAGATGCTCTCCTACCTCACCGCCCACCAGGCGGAACTGGGATTGGACATGGAGCGGATCTTCCTGGGCGGCGGCAGTGCCGGAGCAGATCTCACGGAGATCTACGGCGCGGCCCTCTGTAACCCGGACTACGCCAGGCGTCTGGGCTTCACCCCCTCCATTCGTCCGGAGCAGATCAAGGGACTCATCATCGACGAGGCCGCCCTCTCCACGCGGCACTTCGTGGATGCCATGGACGCCATGCTGGGCTGCTGGATCGGCTCGGACGACCTCAAAAATCCGGACATCGAGGCCGTTTTGAACCCCGTCCCGTGGATTCAGGACCGGTATTTCCCCGCTTTCATCAACAGCAGCAACCAGGAGATCTGGTTTTTGGACTCCGCTCAGGACCTGGCAGAGAAGCTGGCGGCCATCGGCGCAGACTACGAGTTCTTCTACCGGGGCCCGGAACACGGCACCCTGAACCACGGCTACCTGCAGAAGTTCGCCTCGGAGCCCTGCGCGAAGGAGTGCTTCGAACACCTGCTGGCCTTCCTGCAGCGCCAGCTTGAGAAATAGAGGAGGGATCCCGCAGTGATACAGACCGCACTGGGAAAGATTCAGGGTATGGAGACAGGCACCTGTCTCGTGTACAAGGGCGTTCCCTACGCCAAGCCGCCGGTGGGTCCGCTCCGCTGGCACGCCCCGGAGAAACTGGAGCCTTGGGAGGGCGTGTATGCGGCAGACCATTTCCCGCCAATGGCGCCCCAAGGGCCCCAGGAACCGGGCAGCTTCTACCACAAGGAGTTCTACCATGACCCTGCCTACACCCCGGCACAGAGCGAGGACTGCCTCTACCTGAATATCTGGACCCCCAAGGCACCAACCGAGCCCTGTCCTGTAGCCGTCTGGTTCCACGGCGGCGCCTTTGTGGGCGGGTACTGCTCCGAGATGGAGTTCGACGGCGCCGCCTATGCCCAGCGGGGCGTGATTCTGGTGTCAGCGGGATACCGGCTGGGTCTGCTGGGATACTTCGCCCATCCGGAACTCACCGCCCGGGACGGTCACAGCGGCAACTACGGCCTGCTGGACCAGATCGCCGCCATAGACTGGGTGCGGGAGCACATCCAGGCCTTCGGCGGGGATCCGGAGAAGATCACCATTCTGGGCCAGTCTGCCGGGGCCATGAGCGTGCGGGCGCTGGTCTCCTCCCCCCTGCTGCAGGGAAAGCTCCAGGGAGCCGTGATCCAGAGCGGCGGCGGTTACCGCAGTCCTTTGCCTGTAAACACCCTGCACCAAGGCCAGTTGGGGAGCGCCGTAGCAGCTGCCATGGGCGAGATGGGCCTCACGCTGGAGGATCTCTATGTCAAAACGCCCCAGGAACTGCTGCTTCTCACGATGCCCCTCTGGCAGTCCGTGGCGGCAAAGGCCGGCTGCATCCTGCCCTTCTGTCCCCAGGTAGACGGATACAGCCTGCTGGAGACCTGCGATGAGGCTCTGGAACACGGCAGCATTCTCCCCATCGCCTACCTCATTGGCAGCAACGAAAATGATCTGGCCGCTGGAAGTGCCGCCCCTGCAGACAATCCCCTGCACCAGAGCAACATCGCCTTCTGCACCATGCAAAAGGACAACCCCAGCACCTACTTGTACTACTTCCGCCGGCACCTCCCAGGAGACGATATGGGCGCCTTCCACTCCGCCGAGCTCTGGTACATGTTTGGCACCCTGGACCGCTGCTGGCGGCCCCTCACCTCAGCAGATTACACTCTCTCCCAGCGGATGCTGGACGCCTGGGCCCAATTCATCCGGACCGGAGATCCAGGATGGCCGGCCTGTCGCGAGAGCCAGCCCCATGTAGAAGTCCTGGACGTACCGGAGGACAACATCCCCTGACACTCTCCTCGCAGCTCTTTCCGCACCCTCGCCATTCCCCCGCATTTCCTGTTCTGAAAATACTGAAGAGAAGAAGGATACGCGCATGAGCAAAGCAAAATCGGCCAGTTCAAACCAGACAAAGGCGAAAAAGAAAAAGCGGAACGACTTTTTCTTCGTCTGCAAACATGTGAAATTCAGCTGGGGTCTCATCATCCTGGCTCTCGTGGTGGGGTGCGTGCAGAGCGTCATCACCTCCACCGTACCGGATGCCACCGCAAACCTCTTTGACGGCGATTTCTCCACAAGCAAATTGTGGGGCGTGGCCCAGACCCTGCTGATCACCCTGATTCTAGGCCTGATCTCCTACATCGTTCGGGTCTTTGCCGAGAGCAAGTCCACCCTGGCCGCCCGGAAATCCGTCTGGGAGCGGATGATCCACGCCGGCATGGACTACTACGATGCCAACGACCCCGCCAGCCGTCTCAGCATGATCACCGTAGACGCCCAGACCATGGGAGCTGGCCTGGTGCAGCTGTTCGTCTCCATCCCCACCTATGCAGTGCTGCTGCTCTCCTGTGTGATCCAGCTTCTCACCGTCTCTCCCAGGCTGCTCACCATCCTCTGGATTCTGATCCCCCTGCACATCCTGTACTTCTTTGTTATGGGCCGCTGGCAGCAGAAAGTTGGCGCCCAATACACCTGCAGCATGGGCGACCTCACCGGCTACCTGGCAGAGCGGATCCGCAACCTCCCCATGATCAAGAACTTCGCCACCGAGGAGAAAGAGGACGAAAACGGCATCCGAGCCACCGGCTGGCTCTATCAAGTGATGATCACATACAACGTGAAGGTGGGCGCTGTAATTGCGGTGTATCAGACGCTGTCCACCGTGGCCTCCACGGTGCTTGCGGTCCTCTGGGGCTGTCATCTCCTGAAAGCCGGCGAGGTGGCCCTCACAGACTTTCTCGCCTTCTCCATGTACATCACCACTATTAATGTCACCATGGTGGTGATCTCCACGGTGTGGACCTTCGTGAAGGACTTCTCCGGCCGGGCCACCCGTCTGGCGGGCCTGCTGGAGTCCTCTGTGGAGCCCCACGGGAAACAGGACAAGGGATCCACCCAGGTACCCGATGGGGATCTCACCGCAGAAGGCATCTCCTTCTCCTATCCCACTGCCAGCGCACCGGTTCTCTCCAACGTGAGCTTCACCATTCCCCAGGGCAAGGTTACCGCTCTGGTGGGTCCCTCCGGCAGCGGCAAGACCACTCTCATCAAGCTGCTGGAGCGGCTGTATGCCCCCACTGAAGGGAAGATCACTGTAGGCGGCACGGATATCAGCACGCTGAACCTGGAGGCCTGGCGGAAGAAGATCTCCTACGTGGTACAGGATGCCGGCGTCTTCAGCGGCACGCTTCGGGATGCCCTCTGCTACAGCGTGGACCGGCCGGTCTCCGATGAAGAGCTCCATCGGGTGATCGCAGAAGTGGATCTCACCCCCTTTGTACAGTCTCTGCCCAAAGGTCTGGACACCGTTCTCGCCAACTGGGGCGGCTCCCTCTCCGGTGGCCAGCGGCAGCGGATCGTCATCGCCCGGGCCATTCTCCGGGATTCGGACATCTACATCTTCGATGAGCCCACCAGCGCTCTGGACCCGGAGACCGCCAATGCCATCAGTCGGGTCATCCTCCAGGGATTCCAGGGGAAGACCGTTCTCATCGTCTCTCACGAGCTGAACTTT
Source organism: uncultured Oscillospiraceae bacterium (assembly GCA_947623875.1). Classification (GTDB taxonomy): domain Bacteria; phylum Bacillota; class Clostridia; order Oscillospirales; family Oscillospiraceae; genus Enterenecus. The sequence continues at coordinate 3,644 of CANQII010000309.1, forward strand.
ATCGCCCAGGCAGACCACATTGTAGTGGTGAATCTGGGTGAAATGGCAGGCGCCGGCAGCCATAAAGCGCTGATGCAGAGCTGCCCGGTGTACCGCAACCTTGTAGAGGAACAATCCTATCAGGAGGTGTTTGGGGCATGAAAAAGAACGCAAAGCCGGCTGCAGACAAGGCTTATACTGCAGATAAGGTGTCCCTGCGGGGGTGCCTCGGCATCTTTCAGAACGTACCGCTCCCCTGGCCTATGATGATCGTGGGCTTTCTCTTCTCCATTCTGGCGGCCTACTCC
>CANQII010000310.1 GCA_947623875.1 uncultured Oscillospiraceae bacterium
ACCCGGGAGCAGATGGCCACCATGCTCTATTCATACGAGAAGAAGTATGGAGACGGCGGCCTTACCGGAGAGTGGATGTTCCGCCTGCCCTTCACCGATCTGGACAAGGTAGATGATTGGGCCTATGAAGGCGTTGCCTGGTGCTACAAGGACAAGGTGATGTCCGGCAAGGAAGACAACCTCTTTGATCCGGACGGCAAGGCTACCCGCGCTGAGCTGGCAACTGTGCTCACCCGGTACCGCCTCAAGGATCTCGAACCGGAGACCGAAGAATAAGCAACAACCATCTGAAGGGCGGGGCCGCATGGCCCCGCCCTTTTGTAAGCAAATTGATCTGGAGAGAGGAAATGCCGTCCCACGGGGGCGGCATTCCTTCTGGCCGGGGAAGTGGTGTGTCGAGAAGGGGGGAGATACAGCTTCTTTGCAGGAAAATGGCAGATTTCGATACATGCTCGGGAGGATAATCCTTGCGGCGGAGGATCCCGGTAATTTTGCTGTCATATTCCCATGATTCATGGAAAAGGTATGCGAGGAATATTCCCGTTTTTACCCGATCTGCCAAGGAAAAGGCAAGAAATTGGCGGGAAAATGGGCCCGTTTTGTGAAGACTGCCCGCAATATCTCCCGGAAAAGCCGTTGAAATTGGGGGTGCAATGCGATATAATCCCCCATTGCACTGAAAATGGGCGGATTATGGGGAATTGTCCCTTGACGGAAGCCTCTGCGCCCATACCGAGGAGGTATTTTTGTGCAGCACAATGTGCTCAACGATCTCCGTACTGTGGTAAAGAAGAAGCCGGACAAGATCGCATTCTCCAACGGCACAGACTCCCTCACCTTTGCGGAGCTGGACCGGAAGCGCAACGGCGTAGGCAGCTACATCGCCGGTGCCGGGATTCGGAAACGCCCCGTGGTGGTGTTTATGCGCAAGTCCCCAGCAGAAGTGGCGGCGTTCTTTGGCGTGATCACCGCTGGCTGCTGCTATGTGCCCATCGACGAGGAGATGCCCAGCGCCCGGATACAGCTGATCCTGGACAATGTCCACTCTCCCCTCGTTATCTGCGACGACCACACCATCGAAGTGGCGAAATCCTTCCAACTGGGAGACGGCAAGGCGGTCCTCTATAGCGATATCGCAGACACCCCGGTAGACGAACCACTGTTGGAGGACATCTACCGCCACGCCATCGACACGGACCCCATCTACATCGTCTTCACCTCCGGCTCCACCGGCATTCCCAAGGGTGTGGCCGCCTGCCACCGCTCCGTGCTGGACTATGTGGAGCAGCTGTCTGAGGCACTGGGTTTCAATGAGAACACCGTGTTCGGCAGCCAGACGCCCCTCTACTTTGATGCCTGTCTGAAAGAGCTCTATCCCACCTTAAAATATGGCGCTACTACCTATCTCATTCCCAAGGAGCTGTTCTCCCTGCCGGTGAATCTGGTGGAGTACCTGAATCAACACAAGATCAACACCATCTGCTGGGTGGTGTCCGCCCTCACCATGATCTCCGCCTTCGACACCTTCAGCGTAGTGAAGCCGGAGTACCTGCACACCGTGGCTTTCGGCAGCGAGGTCTTCCCCATGAAGCAGTTCCGCCGCTGGAGAGAGGCCCTGCCCAATGCGGCCTTCACCAACCTCTATGGTCCCACCGAGGGCACTGGCATGTGTTGCTTCTACCGGGTAGACCGGGAACTGGCAGACGGAGAGCCCATCCCCATCGGCAAGCCGTTCCCCAACCGGGAAGTGATGCTGCTGAATACAGAGGGACAGCTGGCCGGTCCCGGAGAAGAGGGAGAGATCTGCATCCGGGGTACCGCCGTCACACTGGGGTATTACAATGATCCCGAGCGCACCAGCCAGGCCTATGTCCAGAACCCCCTGCAGAGCGCCTATCCGGAGCTGATCTACAAGACCGGGGACATCGGCAAGTACAATGCAGATGGGGACCTGGTGTTCGTCTCCCGGAAGGACTACCAGATCAAGCACATGGGCCACCGGATTGAACTGGGGGAGATCGAGGTAAGCGCCAACATGCTTCCCGATGTCCGCATGGCCGCCTGTATCTACGACACCAACCGCAAGAAGATCGTGCTCTTCTACAACGGGGATCTCACCCCGGCGGAGATCACGGTGCAGCTGAAGACCAAACTGCCCCGGTACATGCTGCCGGGCAAGACGGTGCAGCTGGACATGCTGCCCTTTACCGCCAACGGCAAAATAGACCGGGTGGCGCTGAAAAAGCAATACGAAGGGGCATGAGCCCCACATATATAAGGAGGAACATTCCCATGGAAGAACTGCTGAGCATTCTCAACGACCGCCATCCTGATATCGACTTCACCACCCAGGAGCACCTCATCGATGAGGCCGTCCTGGACTCCATGGACATCGCCAGCCTGATCGCGGAGATCGGCGAGACCTTCGATGTCACAATCACCGCCCGGGACATCAAGCCGGAGAACTTCAACTCCGCCCAGGCGCTGTATGCCCTGATTCAGCGGCTCCAGGACGAGGAGTAATCAACCAGAGAATACTGGCATGGAAGGGTTGCCCGCATGCTCTTTACGTCATACGCCTTTATCGGCTTTCTGCTGATCCTTTTTCTGCTGTACTACAACATCCCCCGGCGGTTTCAGTGGATGCTGCTGCTTCTGGGCAGCTATGTCTTCTACTGTTTTGCCGGCCCGGACTACCTGGCGTACATCCTCTGTACCACCCTCACAACGTGGTACGCGGGGAAGCGCATTGCAGAGAATATCCAGCGGCAGAAGGCTTACCTGAAAGAACACAAAGAGGACCTGTCCCGGGAGGAGAAGAAGACCTATCGGGAGGGGCAGAAGAAGATCCGCCGGCGCTGGCTGGCCGGTTGTCTGCTGCTGAACCTGGCGGTGCTGGGGATAGTGAAGTACACCGGCTTTGTGATCGCCAACCTGAACGGCATCATTCACACCTTCGGGGGCACCATGGAGCTCACCTGGGTGAATCTCGCCCTGCCCATGGGTATCTCCTTCTACACCTTCATGGCCATCGGGTATCTCATCGACGTGTACCGGGAGACGGTTCCGGCGGAGAAGAACCCCTTCCATTTCGCCCTCTTCCTCTCCTTCTTCCCGCAGCTGGTCCAGGGCCCCATCGGCCGGTACGGGGATCTGGCCCCAGGCCTTCTGGGAGAGCATCCCTTTGACGCTCATACTGTCACCAGAGGCCTGCAGCGCATGCTCTGGGGCTACTTTAAGAAGATGGTGGTGGCAGACCGGGTGCTCACCGCGGTGACCACCATCATCGGGGATACCACAGCCTACTCCGGGGCGTACATCCTCTTCGGCATGGTGCTCTACACCGTGGAGCTCTATGCGGACTTCACCGGCGGCATCGACATCACCATCGGTATCGCCGAGGCCTTGGGCATCCCCATGGCGGAGAACTTCAACCGCCCCTATTTCTCCAAATCGCTGAAGGAGTACTGGCGCCGCTGGCACATCACCATGTGTTCCTGGTTCCGGGACTACCTCTTCTACCCTGTGTCCACCAGCAAGTGGATGCTGAAGATCACCAAGGCCTCCCGGGCCCGCTTCGGCGATCGGGTCGGGAAGCGGATCCCGGTGTACCTCTGCTCCTTTACAGTATGGCTGGCCACCGGCATCTGGCACGGTGCCAGCTGGAACTTCATCGTCTGGGGTCTCGCCAACTGGATTGTGCTGATGCTCTCCGAGGAGCTGGAGCCCCTGTACGCCAAGTTCCACGCCCGCTTCCCGGGCCTGGACAACGCCAATCTGCCGTACAAGATCTTCACCGTGGGCCGCACGTTTCTGCTGGTCTGCGTGCTGAACCTCTTTGATATCACAAGCTCCATCGGGGAGACCTTCCGGGCGCTGGGCTCCATCTTCACCGCGGGCAACTGGTCTGTCCTCTGGGA
>CANQII010000311.1 GCA_947623875.1 uncultured Oscillospiraceae bacterium
GCCGGCACCGCATACCGGCTGCGGCGGATCCCAGCAGACCCAAAGTACACCGCCACGGTGTAGAAGGTGGTCTCGGTGGAGCCCAGCATCACCGCTGCGGTGCGCCCCACCAGGGAGTCCGGCCCGTAGGCGCTGATGATATCCGCCCCCACCCCCAGGGCGGCAGAGCCGGAGATGGGCCGCACTACCAGCAGCGGCGCCGTCTCCGGCGGGATCCCCAATACGGTGAGCACCGGCGCCAGAAGAGACCCCAGAAGTTCCATGGCCCCGGAAGCCCGGAGCATGTACACGGCGGTGAGAAGGCCCACTAGGGGCGGCAGGATGCGGAAGGCGGACTGCATCCCGGACAGAGCCCCGTCTGTGAGGGCAGACCAGATGTCCACCTTCTGAGCGGCGCCCCAGAGGGCGGTACCCAGCATGAGAAAGGGCACCAGCATGGTGAGAATGAGATCCATAGATCACCTCCAGAAGCGGGCCATGCACTTGGCCGCCGTAATCCCCACGGTCACTGAGATCAAGGACGCCACCCACACGGCGGGGAGAATGTCGAAGGGAGAGGCGCAGCCGGCGGCGGACCGGATGCCGGCCACCGTGGCGGGAATCAGCTGAATGGAGGCGGTGTTGGTCACCACAAGCATACAGAGCCCGTCTGTGGCGGTGCCGTCTGTCCCCTCCGCCATCCGCCGGGCCGCCTCCAGGCCCAGAGGCGTGGAGGCATTTCCCAGCCCCAGAAGGTTGGCGGAGAAGTTGGCGCTCACTGCATCCATCACCGGCCCGTTATCTGCGTAGTCTGGGTACAATCGGCGGAGCAGCGGCCGCAGCAGTCTGGAGAGGCCCTCGGCAATGCCGCTGCGCCGCATCACCTCCATCACCCCGGTCCAGAGGCACATCACCCCCATGAGGCTGAGGGTGAGCTCCACCCCGGCAGAGGCGCCGTCCAGAGCGGCCTTTGCCACATCCGGTCCCCTGCCCGTCCCCAGGCCGCAGAGGATTGCCAGTCCTACCATCCCGATCCAGATCACACTCATGGCCACAGGGCATGCCTCCCATTTGACGTTTTGTCCACTGTATGCAGGCATGGGGACAAGAATGCCTGTCCAGGGAGAACCAGCACTAGGGAGGTTTGCAAAATACGGCTCTTCAGACCAGCTGCATTTTCAAAAATCGCCAAAAAACCTGCCGGATCTTCCATTTTTGGTACCGCACGCCTTACAATTTCATCCATCTTATGAGAAATATTGGGCATTATTAATTGGGATGGCTGCTATTTTCGGGGAATATATGGGTCTGATCTGGGGGAAAATCCAACAGATTGTAAATAAAACCTATCATTTCCGACATTTTTTTGGAATTTGGCCCTAAAAGCCCAAAATCCCGCTTGACATCCCTATACCAGGTGTTATAATGGGGCTGTCCTTGAAAATGATGGCATGACTGGACAAGGAAGGAGAAGGAAACATGAAAGCAACCGGTATCGTGCGGAAGGTGGACGAACTGGGCCGGATCGTACTCCCCATCGAGTTGCGCCGGACCCTTGACATCGCCGAGCGGGATCCCCTGGAGATCTACGTCGATGGTGCCAACATCGTGCTCACCAAGTATCTCCCCGCCTGCATCTTCTGCGGCAACGCGGACGATGTAATCAACTTCCACGGCAAGAATATCTGCGCAGCCTGCCGTGCCGCCATTGCGCAATCCTAAGTCTCAGCGCCGCCCACAAGGCGGCCTGATCGGAACCGTCCCCCATCCCCGCATGGGGGCCCGCCATCTGAATGAAGCGCCGCCGGTGTCCAGAGTACCGGCGGCGCTTTTTAACATTTTTCATAATACAAAGTCCAGTGATTATGAAACGTATGTTACGGACTGGTATGAACTCCCTATTTTATACGCTTCGTAATCTCCTCGAATTACCTTCAGCTAACCGGCCAAAGTGAAATTTTATTTCACTTCTTCCAGTGCCCTCTGGTACAGGTCTCTTTTCCGCAGTCCAAACTGCTCTGCCGCCATAGCGGCGGCCTCTTTCAGGGAGTGGCCCTCCTCCCGCAGCTGCCGGAGCCGCTCCATGGCACCGTCTTCGTCCGGTTCCACAGCTTCCGGCTCCTTGCCGTCCAATACCAGCACATACTCTCCCCGGGGCTCCGGCCATTGGCTACACGCCTCCCCCAGGGTACCTCTCCACACCTCTTCGTGGAGTTTGGACAGTTCCCGGCACACCGCGATCCGCCGGTCTGCCCCCAGGGTCTCCCGAAGGTCCTCCAGGGTGTCCTGAAGCTTATGGGGGGCCTCATAGAGCACGATGGTGCGCTCCTCCGCCGCCAGAGCCGCAAGCCGGCTCCGGCGGTTTTTCTTATTGGTGGGGAGAAATCCCTCAAACACAAAGCGGGCGGTGGGAAGGCCGGACACGGAGAGGGCCACAGTGAGGGCACATGGACCCGGAATGGACTCCACCAGAATGCCGGCGGCGGCGCAGAGGGCCACCAGGTCCTCCCCGGGATCGGAGATGGCAGGGGTGCCGGCGTCCGTCACAAGAGCACAGGTCTCCCCCGCCTCCAGCCTGCGGAGGATGGCCGGGCCGGCGGTGTCTGCGTTGTGGCGATGGTAGATCACCATGGGCTTGCGGATCCCCAGGTGGTTCAGCAGCTTTCCGGAGACCCGGGTGTCCTCTGCGGCGATGAAGTCCGCAGAGGACAGGTTCTCCGCCGCCCGGGGGGAGATGTCCCCCAGGTTGCCGATGGGGGTGGGCACCAGGATCAGCTTACCCGCCATAGTATCCCAGAATCAGCGGCGGGTGCCGGCGCTCTTCCCTGCCGGCTTTCTGCTGCCCCGGGACTCCTCTTTCTTGGGCATGCCGTTGGCGTCCAGCTTGTCCTTGCGCATGGTGAGGGAGATGCGGTTGCGCTTCTCATCCACTTCCAGCACCCAGACAGTGACGATATCCCCTACGGAGAGCACCTCAGAGGGGTGCTTGATAAACTTGTTGGTGATCTGGCTCACATGGACCAGGCCGTCCTGGTGGACGCCGATGTCCACGAAGGCGCCGAAGTCGATAACGTTGCGCACCGTGCCCTTCAGCTCCATGCCGGGCTTCAGGTCCTTCATCTCCATGACATCGGTCCGCAGCACCGGAGCCGGCAGCTCATCTCTGGGGTCCCGGCCGGGCTTCATGAGCTCATCGCAGACGTCCAGCAGCGTGGGCACGCCCACACCGCAGTCCGCCGCCGCCTTCTCCTGGCCGTAGCGCTCCACGAACTTGCGGAGGTCTCCCATCCGCCCCGCCTTCACATCTGCCGGGGTGTGGCCGGCCAGAGAGATCAGCTTCTCGGCGGCGGGGTAGCTCTCCGGGTGGACGGCGGTGTTGTCCAGCGGGGAGTTGCTCTCCGGCACCCGGAGGAAGCCGGCGCACTGCTCAAAGGCCTTGGGACCCAGTTTTGGCACCTTCAGAAGCTGCTTACGGGAGCTGAACGGGCCGTTCTCCTCCCGGAATTTCACGATATTCTTGGCGGTGGTGCCGTTGAGCCCGGCCACCCGGGTGAGCAGCGGCGCCGATGCGGTGTTCACGTCCACGCCCACGGCGTTCACGCAGTCCTCCACCACCCCGTCCAGGGCCTCGCCCAGGCGGGCCTGGGGCATGTCGTGCTGATACTGGCCCACGCCGATGGCCTTGGGGTCGATCTTCACCAGCTCCGCCAGCGGATCCTGCAGCCGTCTCGCGATAGACACGGCAGAGCGCAGGTTTACATCGTACTCCGGGAACTCCTCTGCCGCCAACTTGGAGGCGGAGTACACAGAGGCGCCGGCCTCGGAGACGATGGCGTAGCTCACGCCGCCGCCCAGACGGTGGAGCATCTCCACGGTCATCTGCTCGGTCTCCCGGCTGGCGGTGCCGTTGCCGATGGCGATGTG
>CANQII010000312.1 GCA_947623875.1 uncultured Oscillospiraceae bacterium
GATCGTATTGCTGCCATTCTTGCTCCGGGGAACAATGTGGTGATGCGCTTCAATCGGCTTCTTGCAGAACAGACAGTATCCGGGTCTTCCCCGGAGTGTCGTACAACAGCTGCACCACATAGGGGTTGCTGCTGAGTTTCTTTGCTTTTCCCGCTTTGATGAGTGCTCCACAGGGAATCATACCTTGATCAGTTGTTATACAACGAGGTGCTCCCTCACAAGGTACTCAACTGCCATTCTTACCCAAGTTCTTTGGTAATCTAGAATGTTGTGTCGTCCCCAAAGCAAAACGATATTGTTAATAGAAAAGAGTATATCACATTCAATTTCCTAATGCAAGCACAAAATCCTGGATTTCTTCGCATTGTAGAAAGAGAATCTGATCTCAGATCAGGTCTTGGCCGAATTCAGTTTTCATCATGTCTTGGGCAGCCAATCGACTGTCATCTTGGAATGGCTCAGTGCTATTGCAGCGAGCAAGCAATTTAGATTGCGGTGGGATAGTACGGCAATATTACTATGGGCTCGTTGGTTAGGGAGGATCTAAAAGAACTAGAGATGTAGAACGCTGGGAACGCGAGCAAGGACTCTGACTTTGTTACTCCCGTAAGTGGGTGCCCAAGTTCCATTATTTCTGTGGTTTTCAGGGTAATGTAATGTATCCAGGTCTACATCAAGCGGGTTGGAATGAGAGATTCGATGGAGACAATGAAAAGCGAGAGCAGCCTGCTCGGATACAGGCTGCGCCCGGAAATGGCTATGCTGCGGAGAAGAGAGGCCTCTCCCCTTCTTGGTTCCCTTACACCTTCAACTCAACGGCCTTTCCCTGCAGTGCCTCGGCATGGGCATCCAGCACCGGCTGGACATCATCCCGGAGGAACTCCTCCACCTGCTGCGGGCAGCGGCCGATGTAGAGGGCGGGATCCATGTGGGCGGAGAGGTCCTCCATGTTGAGGCCAAAGGCCGGGTCGGTGGCGATGAGTTCCAGCAGGTTGTTGGCAAGACCCAAATCCTTCACGTTGCGGCCGGCCTCCTGGGAGAGCACCCGAATCCGCTCGTGGAGCTCCTGCCGGTTGCCGCCCCGCTTTACCGCATCCATCATGATGTTCTCGCTGGCCATGAAGGGCAGCTCCTCCATGATGTGGCGGTGGATCACCTGTTCGTGGACCACCAGTCCGGAGACCACGTTGAGGTAGATGTTCAGGATGGCGTCTACCGCCAAAAATGCCTCGGGGACAGAGAGCCGTTTGTTGGCAGAGTCATCCAGGGTGCGCTCAAACCACTGGGTGGCGGCGGTAATAGAGGCGTTGTTCACATCCACCATCACATAGCGGGCCAGAGAGCAGATCCGCTCGCAGCGCATGGGGTTGCGCTTGTACGGCATGGCGGAAGAGCCAATCTGGTGGCGCTCAAAGGGCTCCTCTACCTCTTTCAGGTGGCAGAGCAGACGGAGGTCTGTAGCAAACTTGCTGGCAGACTGAGCGATGCCGGAGAGGGTGGCCAGAACGGCGGCGTCCACTTTCCGGGAATAGGTCTGGCCGGACACGGGGACAGTCTCCTGGAAACCCATCTCCCGGGCGATCTTCCGGTCCAGTTCCCGGCACTTCTCATGATCCCCGGCAAAGAGCTCCAGGAAGGACGCCTGGGTGCCGGTGGTGCCCTTGCAGCCCAGCAGCTTCAGACTGTTAATGCGGTACTCCACCTCATCCAGGTCCATCAGCAGCTCATTCATCCAGAGGGTGGCCCGCTTACCTACGGTAACCAGCTGCGCCGCCTGGAAGTGAGTAAAGCCCAGGGTGGGAAGCGCCTTGTATTTGTCTGCGAAGGAGGCCAGCGCGGCCAGAACCCGCACCAGCTTGTCCCGCACCAGCTGCAGGCCCTCCCGCATGAGGATTACATCGGTGTTGTCTCCTACGTAGCAGCTGGTGGCGCCCAGGTGGATGATGGGCATGGCCTTCGGGCAGAGAGCGCCGAAGGTGTGGATGTGGGCCATCACGTCATGGCGGAGCTCCCGCTCCTTCTGGGCGGCCATTTCGTAGTCGATGTCGGTGATGTGGGCCTCCATCTCATCGATCTGCTCCTGGGAGACTGGCAGGCCCAGTTCCATCTCTGCCCTGGCCAGGGCGATCCACAGGCGGCGCCAGGTGGAGAACTTTTTGTCCGGGGAGAAGATGTACTGCATCTCATCGCTGGCGTACCGGGATGATAACGGGCTCTCGTAGATTGTCTTCTGCAAGGGGGATCCCTCCTTCGATTGTCTGGCAGAGTATATCACAGCCCGGTATGAGATACAAGACGGGGGAAAACAAAAAAGGGCCGCGCCCGGCGCGGCCCTTTTTGGCAGGTTCAGAGAGATTGTTGAGCGATATTAGCCCTGTGCACGCATCTTCGCGAAGCACTCGCTGCAGTAGACGGGGCGATCGGACTTCGGCTCAAAAGGAACGCGGGCTTCGCCTCCGCAAGAGGCGCAGACAGCGGTGAAGTACTCGCGGGGGCCGCGGGAAGCAGCCTTGCGTGCGTCACGGCATGCTTTGCAGCGCTGGGGCTCGTTCTGGAAGCCGCGCTCCGCGTAGAACTCCTGCTCACCGGCGGTGAACACGAACTCCTTGCCACACTCTTTGCAAACTAAGGTCTTGTCTTCGTACATGGATATACCCTCTTCTTTGTGCCCAGAACCGGGAAGCAACCTGCTGGGACTAGATTATATTGCGTCAGCTTTCGCTGTAATCGCCTAAAGTGCCGGCAACTTTCCGCCGGATACGCTGGACTGCATTGTCCACCGATTTGACCGGACGCCTTACCTGAACTCCGATCTCACGATAGGACAGCCCACGGAGGAACAGCTCCAGTATATCCCGTTCCAAGGGCGATAGCAGGTTTTTCAGTCGGTCCAGACGCTCTGCCTCAGCCTCCCTGTTGATGAACCCGTCCTCCGGGTCATCGGTGCATAGCGGGAGAGAACTGTCCAGGGGCACGCTGTCGTTGAGCGGGGCGTGCTTGTCCCTGGTGGCGCTGGTAATGGCAGAGCGGATACGATTGCGGATACATACTTCGGCAAAGGCACTGAAAGAGACATTCCGAGATGCGTCAAACTCGCGGATCGCTTTCAAAAGACCGAACATGGCCTCCTGGATCAGATCCTCATTGTCTCCTCCGGCCAGAAAATAAGGGCGGGAGATCATGCGAACAGAGCGTTGATATCTCTTCACCAATTCTTCTTCAGCTGATGTCTGCCCTTGCTGCGATAATGCACAGAGTTCTTCGTCAGAATAGCCCTCAAATGCATATAACATTCTTCTCAACAACCTCTGTAGTCTTACCACATATGGGTGCGTGTGTCAATCGGTTTTATGCAAGTTTTTTGAAAAATCCCAGAATTTCTCTAAAGCGTACATCAGATCTGGATAGAAATTTCAGAAAGAAATGAATCCTGAAACTATTTTTACATGTCCTCGATGGACATCTGGATACCGCCGTCTGTTCCGCCGAATTGATTCGGAATGGGAATTCCCAAATGATGATAGGCTTTTGCCGTGACGCACCGCCCTCTTGGGGTGCGGGTGAGGAAGCCCAACTGCATGAGATAGGGTTCGTACACATCCTCCAGGGTCACGGACTCCTCGTTGATGGTGGCAGCTAAGGTATCCAGGCCCACCGGCCCGCCGCCGTAGTTGAAGATGATGCTCTTCAGCATCCGCCGGTCCAGGTTGTCCAGGCCCAGGGAGTCGATCTCCAGGGCCTGAAGGGCCTTGTCCGCCACGTTCTTGGTGATAACGCCGCCGGCGGTGACCTGGGCGAAGTCCCGCACCCGCCGCAGCATCCGGTTGGCGATCCGGGGGGTTCCCCTGCTCCGCCGGGCGATCTCCATGGAGCCGTCCGGCTCGATGGGGACGTT
>CANQII010000313.1 GCA_947623875.1 uncultured Oscillospiraceae bacterium
GTGGTAAAGGAACTGATGGAGAACTCCATCGATGCGGGCGCCAAGAACATCATCGTAGAGCTGGTCCGGGGCGGCATGGACACCATCCGGGTCACGGACGACGGCTGCGGCATCCCGGAGGACCAGGCGGCCACCGCTTTCCTGCGGCACGCCACCTCTAAGATCAACTCGGAGGATGACCTGACAGCCATCGGAACGTTGGGCTTCCGGGGCGAGGCGCTGGCTGCCATCGCGGCGGTCTCTAAAGTAGACCTCATCACCCGGACAGAGGACGCCCCCTTCGGCATCCACCTGCACATCGAGGCGGGCCAGGAGCTCTCCCGGGAGGAGGCGGGCTGCCCGGTGGGGACCACCATGCTGGTCCGGAATCTCTTTTTCAACACCCCCGCCCGGCTGAAGTTTATGCGCAAGGACGGCTATGAGGGCAGCGCCGCGGCCAACGTGGTGCAGGAGATCGCCCTCTCCCACCCGGAGCTGGCCATCAAGCTGTATCGGGACACCAAGCTCACCCTCTCCACCCCGGGAGACGGGAAGACGATGAGCACCCTGTACGCCGTGATGGGCCGGGACATCGCTTTGGGGTTTGTGGAGGTAAAGGACACCCTGGGGGAGGTCCAGGTAGAGGGATACGCCACCCGTCCCAGCTGCTGCAAGCCCTCCCGGACCTGGGAGCATTTCTTTGTAAACGGACGGCTGGTGGAGAACCGGCTGCTGTGGGCCGCCATGGAGCAGGCCTACGCCAATCAGAAGATGGTGGGCAAGTTCCCCGGGTGTGTGCTGTATATCACCATGCCCCAGGAGCGGGTGGACGTGAACGTCCACCCCACCAAGGCGATTGTGAAGTTCGACAACGACAGCGCCGTCTTTGACGCCATCTCCAAAGCCGTCCAGACCGCGCTGGACCGGGACCGCACCATGGCGCAGTTCAGTGCCCCCGCCCGGAAACCGCCGGCGGTGGATACCGTGACGGAGAACCAGACCCGCATCCCCATGGGCAGGACGGCAGCGCCCATCGCCCCAACGGGAATCCAGATCGCGGAGGTGCCGAAAGAGGCGCCTGCATCGGAGACGCCGGTTACGCCAGTTTCATCGGCAGCAGCAGAGACACCGGCTGCTGCGGCAACCCCTGCGGCTGCTGAGGCACCTGTTGCGTCTGCTGCAGCCTCAGAGACCCCAGCTGCTCCTGGGGCGCCGGAGGCAGCGGAATTTCCTGCACCACCCCACATTCCCCTGGGGGAGAGAGCCGCCCGGGGTGCCCCCCAGGCGCCGGTGTGGTCCAGCGGGCCGGTGTTCCGGAAAACCAGCAAACAGACCCCCAGGGAGGTTCCCTGGTACAATCGGGTGAAGCCGGTGGAGAAACCGGAGAAGCAGGTGTACATCCAGCCGGCCTGGGTGACAAAGCCTGTGGTGAACCCGTCTTTCCCGGATGAGCCGGTGTCCGCTGCCGAGACGGTGCCGGCGCCGGCAGAGGACAGGCAGAAGTGGAACCCCCTGGCAGAGTTGGCCGAGACCCTGATTCAGGAGAGAATTGCGGAGGAGGAAGCGGCAATCATCGCCCGGGACGAAGGCAAACCCTGGGTGGTGCGGGGCGAGGTCTTCCGGACCTACGTGATCGTGGAGCAGGGGGATCAGCTGATCTTCATCGACAAGCACGCCGCCCACGAGCGGGCCAATTTCGACAAGCTGAAGGCGGAAGGGTATCAGCCCATGGTCCAGGAGCTCTACATTCCTGTGATCATCCGGCCGTCCCCCATCGAGCGGTCCATCCTCCTGGACAACATCCCCCTGCTGAAGCAGTACGGCTTTGACATCGAGGAGTACGGCGATGCGGCGATCGTGGTCCGGGCGGTTCCGGACTACCTGGAGGGCAGTGCCATCGAGGAGGCTTTGTTGGAGATCGCGGAGAAGATCCGCACCACCGGCAAGGGGGATCCAGAGAACGCCCGGGACGAACTGCTCCACTCTCTGGCCTGCAAGGAGGCCATCAAGGGCGGCTGGAAGACCCAGGCCGCAGAACTGGAGGCCGTGGCGGAGATGGTAATGTCCGGCCAGGTGAAGTACTGCCCCCACGGCAGGCCGGTGTCCATCACCCTCAGCAAAGCCCGGCTGGAGCGGGAATTCAAACGGTAACAGAGCAGCGGCTCTGTGTCCAAACAGCGCACCCACAAGGTGCAGAACATGCGGAAGGGAAGGTTACTATGGCATACCAACTGCAGGAGATCAATGCGGCAGTGCGGAACGACCCCATTGCCTTTATGGCGGAATGCGATGCGAAGTACAACCATGAGATCGCCCGCTGTGCAGACCTGATCTGCAAGAACATGGCCCAGTGCCCGGTGGTGCTGCTCTCCGGGCCCTCCGGGTCCGGCAAGACCACCACGGCGATGAAGATCCGACAGGAACTGGAGCGCCGTGGCGTGGGCAGCTACGCCGTCTCCATGGACGACTACTTTGTCCGGCAGAACCCCAAGACCGCCCCCAGAACCCCGGACGGCGACATCGACTACGAGTCCCCCAAGATGATGGACCTGAAGCTGCTGGACGAGCACTTCACCAAGCTCACCCAGGGGGAGTGGGTGCTGGTGCCCCACTTTGAGTTCTCCCGGCAGATGCGCAACGACAGCAAGGGTACCCCGCTGAAGGTGAGTAAGGACGAAGTGGTGATCTTCGAGGGCATCCACGCCCTGAACACCGAGCTCACCCGCAACCACGAGGACGCCACCCGGATCTACATCTCCGCCCGCAGCTCCATCATGGACAAGAGCGAGATGGTGTTCAAGGGCACCTGGATGCGGCTCACCCGCCGTGCCGTCCGGGACTACAACTTCCGAGGCACCGATGTGGAGGGCACCCTGGAGATGTGGGGCAATGTCCGCCGAGGCGAGAAACTCTACATCTCGCCCTACAAGCACACGGCACACATCCTCTTCGACTCCTCCCTGGCCTATGAGGTGTCTGTGATGGCCAGCTACGCCAAACCCATCATGCTGGCCGTCTCCCCCGACAACGACCGCTGGAAGGAGCTCATGGAGATGGTCTCCGCCTTCGACAAATTCGTCCCCATCGACCCCGCCACCATTCCGGAAGATTCTCTGCTCCACGAGTTCATCGGCTGAGGGAGCATGCAGGCTCTGGAGTACTCCGAAACATCTTAAAACAGACCGGGAGGACCATGCTCATGGTCCTCCCGGTCTTAATTGTACGCCCGATGGGCGTGTGTTTTGATAGGATGAAGGTTCCGCATCCGCCAGGCAGTTGGAAGGTGCAGCCGAAGGAAAGGATGCATCCCTGAACTGCAGTGTCAGGGAAACTTCGTTTTGTTCACTTTTCCTTGTAATAGAGCTTGCAGTGGCAATAGCCCTCAAAATCCGGGTCTGCGCACTGCGCCTTGAACTCCTGGCAGACGCACTTATATTCGGGTTTGCGCTCGGTGCGGCAGGGACAGTAACCCCCGGTGGCCTTAAGACCTTCGCGGACCGTGCGCACTACCTCCGGGTCTTCGTTCACACGAATTCTTGCCATGGCTGTACCTCCTCATTCATAGAGCATGACCGCGATCTGCCGATTCAGATCCTCCCGGTCCATGCTTCCCTCGATACGGTGTACCTCCTTGCCCCTCCGGAAAAAGAGCAGGGTGGGCATGGCGTCGATACCGAAGCGCTCGGCGATGTCCCACTCGTGGGTGAGGTTGATCTGGAGAAACCGGATACCGGCCAGATCTGCGGCGGCCTCTTGATAGACAGGCTCCAGCATAACGCACGCCCCGCAGTAGTCTCCGTAGCAGTCCACCACAGCGTATTCTGTATCGATGAGGCTGTCAAAGGTCTTGGCCGTTGCCTCTTGGATCATTTCGCATCCTCCAGTCTTTTCAGCGCGATGTT
>CANQII010000314.1 GCA_947623875.1 uncultured Oscillospiraceae bacterium
GCAGTAGATAAAAAGCCCCCGGGAGGCAGGCCTCCCGGGGCAAAAAGAATAGGATAGGGATGGAGTCTATGAGGGGTCAGTCGTCTCCGCCGAGAGCCTCCAGGCCGTAGGTGTTGGCTACCTTGCCGGCCTTGATGTTCTTTACGAGGCTGGTGAAGACGCAGAAGCTGCAGGTGGTGAGGATCACGGCGTAGATGGGGAGGGCACGCCAGGCCAATGTTGCATTGAGCACCAGACCCAGCAGAATGGGGGTGATGGTCTGGGCGGACATGCTGGCGGCGTAGTAGTATCCGGTGAAACGGCCGATCTTCTCGGAGGAGCACAGCTCCACCACCATGGGGAAGGAACAGTTGTGCACCAGCGCCATGCCGTATCCCTTTACCGCCCACACCAGGAACAGCAGTTTGGGGAATTCGTGGACGCCGCTGGCCGTGGCCTGGCCGGTGGGCCCCACAAAACACATGAGGATGAGGCCGCAGAGGGTGCAGCCCAGTCCGGTGGAGAGGGTCCACTTCCGGCCGATCTTGTCCGCGATCTTGCCGGCGGTGGCGAAACCGATGACGGACGCCGCGCCGCCGGTGATAGTGAGGGCGCTGGTGGAGCTGGAGGCGGCATTCAGGTAGTAGATGACGTAGTTGCCGATGTAGGTGCCGATGGCGTTATCGGACATGAACCACAGGAACTCTGCCCCCAGGATCGCCAGGAGCATCCGTTTGTTGGCCTTGCTCATAGGCCCTTCATTGACAGGGGTCTCCACGGCGGCGAGAGTCTCCCCCAGCGCCATGTCATCATGCATCTCCACGGCGATCTCATTCTCCTTCACGGTGAAGAAGAGCACCATGGCGGAGATCACCATGAGAATGGAGGCGATCAGGAAGGGGAGCTCAATGGTCCAGAGGTTGCGCTCGCTGTCCGGGGCGTTGATGTACTTGCTGAGCACCAGGAAGAGGCCCAGCACCGTGCCGAAGGCGCCGCCGAAATAGCCCATGATGTTGATGACGCCGTTGGCCTTGGCCCGCAGGGGTTTGGGGGTGATGTCCGGCATCAGGGCCACCGCCGGGTTGCGGTACATCATCATGAAGATCAGCACAATCGCCATCATCAGGACCATGCCCACGATGTTGTTATAGTGGAAGAACAGCGGGATGAACGGGAATGCCACCGCCGCCACAAAGGTCCCCACCAGGATATAGGGCATCCGCTTGCCGATGGGAGTGCGGGTCTTATCAGACAGGGAGCCGAACAGGGGCAGCAGGATCAGGGCGGCGAGGTTGTCGCAGGCCATGATGATGCCTACGATCCACTGCACGTTCAGCAGCTTGTCCGGATCTGCGCTTTTCAGTTCTGCCGAGGACAGGTTGTACATGCGCCGGGCGAAGATGTCCGTAAGGAAAGTGGGACACCAGGCATCGTAGACCTGCCACAGCAGCAGAATACCGAAGAAAGCAAACCCGATGAGGAAGGTGCGCTTGTAGTTGAGCTTCAAGGTCCGGGCCGGTCCAGCGGTCTTGCTCACAGGAATCTCCTCCTTATCGTCTGTGTTGAGCGTTCGGCACCATTGTACCATCTGGGGGACATCTTGTGAACAAAGTATGAAAAATTCGGAAGATCTGCCAAACCGAGAGAACAAAGAGACAAGTTTTCAAACCGCAGGCGCAGGCAAAAGCAGCCCCGGATGGACTCCGGGGCTGCCGCATACTGTCTGTCTTGTTTTGTCTGGGATCAGGGAAGCTGAGAAGAGAGGCCGTTGTACACATCCTGCACGGCATCGATGTTCTCCGTGATCAGAAGGGCCACCGTGTTGCCGTCCCTGCGGACCACGCCGGCCTCCAGGATAGGCAGGTTCTCCACCAGATAGCTCTGGGCACCATCAATGCGGCGGGTGAGCCACTGTTCCAGTTTTCCCTGGATCTCCTCTGCTGCGGCGTCGTCTACAGCAGCCACAATCACGATCTCGTCCGGGTCTGTCCCCTGCTCTACGAGGTAGTACACCGCAGAAGTGTATTGCTCCGGCTTTACACCCATGTTGTCCAGCAGATAGGGATCTGCCATCTCCACCATGCCGGGGAAATCCGCCACGGCGGCAATCGCCTGATAGACCTCCTCCGGGGTGAGGGGCTCCTGTGCCGGGGTGGGTTCCGGGGTTGCCTCCGGCGTGGGCTCTGCGGTCTGAGATGCCGTCGGTGTCTCTGTATGCGCTGCCGGGCTGGGAGTCTCTGGTGTGCTATCACCGCCGCAAGCTGCCAAAGTCCAGAGCAGAAGGGCTGCCAGGACCAGCAGGACGATTTGCTTATTCTGCATTTCCGGCGCTCCTCTCTGCCGCGTAATCCCGCAGGGTCTGTACCACCGCCGCCGCGCCGTCTGTGTTCAGGTGGACAAAGCCGTCTCCGCAGAGGGCCTCCGGCAATGCGCCGTTCTCATCTGCCAGGGCAGCGTAGAGGTCCACATAGGGGATGTTGTCCTCGGCGCACATCTGGCGCATGGCCTCCACAAAGGACAGGATCAGGGCGTTGCTGAACTCCCGGTTGGGGGTGTAGTCCGGGAGCCACTCAGAGTTGAGCTTGGGCGGGTTGGTGATGAGGATAATCTCCGTTCCCGGCACCGTCTCCCGGAGGCTGGACACCAGTGCCCGGTACTGGCTGATGATGTCCGGCACCACCGGGTCCACAGCGGCCAGGTCGTTGAGGCCTAACAGGAGGAAGACCTTGGTGGGCTGGATGGCCGTCACGATGTCCTCCAGTTTGTGCTCCTCCCCCTGGTAGGTGTACTTCACCCAGGCGGTGTTGTAGTCCACCAGCTGACCGATGCTGATGCCGCGGTCGTCCGTGATGAAGAGGGCATCGCTAAGCATAGGGCCGTACTGCCGCTGGGCCGCCACATAGCGCTGCACCCCCACCATGATGGAGTCTCCCACAAAGAGGGCGCCATCGAAGAAGGAATCGGAGAGATCTGCCGCAGGCGATGCAACCGGCTCGTCCGTGGACTCTACAGGAGCCTCCGCTGTAGGCTCGGGCGTGGGCTCCGGGGTGGGTTCCGGGGTCGGCTCGGGTGTAGGCTCAGGTGTGGGTTCCGGCGTGGGCTCCGGGGTAGGCTCCGGTGTGGGTTCCGGCGTGGGCTCCGGGGTAGGCTCAGGTGTGGGTTCTGGGGTGGGCTCCACAGTGGCCTCCGGGGTTGGGGCTTCGGTGGCCCCGGTGGACGCAGGCCCGCAGGCACACTGGAGCAGCAAGAGTGCTGCCAGCAGCAGCACAGAGAGTTTTCTCATGGTTTCGATCCTTCCTTGCCCCGCCGCAGGCGGCGGGCGTCTTTGGGATACTCGGCAGTATATGCCCCCGGGGAGGGTCTGTCAAGAGAAGGAGATGGGTATATGAGCTGTCAGGTTGAGGACACAGTTGTCCCGGCCAGGGCCTCTGCGGCCTTTCGCTGCTTGTCCAAGGCGTAGATGATCCCTCGCATGCGGGTCTCTCCCAGGATGTCCGGGTCGATGTCGCACTGCAGGAAAATCTCACGGGGCGGGATTCCCTCACTCCGCATCTGCTGGAACCGCTGGCGAAATGCCTCGTTGAAACGCACCGTCTTCTCGGTTACAGCGGCAACGTAGCAGCTGGCCGCCAGGCGCTGGCGTTCCGCTGCAGTGAAGAACTGGGCATGCATGGGGGTACCTCCAATCGCAAATTTAGGTATCAGCCATTATACAGGACTTCTCCCCCAATTTCCACTCTTTTATTTCCAACAACGGTGGGTCGCTCCCATAAATTGGTTTTTATGGTGATTTTACTGCGTTTCACGCCATTTTACCCGTTTTGAAGAACATTTCGGGCGTAAAAAACAGCACCGG
>CANQII010000315.1 GCA_947623875.1 uncultured Oscillospiraceae bacterium
ACTCCAACACCAACCTGTCTTCCGGCATCGCCCCCATCCGCCGCTATCTCCAGGAGGGGATCCCGGTGGGTCTGGGCAGCGATGTGGCCGCCGGCACCCAGACCTCCATCTTCCGGGCTATGGCCCAGGCGATCCAGGTTTCCAAGCTCCGCTGGCGGCTGGCGGACCCGTCTCTGAAGCCATTAAACGCCCGGGAGGCCTTCTATCTGGGCACGGTAGGCGGCGGCAGCTTTTTCGGCAAAGTGGGCTCCTTTGAGCCGGGCTATGAGCTGGATGCGGTGGTTCTGGACGACACCCGCTACACCCCCATCAAGGGCATGCCCCTGGACAAGCGGCTGGAGCGGACCATCTATCTCTCCGAGGACCAGGACGTCCGCCACAAGTTCGTGCAGGGGCGGATGCTGTTCTAAATTCTCTCCGAATCTTGCATTTCTCGGAAATTCCTGTATACTGAGAGCAGTACACACAGGACAACCCCATTCGCTTTCCCCAATGAAACAAACATAAAGGAGGCAGAGTGTCTTGCCCAACGTAGGAAAAAGCGTCCCCCGGGTAGACGCACTGGACAAGGTAACCGGCCGGGCGAAGTACACGGACGACCGCTGCGATCCCCACGCGCTGGTGGCCCGGGTGGTGCGCTCCACCATCGCCCACGGCTACGTGAAGTCTGTGGACATCTCCCAGGCGGAGAAAATCCCCGGCGTGGTGCGCATCGTCACCTGTTTTGACGTGCCGGACATCAAATTTCCCACCGCAGGCCATCCCTGGTCTGTGGAGGAGGCCCACCAGGACGTGGCAGACCGGCGGCTGCTGAACCGCCATGTGCGCTATGTGGGAGACGACGTGGCCGCGGTGGTGGCGGAGAACGAGGTGGCCGCCGCCCAGGCAGCACGAGCCATCCGGGTGGAGTATGAGTCCCTCCCCTTCGTGCTGGACCCTATCGAGGCCATGCAGCCCGGGGCCCCGGTGCTCCACAAGGAGTATCCGGACAATGTGCTGAAACACACCTCCATCCGCCAGGGAGACTACCAGGCCGCCATCCAGGAGCCGGGTCTCATCTGCGTGGACAAGTGGTATGAGGTTCCCACGGTACAGCACTGCCACATCGAAAACTTCATCTGCTACGCCTATGAGGAGGGCGGCCGGATCGTCATCGTATCCTCCACCCAGATCCCCCACATCGTCCGCCGCACCGTGGGTCAGGCCCTGGGCCTGCCCTGGGGCAAAGTGCGGATCATCAAGCCGTACATCGGCGGTGGCTTCGGCAACAAACAGGACACCCTCTATGAGCCCCTCTGCGCCTACCTCTCCCTGCAGGTGGGCGGCCGCCAGGTGAAGCTGGACATCCCCCGGGAGGACACCTTCGTCTCCAACCGGGTGCGCCACGCAGAGAAGATCCACATCATCTCCTGGGTGCGGCCGGACGGCACCTACGTGGCCCGGAAGCTGGAGATGTACTCCAACCAGGGGGCATACGCCAGCCACGGTCACTCCATCGTGGCAAAGGGCATGGGCGCCTTCCCCCAGATGTACCCCTGCCCCAACATCGAGGCAGACAGCTACACGGTCTACACCAACCGCTCCACCGCCGGCGCCATGCGGGGCTACGGCATTCCCCAGGCCATGTTCGCCTATGAGTCCCACACAGAGGACGTGTGCCGGAGATTGGGCCTGGACTCCCTGGAATTCCGCCACAAGAACATCATGCCCAAGGGCTATGTGGACGGCTTCTCCAAGAACGAGAACTATTCAGACAGCTTCAACCAGTGCATGGACAAGGCGGTGGCCGAGACAGACTACGTGCAGAAGCACGAGGCCTATGCCCACCAGACCGGCACAGTCCGCAAGGGCATCGGCATCGCCCCCTTCTGGTACAACACCGCCGTGTGGCCCATCTCCCTGGAGCACTCCTCCTGCCGCATGGTGCTGAACCAGGACGGCTCCATCCAGCTGCAGGTGGCGGAGACGGAGATCGGCCAGGGCGCAGACACCGCCTACGCCCAGATGGCGGCGGATGTGGTGGGTCTCGCAGACTACACCGACGTCCACGTACAGAGCACCCAGGACACGGACGTCACCCCGTTTGGTCTGGGCGCCTACGCCTCCCGGCAGACCTACACAGCGGGCTTTGCCATTCGCCAAACCGGTCTCATCCTCCGGGACAAGATCCTGGACTACGCCGCTGAGATGACCAGGATGCCCAAGTACAACCTGGACCTCATGGACGGCGAGATCGTGCGCACCACAGACGGCAGAGTGCTGCTGAAGCTATCCGATCTCGCCACTGAGGCCTTCTACAGCCTCACCCACAGTGTCCACATCACCGCAGAGTCCACCTACCAGACCAAGAGCAACGCGTACTCCTTCGGCTGCTGCGTAGCCGAGGTGGAGGTGGACATCCCCCTCTGCAAGGTCCGGGTGACGGACATTCTCAACGTCCACGACTGCGGCAAGCTCATCAACCCGGCGCTGGCGGAGGCCCAGGTCCACGGCGGCATGTCCATGGGCATCGGCTACGCCCTCTCCGAGCAGCTTCTCTTCGACCCCAAGACCGGCCGGGCCCTGAACAACAACCTCTTGGACTACAAGCTCTCCACCACCATGGACCACCCCCATCTCCGGGCCATGTTCATCGAGAACTACGAGCCCACCAGCGCGTTCGGCACCAAGGCCCTGGGCGAGCCGCCCACCTGTCCGGTGGCGCCTGCCATCCGGAACGCCATCCTCAACGCCACCGGCGTGGAGGTAGACAGTCTCCCAATGAACCCCCATGTGCTGTACCGCCGATTCTGCCAGGAAGGCCTGATCGCCGATCCCTGGACCAAGGAGGGCTAAGCGTATGTATGATATCAAAGCGCTCTATGAGGCGGAGAGTACCGCCCACGCCGTGCAGCTGCGGCTGGAGCACCCCGAGGCCCAGATCATCGCCGGCGGCAGCGACGTGCTGGTGCAGGTCCGGGAGGGCAAGCGAGCCGGCAAAGAGCTGATCTCCATCTACATGCTGGACGAGCTCCGGGGCATCCGGATTGATGAAGAGGGCAACCTCCGCATCGGCTCCCTCACCAGCTTCTCCCACATCACCAAAGATCCCCTGATCCAGCAGGTCATCCCCGCCCTGGGGGAGGCTGTGGACATGGTGGGCGGCCCCCAGATCCGCAACATCGGCACCATCGGCGGCAACACCTGCAACGGTGTGACCTCGGCAGACTCCGCCTCCACCCTCCACGCCTATGAGGCAATCATCGAGCTCACCGGCGCCAATGGGATCCGCCGGGTTCCCATCCACGATTTCTACCTCCGGGCCGGCCAGACGGACATTCACCCGGATGAGATCCAGACCGCCATTCTGATCCCCCTGGACAGCTATAAAGACACCGCCGGGTACTACTTCAAGTACGCCATGCGCAACGCCATGGACATCGCCACCACCGGCTGCTCTGTGAACTGCCGGCTCTCCCCGGACAAGAGCACCTTTGAGCGGGTGCGCATCGCCTACGGCGTGGCGGGCCCGGTGCCCATGCGGGCACCTACCGCCGAGGCAGCAGCCGCCGGCAAGCCGGTGTCCCCGGAGACGGTACAGGCCTTTGCCCAGGCGGTTCTCCAAGACATCAACCCCAGAGACTCCTGGCGGGCCTCCAAGGCCCTCCGGCAGCACATCGCCGTGGAACTGGCCAGCCGCTGTCTCACCGAATCCGTACACCGTGCAGGAGGTGCCCTCTGATGGACCAACAGTTTAAGCAGGTGAATTTCAACCTCAACGGCAAGGATGTCTCCTGCGTGGTGGACGTCCGCTCCTCCCTGACGGACATGCTGCGCAACCAGTT
>CANQII010000316.1 GCA_947623875.1 uncultured Oscillospiraceae bacterium
CCGGTGGCGAAAGAGGAGCTGATCCAGGTGACCCGGTTTTTCGCAGAGCGGTGCGCCGCGCTGTCTGATCAGGTGGCGAGAGACGAAGAGGGACACTTCGCTGAGAAGCTCAACGATATGCTGCAGCGGGGTCCCGCCGTCTATGACAACGTCATCTCCATCTTCCCCTGTTTGGAGGGGCCGGGCCGCAGGGCGAAACCCCTGGTGTGCTCCCGAATACAAAGCTACATGGGCTTTACCGGGGTGTACTCCCCCTACACCGGGGAGTGCAACATCAACGCAGACGCCCCGGCCTGTCTCATCCCCGCCACCATCGGCCACGAGATGGCCCACCAGCGGATGATCGCCAACGAGACGGAGGCCAACTTTGTGGGGGTGGCGGCCTGCATCACCTCGGATGACGTGATGTTCCAGTACTCCGGCTATCTCATGGGTCTCATCCACCTCTGCAACGCCCTGTACTCCGTGGACCAGGACGCCTGGTGGGAGATCAACAGCGCCACCTTCACCCCGGAGATGTCCACAGACTGGAACGATAACAACGCCTACTGGGCGGCCATGGAGTCCCCAGTGGAGGAGGTGGCCACCAACGCCTATGACGGCTACCTGAAAGACAACCACCAGGAGCTGGGCATGGCCTCCTACGGCGCCTGCGTGGACCTGCTGGTGGCCTTCCTGCTGCCCCAGATCCAGAGCGGGGAGTACATCGTCCGCTGACAACCCAATTCCCTTGACACCGCCCGCAGTTTCATGCACTGCGGGCGGTTTCCTATCCATAGGGCAGATAGAGTCTTGCGTTTTCCTCCAGAATACTTGTGCTTAAGACCATTTCTTGTGAGCAGAGTGTAAATTTGGGGTGCACATGCTTGAAATGATTGGCAGTTTCCTTTATAATGGCCCCAATACTTTTGTACTGGAGGAACCATCATGGCTAAGAAAGGTCCCCGCACACCGGCGTCTCCCATGGGGCGGGTGGTGTTCTGCCTTTTGATCACCCTTCTGGCAGGCGCCATCTACTTCTATATCAACCTGCCCGCCATCAACCCCCACGATGGCGAGTTCTACGCATTTCTCATCTTCCTCTGCGTGGTGTATATCATCGTGTGCTTCCTCACCACCGCAGGGGCCAGCCTGAAGCAGCAGATCATCCAGCCGGACGGCAAGATCGTGAAGACCGGGTGGAACTTCCTGAAGAAGAACTGCTTGCCGGTATTGATCCTCCTGGCCGCGGCGCTGGTGGTGGCCATCATCGGTGAGCTGATCTCCCTGCCCATCTTCCGGGCCTCAGCCTACCGGGACCTGCTCACCGTGCAGACCGGAGACTTCGCCCATGACGTGGCGCAGATCTCCTTCAACGAGATCCCCACCTTGGACCGGAACTCCGCCAACTACCTGGGAGACCGGCAGATGGGCACCCTCAGCGACATGGTGAGCCAGTATGAGTACTCCAACGACTCCACCCAGATCAACTACCAGGGCCGCCCCGTCCGGGTGGCGCCCATCTCCTATGCGGATCTCATCAAGTGGTTCACCAACCGGGACAGAGGCCTGCCCGCCTATGTGGTGGTGGACATGGTGACCCAGGAGGCCACCGTAACCCGTCTGGAGGAGGGGATCAAGTACAGCTTCTCCGAGCCCCTGAACCGGAACATCTACCGGCACCTCCGCTTCCACTATCCCACCATGATGTTCTCCAACCCGGAGTTTGAGATCGACGAGGACGGTCACCCCTGGTGGATCGCCCCCAAACTGGTGAAGACCATCGGACTCTTCGGCGGCAGAGATATTCAAGGCGCCGTGCTGGTAGACGCCGTAACCGGAGAGTCCCAGTACTATGAGGAGGTGCCCGCCTGGGTGGACACCCTCTACACCCCCGCCCTCATCATGGAGCAGTACGACTACCACGGCACCCTGATCAACGGCTTTTTGAACTCCATCCTGGGTCAGCGGGATGTGACCATCACCACCGATGGGTATAACTACATCGCCATGAACGACGATGTGTACGTGTACACCGGCGTCACCTCCGCCAATGCGGACCAGTCCAACCTGGGCTTCCTCCTCTGCAACATGCGCACGAAAGAGACCCACTACTATGTGGCTCCCGGCGCCACCGAGTCTGCGGCTATGGCGTCTGCCCGGGGCGTGGTGCAGGATTTGGGATACACTGCCACCTTCCCGCTGCTTCTCAACATCAGCGGCCAGCCCACCTACTTCATCCCCCTGATGGACGCCACCAACCTGGTGAAGAGCTACGCCATGGTGAATGTGGCCCAGTACCAGATCGTGGCCACCGGCAACACTGTCTCGGACTGCGAGCGGGTGTATGTGCAGATGCTGGCGGACCGGGGCGTAACCGAGGAGCCGGGACTGCCCACAGACCAGAGTGAGGCCAAGGGCACGGTAGCGGAGATCCGCACGGCGGTACTCAGCGGCACCAGCTGGTATTATATCCGCCTGGAGGGCGAGGACGTGTTCTACGCCATCTCCGCCGCCCAGGAGGAGAAGGTGATCGTGCTGAACGTGGGAGACAGGGTCACCATCACCTACGGCATGCCGGAGAGTGAGGGAGATCCCATCCTCACCGGCTATTCCCTGACCATCGACTAAGAAAGAGAAATATCCGGCCAAACAACCGAACAGCAACCGCAAGGCAGAGCAGGGGAGACCCTGGCTCTGCCTTGCCCCATTTCAGGGGTGCCCGCTGGAAAGCTGAAGGGAAAACCGATTGCAGGCAAGGCAAGATCGCTGCCCTTTGGAAATCGATGGGGCAGGAAAGGTGAAAAATGGGAATTCTCGCGTTGGAAACGCTGGAATCATCTTGCGTTTGTCGATTTGATGTGCTAAACTGACCGGGTGGTTTTCTGCCTGTACATTCCAGGGGATTGTGTTTGGCTGTGCGCTCAGGGAGGGTGGCAGGAGAAAATACAAACAAGGCAGCCTATACTGCCTGAAAGGAGTTAGCAGAATGGTAAATCCTAGAAGAAAAGCCCTGGCTTTCTTTCTGGCGTGCGTGATGCTGTTGTCTCTGCTGCCGATAAGTGCCCTGGCAGCGGACGCAGACGGCATCCGCATGGATGTGGCGGAGGGCAACACCCCTGGCTCCAGGTGCCCGGACTTCACATTCACCACATATGACGGCAAGGAATACAATCTGTACGACACCCTGGCGGAGAAGGACATGGTCCTCATCAACCTGTGGGCCACCTGGTGCGGCCCTTGCCAGAGCGAATTCCCCGCAATGACCGAGGCCTATGAGCAGTACAAGGACAAGATCGAGATCTTCGCCCTGTCTGTGGAGGCAGAGGACACCGATGATGTGCTGGCCTCCTATGTGGCTGCCATGGGTATGACCTTCCCGGTGGGCATGGACACCCCGGATCTGGGCACCTACTTCCGGGCCATGTATATCCCCACCACCATCGTGGTAGACCGCCACGGCATCATCTGCTTCTCTGAGTCCGGCGCTCAGACCAGCTCTGCCAAGTTTGGTGCTCTCTTTGACACCTTCCTGGCGGACGACTACGATGAGCCCGTGCTGCTGGAGGGCTTCCCCAGCGTGAAGCCCACCGTGGAGCCGGAGGATGCCGCGAAACTGGCCGCCGCGCTGGGCACTGCCAAGAGCATCACCGTGTCCAACGGCGAAGAGACGGACTGGCCTTTTGTGACCGCTTCTGCCGATGGCCGCACCTTCCTGCAGTCCACCAATGCGGATATGGACGAGACCCAGGCCGTGCTGAATGCCACCGTGACCGCCAAGGATGGGGACGCCCTCTCCTTCGACTACAATGTCTCCTCTGAGTACGGCTACGACT
>CANQII010000317.1 GCA_947623875.1 uncultured Oscillospiraceae bacterium
TTATGATGCGCTTCTCCAGTCTGGAGATGTAGGACTGAGAGATGCCAAGGGCGTCTGCCACCTCCTTTTGGGTGCGCTCCCGCTTGCCGTCCAGGCCAAAGCGCATGGTAACAATGCTCTGCTCACGGTCATTGAGGCGCTGCACGGCGTCCAGCAGCAGGTTGCGGTCCACGTCATCCTGAAAGGGTTTCTCCACCACATCTTCCTCTGTGCCCAGCACATCGGAGAGAAGCAGTTCATTGCCGTCCCAGTCTGTGTTCAGCGGCTCATCCAGAGAGACCTCAGCCTTCCGGGCGGAGTTCTTCCGAAGGTACATGAGGATCTCATTCTCCACGCAGCGGGAGGCGTAGGTGGCCAGTTTGATGTTCTTCTCCGGCTGATAGGTCTCCACTGCCTTGATGAGGCCGATGGTACCGATGGAGGTGAGATCCTCCAGACCTACGCCGGAGTTCTCGAAACGCCGGGCGATATAGACCACCAGCCGGAGATTGTGCTCGATGAGGACGCTGCGGGCCTCTTCACGGGTCTCCGGATCCCTCAATTGCCGCAGCTGCAGGCTCTCCTCCTCCCGGCTCAGCGGTGCCGGCAGCACATCGCTGCCGCCGATATAGTGAATTGTCCCAGGTATGTAGATCCCAAGGCGGGCCATCAACTTGCAGAGCCCGATCCAGGTTTGTGCCAGCAACATGATTCAGATCCCCCCGATCAGCGCATGGCAGCCCGTCCCATCATCCACTGGTGTGGGAGACAAAGCCACCAGAAGCTTGCCCAATTTCATGCCGTCCGCCGAGACGGCGTCTGCCCGAAGAGCCAGCAGCATCCCGCAGTCCACCCCTACGCACCGGTATGGGATCAGCCGGGCGATGATGTGGGTTCCCAGACGGTGCCCCTCCTGCAGCGAGCCGATGGGGTCGTAGGGATCCACCCACTCCGGAAGTACATCTGCCGCCTGATCCCAGGACACCACCACAACCGGCCGGTTTGTGGCGGGATCCGTGAGGGTATGCCCTGTGTCCACAATGGCTGTAATGGGAATCTCCTTGCCACAGAGCTGGATGCGTAAGTACACTTTTCGCCCGGGGATCCGCATGCCGATCCGCCGGAAGAACAGGGAGAGCACGAAGTAGCAGGCCACGAATACCACCAGCAGCAGCCGGATGTCCAGGCTGGAGTAGAAAAAGCCCCGCTCCAGTGTGAGGGAGACGCCGCCCAAACTCTCCAAGGCCAGCACTGCCCCGGCCAGAGCTGCAGAGGCGCCGAAAAACATAACCGTAGGTCTCAAAATGTGTTTCTCCTTTCCGTAGGCGGTGAGACACATTCCCGTCCCCACGGCTACCCGGCAGAACCATCCCCCCAGCCATCCGGCGCCGGGGAGAAACACCGCCGCCGCATATCCGGCACCGAGAAGTGCCGCCAGCGCGTATCTGCCCCGGCGCAGCCGAATCCCCGCCATCCGGGCGGCGGCCAGAAGCAGCAGGTAGTTGGCGATAAAGTTCAGCAAGAGCAGCAGATCTACATATACCACGGTCACAGGCTGTCCCTCCTTTGGGCCGCATTATAGCCGGGACAGGCAGGGAAAACGGTCGGAAAGGGACGAGGACAAACAAAAAAGCCGCCTGCCCGAAGGCAGACGGCGATTGAATATCGGTTAGTGCAGCATGTCGTCCAGGGCGGCCAGAAGGCGCTCCATCTCCTGAGGCGTGCCGATGGTGATCCGGAGCCAGTTGCAGATCAGCGGGTCCTTCCACCAACGCACAAGGATGCCCCGCTCCCGGAGACCGTCCAGCAGTTCTTTTCCGCTGCGGTTCGGATGAGAGGCAAAGAGGAAGTTGGCTTTGGAAGGCAGTACGGTGAAGCCCCGCTGCTGCAGAGCGGCGGCGGTTTTCTCCCGGGTGTCCATCACAGCGAGCCGGGTCTTATCAAACCAGGCGACATCCCGCACCGCAGCGGCGGCGCCAATCTGGGCCAGCCGGTCCACGGGATAGGAGTTGATGGAGTCCCGGACGCAGCAGAGGGCTGCGATGAGGTTCTCGTTGCCCAGGGCCCAGCCCACCCGCAGGCCGGCCAGGGCCCGGGACTTGGATGCGGTCTGGATCACCAGCAGATTGGGATAGCGGTCAATGAGGGGAACGGCAGATTCGGCGCCGAAGTCCACATAGGCTTCGTCCACGATCACCACCGCCTGGGGATTGGCCTGGATGAGCTTCTCCACGGTGTCCCGGGATATGGCGATACCGGTGGGGGCGTTGGGGTTTGCCAGCACTACCCCGCCGTTGTTGCCGGAGAGGGCCTCCATGGGGATGGAAAAGTCCGGGTTCATGGGCACTTCCCGGCAGGTGAGGCCGAAGTAGCTGGTGTACACCGGATAGAAGCTGTACGTGATGCGGGGAAAGACGATCTCCCGCTCCGGGTCAAAGAAGGCCTGGAAGGCAAAGGCCAGCGCCTCGTCAGAGCCGTTGGAGCAGAACACCTGGGAGGGCTTGAGACCGTACTGCTCCGCAATGGCGGCCCGGAGATCCGAGCACTGGGGGTCCGGATAGAGCCGGAGGGAGTCCCCCGCTGCCGCTGCAATGGCCTTTACCGCCTCGGGAGAGGGGCCATAGGGGTTCTCGTTGGTGTTCAGCTTGATGAAGACCCGGTCTTTGGGCTGCTCCCCCGGTACATACGGGACGGCATCGCGGATCCGCCCGCTCCAGAATTCTTTCATACGTACTCGCCTTCCCGTTTTACCTTGCGGATGGATTTCTCTGCCTTGCTCCGGGGTGTCATGACCTCGTGCCCGCAGCCGGTGCAGCGGAGCTTGAAGTCCATCCCCACCCGCAGCACCTGCCACTCTTTGCTGCCGCAGGGGTGTCCCTTTTTCAGTTCCAGGATGTCCCCTACCCGAATGTCCATGGGCATACCCATTCCTCCTCAGCGGTTCTTGATCCGCGCCCAATAGGCAGCGGCAGCCTGTTCATTCTTGTTGGGGCCATACTCGTAGTACTTGTGGTCTTTGATGGCGTCCGGCAGATACTGCTGCTGCACCCAGTGGTCCGGGAAGTCGTGGGGATAGAGATAGCCCTGCTCCCGCTCGAAGCCGGTGCCGTCTGCGTGGACATTCTGCAGGTGCCGGGGGTAGTCCCCGGTTTTGCCGGAGCGTACATCTGCCATGGCGGCATCGATGGCGCAGACCACGCTGTTGGACTTGGGGGAGGTGGCCAGCAGAATCACCGCCTGGGCCAAAGGCAGCCGGGCCTCTGGAAGGCCCAGCTGCAGGGCACTGTCCACGCAGGCCTTTACGATCTGGGCCGCCTGGGGGTAGGCCATGCCGATGTCCTCGCTGGCGGAGCAGAGAATCCGGCGGATGGCGGTGAGCATGTCCCCTGCCTCCAATAGCCGGGCCAGGTAGTGGAGCGCCGCATCCGGGTCTGAGCCCCGAAGGGATTTCATCAGGGCCGAGGCGATGTCGAAATGGTCATCGCCGTCCCGGTCGTAGCGCATGGCGGAGCGCTGGGCCACCATACTTGCGTCTGCCATGGTAATGCGCAGCACCCCGTCATAGATGCGGCTGGCGCTCATCAACAGTTCCACGGCGTTCAGGGCTTTGCGCACATCTCCGCCGCAGGAGGAGGCCAGATGCTCCCGCACCCCGGGCTCGGCGTCCACCGTAACGCCCATCTCCCGGCTGAGAATGCCGAAGGCCCGGTCGATGGCCGGGAGAATGTCCTCTGCCGCCAGCATCTTGAACTCAAAGACGGTGGACCGGCTGAGAATGGCGTTGAAGATGGTGAAGTAGGGGTTCTCCGTGGTGGCGGCGATGAGGGTGATC
>CANQII010000318.1 GCA_947623875.1 uncultured Oscillospiraceae bacterium
GCCACTTCTCCATGGACGGCGATACGCTTGGAGAAGATGGGGTGGCGGGGTTCGGACCGGTCGCAGGAGATCCACTGGGCTGTCCAGGGCTCGTCCAGTTTGGCAGTCTCAAACCAGCATACCGGGCCGTCCGCCACCTGCCAGAAGTACCGGGTCCGAGGCTCCAGTGCCAGCTCGGGCTGGGTGCAGAGAGGGTCCAGGACGGTGTCTGCGGAGTCGTAGAGAATATCGCTGAGAGCCGGATCCTTCGCCACCAGGAGCCTGCCGTTTCCGCCCTTCCAGGTGAAGACGGGCTTGCCCAGATCAAAGCCCAGAGGATTTTCCAGGTGATTTACCTTGCAGCCGTAAATGCTCATGTCCGTGTTCCTTTCTTCACGCCTCAATGTACTTACGAAGTGCCTCGAATACCGGCTGGTAGCCGCCAGCGTACATGTGCACGCCCTCCACGGTGATATCTGCCCGCAGATTGCCGTGTTCGTCCTTGATCCCATCGTTCACGTCGATGTACTGATAGCCGAATTCAGATGCCAGGGCTTGCAGCTTTTCGTTGGTGTCATCGATGTTGGCGTTGCTCCGGGTGGCAAAGGCTGCCTTGGACCACTCCGGCGCGTCCGGCAGATCGGGATTTACCGGGTAGTACGCCATCATGTAGACCTGGGTGTCCGGCAGCCGCTCTTTGATCTGACGCAGGATCTCCCGGTAGTTGGCGAGAAGATGGGCCTGCCAGCCATCCCCGTAGGTCTGGGCGTTGATGTCGTTGGTGCCGATGTTGAGAAAGACCTTGCTGGGGGCCAGGTCGAAGAGGACGGTGTCGATGTGCTGAAGGAAGTCATCGGTGGTGGTGCCGCCGATGCCCCGGTTATAGAGGACCTTGTCCACACCGGCGCTGAGGGCATACTCCGCCACGGGAAACTGCTCCATCAGGGAGGACCCGGTGAAGAGGATCTGCCCCTTCTGGGCCACCTGGTTCAGCTCGCTGTAGTTGCGGACCTTTTTGGCCTGCTCCTCTTTTTGACCCTGCTGCATCATTTTCCCGAAAGACAGCAGCTTCTCCAGCAGCTCCTCCCGGGTGGCATTCTCAAGGTTGAAACGATTGTCCATTTTACTTCTCCTCCACGGTTACCGCATTGTCCCGGATGACACCGCTGTACCAGCGGGCGCTGTCTTTCGGTGCGCGGGACAAGGTCTCATAGTCTGTCCGGCAGATCCCATAGCGGATCTGGTACCCCATGGACCACTCGAAGTTGTCCAGGAGACTCCACAGGAAGTATCCCCGCACATCGGCGCCGCTCTGGATGGCCTGGGAGAGCCGCTGCAGGATGTTGGTGAGGTAGTCGATCCGGTCCGCATCGTGGACAATGCCGTGATCGTCCGGCGTCTCCATGCCGCCCGGCATGCCGTTCTCTGTGATGTAGATGGGGATGCGCAGCTGGTACTTGTCCTTCAGCAGCTTCAGCACATCGAAGAGGGCATCGTAGTCCCAGCCATCCCGCACGCTGGTCTGGAAATTCCCGCCGTGGTCTCCGGTGAGCTCCACCTTGGTGTCCGCCCGGTCATAGATGGCATTGTAGAAGTTCAGGCCGTAAAAATCAAGGGGCTGGTGGATGATTGCAAAGTCTCCAGGCTTGATCTCCGGGTAGATGCCCTTCTTTTGCAGATACTCCACCGTGCGTTTGGAGTAGCCGCCCAGGAAGATGGGGTTCAAGAACATGCCGTAGCCCTGGGTCTCGTTCTGCAGCTCCGCCAGGAGGCGGTCCTCCGGATTGTCCGGCCGGTCCGGATAGTGGTGCCAGATGTCCACGGTGATGCCGATCTGGGACTTGGAGAAGTGATAGCTCCGAAACAGCTTTACAGCTTCGCCGTGGGCCACTAAAAGGTGGTGAATGCACTGGCGGGCGTACTTCTCATTGCGCAGGCCCGGCGCAAAGAAGCCCAGGGCGTGCCCGATATAGACGGCAATGGGTTCGTTGAAGGTGATCCACAGGTCCACGTCCTCGCCGAAGTTGTCCCAGAGGACCTTGGCGTACTCCAGATACCAGCGGATGAATTCCCGGTTTCCAAAGCCGCCCATGGTCTGCAGGGCATGGGGCAGATCCCAGTGATAGATGGTGGCGCAGACCTTGATGCCGGCCTGCTTCAAAGCCTGGATCAGGTTGCGGTAGTACGCGATGGCGGACTCATTCACCTTCCCAATGCCCTCCGGCAGGATACGGGACCAGGAGAAGGAGAACCGGTACGCCTGGATGCCCAGAGACTTCATCAATGCCACGTCCTCCGGCCAGCGGTGGTAGGCGTCGCAGGCGATGTCCGGCGTGTCCAGGTGCAGTTCCGGCCGGTGGGTGAACACATCCCAGATGGATGGCCCCCGCCCATCCTCATAGGCGGCGCCCTCCACCTGGGCTGCGGCGGTGGCGGTGCCCCAGAGAAAGCCCTCGGGGAAAGGATACTGTTTTACGCTCATGTTGTCTTCTTCTTCTCCTTGTTCAAATCAGCTTTGGGATGGGGATGCAGGGCGTCAGAGACGGCTCGGGCTGGAGGGGATTTCAGGCTCCCAGTAGTTCCGCCAGCGGAGGACGAGCCGGTCTCCCTCCCAGTCTATGGGGAGCCAGACGTAGTCTGCAATGGCGGTCTCGGCGCTTCCCAACACATTGCCGGCGTACATCTCCTGGCGCTCCGCCTCGGTGGCTTTGTAGTGCGCCGGGTCCCGGGAGCTGGCGATCACCCGTGTGAAGAGGTCTGCCAGCCGCCCATCTACCGGGTATCGGGGCAGCCAGCGGTCTGCCATGGCGATCCACTGGTCTGTCCCTTGAACCCGGAAGACCTTGGAGATCTGGCTGTTGAAGGACGCGTGGGAGGCATCGTCCTGGTGGGGATCACCAATGCTCTCAAAGACGCCATCCCATGTTTCCGCCCATGCGCTATCGGAGCGGTTGGGCACATAGCCCGTCATGCCGCTGGTGAGCATGTACTTTTTGCCGCCCCGCTCGAAGAGGGCCGGCGCCTCCCGGGTGAAGGGCGGGAACAGGTCCGGATAGCTGGCTGCCTTCTCCGTATCTGCGTGCAGATAGTCCGGGGAGAGCTCCATGCAGAGAATGCTGTTGTGGTCCGCATCGAAATAGACGTAGCCCTTGCCGGTGGCTTCATCGGAGACGAGGTCGAAATCGCCGATGGCATGGCCGCCGGGGTTGTACTCCGCCTCCACCATCGCATAGGGACCCAGCAATTGATTTGCCTGCCAAATGGTGAACACGGAACTGGGACCGGAGATCTTGATCCAGCAGACATATTTCCCGGTGGCGGGGCATTTCAGAATGTGAGGCCGGTCCACAGACTTTGCGGGGAAGAGGGGAGCGTTGGGATCGTCCAGAACGGGAGGGATGAGAAAGCCCCGATCCTCCCAGTTGCAGAGGTCCGTGGAGGAGTAGACCTTGATGCCCCAGGTCCAGACGCCGTTCTTGCCGTCTGTGTGCTCCTTGTTCTCCCCATACCAGTAGTACACGCCGTCTTCATAGTACACCGCGCCGCCGTGAGCCTGGATCCGCTCTCCGTTGGTGTCCAGCCAGGGCTGTCCGGGATAGATGGCGTGCTGTACATGGGTGCCTGGCTGGGGACTGGCCCGCTCCTGATCCTGGCGTTCTATGACCTGAAACCGCTGGATCAGCTGGGCCTCCCGGGGACTGATGGCGTTTTCCGGGGTATTCAAGGCCCGGAGTGCTTTGTCCAGCTCTGGCAGCTTGGCCTCCCCGTTGGGAATGCGGGCGTACCGTATGAGCTGCTCC
>CANQII010000319.1 GCA_947623875.1 uncultured Oscillospiraceae bacterium
CAGTGGAAGGGGTGCCCGTCCATGATCACAAGGTCTGCGTCTTTTCCCGGGGTGATGGAGCCCAGCCGGTCGTCCACACCCACAATGCAGGCGGCATTGATGGTGATGGCGGCCAGGGCGTCCTCCTCATCCAGCCCCGCATGGGCCGCCATGGCGGCGCAGAAGGGGAGCAGCTGGATGGGGGTCTCCGGGTGGTCTGTGCAGATGGCCACCTGCACGCCGGCCTTGGCCAGGATGGCGGCGTTGGCCAGAGTGGCGTTGGCCAGCTCCGGTTTGCAGTGGTCTATGAGGGAGGGGCCGGTGATTACCGGGATGTTCTCCTTCGCCAGCCAGTCTGCGATGAGGTGTCCCTCAGTGCCATGGACGATGACGCAGTCTATCCCGAACTCCCGGCTGATCCGCACCGCGGTGACGATGTCGTCCGCCCGGTGGCAGTGGATGTGGGCCTGGAGCTTGCCGGACACCACCGGCGCCAGCGCCTCCAGCTTCATGTCCGTGTCCGGGAGGTTGCTCAGGGGATCAGACCGGGCGGTGTCCCGATTCAGGCCGTAGTCTGCGGCTTTTGTGAGGGTCTCCCGGATAAGGGCTGCGGTAGCCATCCGGGTGGCGGGGGAGTGATCTTTCCCGCGGCTCCGCTTGGGATTCTCCCCCAGGGCAAACTTCATGGCCGCCGGCGCCTTGATCACCATGTCGTCGATCACGGTACCGGCGGTCTTCATCAGCACAGACTGGCCTGCAATGGGGTTGGCGGAACCCGGTCCGGTGAGCACCGTGGTAACCCCGGCCTCTCGGGCGTATTGGAAATACCGGTCCAGGGGGTTGATGGCGTCCAGGGCCCGGATCTGGGGGGTGACGGGCTCCGGGGACTCGTTCAGGTCGTCTGCCGGGGTGCCCTCCCCTCGGCCGCCATACAGGCCCAGGTGGCAGTGGATGTCCAGAAATCCCGGGAGCACATGGCCGCCCTTGGCGTCTACCACGTCCAGGCCGTCCCAGCTGTCCGGGGTGATCCCGTCCATGGAGCCCACCCGGGCGATGTGGGCGCCCTCGGTGCGCACATACCCGTCCTTGATGGTGCCGCCGTCCATGGTGTGGATGATTCCATTGATGATAAGCACTTGCTGTCACTCCAATCTGGCGCCGGGATCTTCCGGCGCCTGTGATGGGGCCTGTCCCAAACGGGCCCAGAGACGTACAGACAGGAAAACAGGGGGATGCGGAGCATCCCCCTGCGGGTTCCTATTTCCGGTTGCCGCCGCGGCGGCTGCTGCGCTTTTCGTTCATGTGGAGCTCAGAGAGCTTGCTGTCCGAGCTGGCCATGAACTGCTTCAACTGATCCTCGAAGCTGGCAGGTCCCTTGGGGACTGTGGCTTCCGTCATGTAGCCGCCTGCCGGCGGGCGGCTGTTCCGGCGGGGCGCATCCTCTGTCCGGGGACGGGGGCCGCCGCTGGCACCGTTGTTGCGGTTTGCCGGGGGACGGCGCTCCGGCCGGGGCGGCGGAGGCGCTGCTTGCTTGATGGACAGATTGATGCGGTTGTTCTCATCGATGCCGATGATCTTCACCGTGACGGTCTGTCCCTCGGTAAGGTGTTCGTGAATGTCGTTGACGTACGAGTACGCGATCTCGGAAATGTGGACGAGACCAGACCGATTGCCGGGCAGCGAGACGAACGCACCAAATTTGGTGATGCCGGTGACCTTGCCCTCCAGAATGTTGCCAACTTCAAGCCCCATAGATCTCTTTTTACCTCTCCCTGATAAGTATATATGATGGACGCCTTGCCAAGGCGCCTGGACCCGCGTTACCGCGAGGTATCCACAAAGACGATTTCGCCCGGCTCAAGAAGCCCCAGTTCAGTCCGGGCGATGTTCTCCAGGTAATTCGGATCGCTGCTGTGTGCGATGTCGTCGGCCAGAGCGGCGTTTTCCTCCCGCTGGGCCTGCACCTGCTGGGTCAGAGCCGCCTTCTCTGCCTGTGCCGTTTGAATCTGCGAATGGACGGACAATATGGTGGTGGCCACGATGGCCAGCAGTACGAGAATGAGTATTTTTGTGCCCACGCCTGCGCGTTTCAGTTTCATCCGGTGAATCTCCCTTCCTGCCCCAAAGGCCGTAGCGTTGTACCACTTGTATTTTAAACCATTTCAGCCAGTTTTGGAAGAGGAAATTTTCATTTTTCAAAAGTTTTTTTCCAAATTGTATGGACAATCGGAGGGGCTTGGTGGCAAAGCGCCAGGCCGCCAGGACCAGATCCGCCATCCGCAGCAGGATTGGCAGGAATAATTTCCCAAATGTCCCAAAATACAGCCCTCCCCCCAGGATTGCAGCGGCCCCATGGAAGATCCGCACCTTGCCGTCATCGAAGGTGAGGGTGAGCACAAACAGCCCTGCCGCCGCCGTAAACCAGAAGGCCAGGTCCAGCAGAAAGGCCAGCCACCGCCAGGGCAGCACCCGGCGCACCGCCCGCATGCCATCGTAGAGAAGACCCATGGCGGCGCCCAGGAGGATCCCCTGGGACAGGGCCAGCGCCTGCGCCGGGATGTCTACCCCCATAGGGCTCAGCGGAAGAGCCGGGCGAAGAAGCTGCCCTTCACCGGACCGGCCTCATCCTCATAGGAGACGGAGTCGATGTCGCCGTCCACCTTCAGATCCCCGCCGTCCAGGGACAGCTTTTCGATGTGCAGGTTCTCCCCGGTGATCACCATGGCCCCCATACTGGTGGAGAGCACAATGGACTCATCGTCAAAGCGCTCCACGTCCTCCACCCCGGATACGGTGAGGTTCTTGCGGGACTCCAGCACCACCCGGTGGGCCGCAGACTGGGTGCCTTCATAGGGCATAGTACCATCTCCAAACTATTCTTGAGATGGTGCAGTGTATGATGGTTGTCCCCGGGATATGCGTTAGAAGGAGTGGCGCACGTCGTCGCCGCGGGCCCGCTCCAGGTTGATCTGCTTCTTCTTGTCCGAGGAGGCCTTCAGCATTTCGGCCAGGGTCTCCCGGTCTCCCGCCTCGATGGCGGTGCGGTATGCGTGAAGCCGTTCCTCCAGGTTGCCCACCATCTTGGAGAGGGCAGGGGCGTTCAACGTGAAGAGCTGGACCCACAGAGGCACATCCAATGCGGCCACCCGGGTGCAGTCCCGGAAGGAGCCGCCTTCAAAGCCCTGGCAGGCGAAGAAGTCCTCGCCGTCGCAGACGGACACGGCGATGACGTGCATCAACTGGCTGGTGTAGGCGATGAGCTCATCGTGGTGCTGGGGAGTGGTGTGCACCACGTCCCCGAACTGACACCAGGCGGCGATCCGGTCCAGAAGGGCCAGGTGTTCCGGGGTGGCGTTGGGACCGGGCGTGACGATAAAGTGGGTGTTCCGGAAGAGGGTGCCCTCGGCGTTGTCGATTCCCGATACTTCCTTGCCGGCCATGGGGTGGCAGCCGATAAAGTCCACGGTGTCCGGGAGACACTTGGCAGCCTCCATCACCGCGCTTTTGATGCCGCAGACATCGATCACCAGAGAGCCGGGCTTGAACTTGTCTTTGTTGTCCTGGAGAAAGCCGATGATGCCGGAGGGGTCCTGGCAGAGGATCACCAGATCGGTGTCCGGCAGTTCCTCCTCCGGGTGGAAGGTGAGCCGGTCTGCCGCATGCCGCTTCAATGCCTTTTCATAGGTGGACTGGGAGCGGACCCCGCCTACGATCTCGGCGCCGTCAAAGCCCTGGAGGGCCATGGCCATAGAGCCGCCG
>CANQII010000320.1 GCA_947623875.1 uncultured Oscillospiraceae bacterium
GCCGGCGCCGTCTCCCCGTCCGGGATGGGCATCATGATGTCGATGGAGAAGATCTGGTCCTCGGTGGAGATGTTCAGGGTGCCGCCGTACTTCTCCGCGATCCGGCGGATGCTGCGCATGCCGTACCCGTGATAGGCCTTGTCCGGCTTGGTGGTCTCGGGGAGGCCGTCCTTCAGCTGGAGGACGCCGTCAAAGGGATTCTCGACATGGATGAGGAGCAGCCGGTTGGTGCTGTGGACAGAGAGGTGGATGAACCGCTTCTCCGGGGAGAGGGCGGAGGTGCACTCGATGGCGTTGTCCAGCATGTTGCCGAAGAGAGAGAAGATGTCCATGTTCTCCAGGAAGGACATCTTGGCCCCCTCGGCGATACAGGTGAACTGGATGCCGTTGGTGGCGCAGTGGAGCCGCTTGTCTGTGAGCACCACGTCCAGGGTCTCGTTGCCGGTGTGCACGGCGCTGTTGTAGATGGAGACGGACTGCTCCAGGCTGTCCAGGTAGGCCGGGTCCACCTGACCGCTCTCCCGGAGGTGACGGATCTGGTGCTTCAGGTCGTGGCACTTGATGTTCAGGGCATCGATGTTCTCCTTGATGAGCTGATACTGCCGCTGCTCCCCCTGCCAGAGGATCTGCATGGTGTGCAGCTCCGTGTGCTCCCGGGCGGAGAGCAGCATGCGCACCTGGATGAGCAGCATGAAGAAGTAGAAGACGATCTCGCCGGCATTGAGGATGTTGTAGAAGAGCAGGTCATAGTTGGCGATGACCATGCTCTCAAAGTAGAAGATGGGGGTGAGGATGGAGACCAGCACCAGCAGCAGCATGGCGTTGATGGCCGGGATCTCCCCGCCCTTGAGTTGGTCCATCCGCCGGCCGATGGTGCAGTACATGCTGAAGTAGACCAGGATGAAGCAGCCGATGTAGAGAGCGATGTGGGGGACGGTGTTCTCCACAAAGTACGGCGCCAAGGTGCTGTTCAGACGGCAGATAGAGGCCAGGATGAGGAAGAGCCGGTCTGTGATGTACCAGGTCATGAAGCCGGAGCCGAAGTAGAAGATCATGTTCCACGGGGTCTCCCGGAAGCAGAACAGCAGCCCTGCGATCATGATGGCAATGAGGATGCCGGAGAACAGCGCCTCTATGGCGATGCTCCCGCCGTAGACATTGGCGAACACCAGGCAGAGGAGGCGCACCGGAATCAGCACCGCTGCCGTCCGGAGCCAGAAACGGGACCGCCGCTCGCAGCGTCCGGCGAAGAGCAGGGTGGCACAGAGAAAGGCGGTGAAAATGTCGAAAAACTTCACATGGTGCACGAGCCAGGGCACAAAATTCTGGGATGGCACTTTCCTCGCCTCCTGTATATCTATCGTGAATCCTGCAATCTACTTCCCGCTGAGATAGTCCGTTACAGCGGCGAGAAAGGCCTTCCGCCGGCGGATGCTCACGGTGAGGGAGGCATCTCCCACCTTCACCGAATTGCCGTCCACGGAGACCACATGGCGGAGGTTCACAAGGCAGGAACTGCTGCAGCGGACAAAGTGGTATGGGGTAAGGTCCGCCTCCACCTCAGAGAGCTTGCCCCAGGACTCCAGCCTGCCCACATCGGTGTGATACAGCAGCAGATGGTCCCGGACCTCCACATACCGGACCTGGGATACCTTCACCCGGTGGATGGTCCCGCTGGACTGGATCACCAGCTCCTTCTCTCCCCGTTGGGCGATCTTCTTCAGGGCCTTGCGGAGCATGGAGGAAAACCGAAGGGCGTTGATGGGCTTAACCACAAAATCCAGTGCGTCCACCTCATACCCGTTCACGGCAAACTGCTCCATGTTGGTGATAAACACCAGGCCCACGTCCGGGTCCAGCTCCCGCAGCTTCCGGGAGGCATCCATGCCGTTGAAGTGGGGCAGCTGGATGTCCATGAACAGCAGGTCTGCCGCCCCGGGGCGGTACTCCTGCAGGAACTTCTGGGGATCTTCATAGGTCTGCAGGGCAAAGCGCACATGCTGCTCCTC
The DNA here is from genome assembly GCA_947623875.1 of uncultured Oscillospiraceae bacterium. GTDB lineage: Bacteria > Bacillota > Clostridia > Oscillospirales > Oscillospiraceae > Enterenecus. Next base: position 2,010 of record CANQII010000320.1, read on the forward strand.
TTCAAACCGGTGGAGACAGTCTTTCAATTGGGCCAGATCCTGGGGATCGTCCTCTACGATGATGATCTGCACCATGCGCCCACTTCCCTTCCCGATATCCCGCTGATCTCGGACATTTTATCACAGCCGGCGTAAAATACAACCGCTTTCCGAAAAAAGACAAGTGCCCAATCTCCCGAAATCGCCCCGGCATCGGCAGAATCTGCCATCCATTTCCGTCCGCTTCCAGGCGCAGCCGTTTTGGGTAACCTGCACAGAGAACCGGCGGATTTTCCCCGGCCAGCTGGCAACACTTGCGAAAAATCCCGCAACGCTTGCGAAATAGCGCTGGACACCGTCCATGGGACTGGGTATCATGCAGACAGCAGGTGCCGCAATGCGCCTCAGGGGGATGAGAGACCCCCATCGGTTTGGAAAGAAGAAATCAGTAAGGAGGAACAGGAATTGAGAAATTCGAAGCTTTGGTCCGGACTCACCGCCCTCTTCGCCGTGATCCTCGTGATCGCGGTGCTGGGACAGAGCCTGGCCATAACCAACGCCAGCTACATCAACTCCGCTCTTGGGACCGCCACCAGCAAGGTGGAGATCACCGGCGAGGTGGGAGACACCACCTACTTCAAGAGCAGCTTCGGCAGCTTTGACGACCCCGCAGCCCAGGCAAAGCTGCTGGAGGCCACCTTCGAGCAGAACAAGAACGAGATGCGGGAAGGCGCCGTGCTGCTGAGCAACAACGGCGTACTCCCCATGGGAGACGATGTGAAGAAGGTCTCCGTGTTCGGCCACGCCGCCGTAGACCCCGTCTTCCAGGGCTCTTCCGCCGGTACCAAGGTGTCGGACGGCGCTCTGAACACGTACAACCTGAAGCAGGCTCTGGAGAGCCAGGGCTTTGAGGTGAACGGCGCTCTGTGGGATGCCCTGAAGGCTCAGCCCACCACCCGCACCAGCGGTGAGGGCAGCGCCTGGGGCGGCGCTCCCCCCACAGGTTCTGCCGCCGGCACCGAGGAGAACAGGGCCTTCTACGAGGGCCAGAAGAGCACTTGGGAAGACTACAAGGACGCCGCCATCGTGGTGTTCACCCGTGAGGGCGCCGAGGGCAACGACCTCAAGATGCAGGACGTGGACGATGATGGCACCACTCCCATGAGCTCCCTGGCCCTGCACCAGAACGAGAAAGACCTGCTGGACCTGGTCCGCCAGGACTTCGACAAGGTCATCGTCCTGCTGAACAGCGCATACCAGATGGAAGTCCACGAGATCCTCCCGTACTGCGATGCACTGATGTTCATCGGCACTCCCGGCCACCAGGGCTTCATCGGTGTGGCGGAGATCCTCCGGGGCGTTGTGAATCCCTCCGGCCACCTGGTAGACACCTATGCCACCAGCTCCCTGTCCGCCCCCGCCACCGTGAACTCCGGCACAGACACCCCGAAGTTTGCCAATGCGGACGCCATCAACAGCGCCATCGGCTCTGATGAGTCCGCAGAGTACATCTCCTTCCAGGCGGAGAACATCTACATCGGCTATCGGTACTATGAGACCCGTTACGCAGACGCCGTGATGGGCAAGGGCAATGCCACCGATCCCGCCGGCGCTCTGGCAGGAGCATCCTCCTGGAACTACGCCGATGAGGTCCAGTTCCCCTTCGGCTATGGCCTCAGCTACACCACCTTCTCCCAGACCCTGGACAGCGTGGAC
>CANQII010000321.1 GCA_947623875.1 uncultured Oscillospiraceae bacterium
CCGGCCAGATCCAGGAAGCCCCGGACGCCCTCGGCGAACTGCAGGATGAAGTCCTCTCCGGACTTGGCCCGCACCCGGCGAAGTTCCGGATGTTGGCCCGAAAGTCGATGGAGGGCACGGAGCGCCTGGCGCAGGACTGCACGTAGGCGAGGCCGGCGGCGGTCACGGCGGTGTCATGGGGGGCGGAGGGACGGGCATCCGGGCCCACGATCAAATTGCCGTGGACGGTGGGGGCCACCAAGACCCCTTTGCCCGCTGCACTGGGGACCTGGAAGATCACATGGGACACCCGGTCTCCCTCGCTCTTGTCCAGCAGCCAGTACTGGCCGCTGCTGGGGGCGATGTCGAAGGCGTGGGGCGCTGCCATGTCGTGGACCGTTGCGGCGTCTGTTCCGGTGGCGTTGATCACATACTTCGCCTGGAACTCACCTTGGTTGGTCTGGACAATCCAGCCGTTCTCGGTCTGCTTCATGCCCTCCACGGCGGTCTCCAGGTGGAGCTCCACGCCGTTGCGCACTGCCGTCTCCGCCATGGCGAGGCAGAGCTCCCAGGGACTGCAGATGGCGGCAGACGGGGCCCAGAGAGCGCCGCAGACCTCCGGGGCCAGGTTGGGCTCCATGGCCTTTGCCGCCTCGCCGGAGAGCAGCTGTACCCCGGGCACCCCGTTGGCAATGCCCTTCTCATAGAGGGTTTGGATCTTGGGCAGGTCTTCCTGAGACAGCGCCAGCACCAGAGAGCCGCACTGTTTCCGGGGGACGTCCAGGGCGGAGCAGAGTTCCGCGGCTAAGGCGGCGCCTCGGACATTGAGCTTGGCCATCAGGGTGCCGGGCTCGGGGTCGTAACCGGCGTGGAGGATGGCGCTGTTGGCCTTGGTGGTGCCCATGGCCACGTCGTTCTCCCGCTCCAACACCGCTGTCTTCAGCTGGTATTGGGAGAGCTGGAAGGCGGTTGCGGCGCCTACAACGCCGCAGCCGATGATCAGGACATCGTACATGGGGGAATGTTTGCCTCCTTCTTGGGTTGGCGCTACATGGACCAGACGGCCTGGTTGGTGGAGGACACCGCCAGAGCCCCTGCGCTCAGCGCCCGGGTGACGTCCTCCTTGTCTGTGATGAGGCCGCCGGCGATGATGGGCTTGCGGGTGGCGGCGGTGAGGCGCTGGATCATCTTGGGCATGAGGCCGGGGAGCACCTCGATGATGTCCGAGGCATCCTGGGCCAGGTGCCGCTCAATGCTGGTGAGCGCCATGGAGTCCAGCAGAAAGACCCGGCGCACGCTGAGCAGTCCCAGCTCCTTTGCCCGGCGGGTGAGGGAGTCCCGGGTGGAGATGATGCCGTCTGCCTGGGTGTGTCTCGCGATGTAATCGGCGGCGATCTCCCGCCCGGCGAGGCCCTCCACCAGGTCCACATGGACAAAGACCCGTTTTCCGGCCGCCCGGACCCGGGACACGGTGTCCTCCACGGTGAGCACGTCGCTGGACAGCAGAAAGACCACGGACACGTTGCTCTCCAGGGCAGAGGCCAGGCCCCGTCCGTCCTTCACACTTGCGATCACAGGCCCCTCTTCCAGTAGTTCCAACAGTTGTTTGCGTTCCATCGTTGCATTCCTTTCCCGCTATCGCGGCGCAATAAAAATGCGCAAAGCGACACATAAACGTCGCTTTGCGCTTCTCCAAAATCTCTGCACTCTGCTGTCCCTGATGATAACAGACGGACCGCAGGAATGCAAGGGGGCAGGACACCAAAATTTCTGGAAGACAGAAAGCGGCGCTGGCTGCCGGCGGCGGTATGCAGAACCGGACCGCACCCCGGCGGGGGATGTACGGGGAAGGATGTGCTGCTATGATTCTAGCGCGGGGAGGGAGAGCTGTCAAGGAGAAAGGGAGATTCTTCCGAAAACGGGGGAGAAGAGAGGATCAGAGGTGTTCCCTGGCGCGGATGGGGAGAGATCCGGCTTCATCGGCACGGCTCTATTGTGCCCGGAGAGAGGGCATCCTATCACACCGGCGGCAGATTGCGGACAACGGGTGTTGGACAGTGTGCCGTTTAACTGACAGGAAAAGAAAGTTCCTGTGGCTTAACGAACGCTCAATAGACTTTGCCGCCCCCACCCGCTATACTGTACCCAGAATCGATTCGAAACCTTCCATAGGAGATGATTTGGGTGCAAACCATGGGAACCGTGATTCGCACATACCGCAAGCAAAAGGGACTCACCCAGGAGGAGATGGCCGCCCGCCTGGGGGTCACCGCCCCTGCCGTGAACAAGTGGGAGCGGGGGAGCAGTCTGCCGGACGTGGCCTTGATCGCCCCCATCGCCCGGCTGCTGGGCATCACCACCGATAAGCTCCTGTCCTTCCATGCCAACCTCACAGACCTGGAGATCAACCAGTATCTAGCCCAACTGCAGGAAGACCTGGAGCAGAAAGACTATCACACGGTGTTCTGTGCTGTGCAGGAGAAGATCCGGGAGTACCCCAATGCGGAGAACCTGCTCTGGCAGGCGGCGGCCATCCTGGACGGGAAGCGGCTGATGCTGGACCTGGCCAATCAGGAGGACTATGATGCGGCGATTTTCGGCTGGTACGAGAGATGCCTGGAGTCCGAGGACGAGGGGATTCGAAACCAGGCGGCAGATGCGCTGTTCCACGCCTACGTCCGGAAAGAGGACTACGATAAGGCGGCCCAGTATCTGGCGTACTTCTCCCGGGAGAACCCGGAGCGCAAGCGGAAGCAGGCCCTGGTGGACGGCAAGACGGGAAAGCGGGAGGAGGCATACCGGGCCTTGGAGGAGCTCCTCACTACCGAGTATCTGCTCGTTCAGAATGTGCTGAACGACCTGCGGATCCTCACTATGGAGGATGGGGACGCCGCCATGGCGCGAAAACTGGTGTCTGTATCCTCTGCCGTGGCTTCCGCCTTTGAGATGGGCCGATATCACGAAGTCTGTCCCGGACTGGACGTGGCAGCCTGGGAGAAGGACGCGGCCTGGACAGCTGAAATCGTGGAGAACCTGTTGGACAGCGTGGACACCATCGGGGACTTTGCTTCGTCCCCTCTATACCGTCACATGACGGTCCATCCCGCCGGCCCGGACCTGATCGCCGCCGTCCGGCAGACGCTGCTGGACACCCTTCGGGACGAATCCTTCCAATACATGCAGGGGGACCCAAACTGGGAAAAGCTGCAGAAGGGGGATTTCCAGCCGAAACAGTGCTCCGCCGGGTAGAATCCAACGAAATAGGGGCTGTTGTGGTATTTTCCGGAAGTTCTGTTGCAATCCCGGCTGCATTGTAGTATGGTATCGCCTGCCGGCAGCGGCGGGGGTGCTGGAGCGGACGGATTGATTGGCACAGAATGGACGAAAATACCAGATCCCGGCACCTTGTCAGGGCGGCAATTCTGTGGTACACTCCTGCGGCAAGGGGGGAGGAGGCTCCCCGCCGGTACAGAATTCCCCGATTGCCCCGGATCTACCCCAGCACAACTGCATATCGCATGAGAGGTACAGAGACGAGCGAGCGAGCCCATATGGGCTGGCCTGCCCGTCTCTTTTTTTTGCTGCCAGAAGACAGAACAGCGCCCCGGACGGGGTCCGGGGCGCTGAGAGGCGATGGAAGATGGGATTACTTCTTCTCACCCCAGCCGGGGGCGAAGATGGTCTTGTCAACCGCGAAGATGATGACCATGGACACGCCGCCGG
>CANQII010000322.1 GCA_947623875.1 uncultured Oscillospiraceae bacterium
TCTTGGAGGATGGCTTTGGCCTCTTCTGCACGGAGAATGGTGCTGTCTGTCCGGGCCAGCCAGCACCGGCCCACAAAGGGTTCCAGCCCCACCTGATCTATGGTCTTGCCGTCCGGGAGGAAGTGAAACGGGGCGTCCACATGGGTGCCATTGTGGGCGCACATGGAGAGGGCGGAGAGATTGCAGCTGCCGCCCTCGGCCAGCGTCTTTACAAACCGGTGCTCCGGTGCCGGATTTCCCGGGAAAACCTGCGAGGAGAACACCTCCTGACTGATGTCCAGAATCATGACTGCACCTCCGGGGCGATGCAACTCTGAAGAGTGCTGAAGAAGTCTGGATAGGCCTTGTGGAGGCGGAGAATCTTGCCGGTACTGTCCAGGAAGGTGTGCTCGCTGCCAGCCTCGGCGATGAGCTTGCCATCGGACGAGGTGAAGGCATAGTGGAGCTTCAGCCGTACCGGGGTTATGGCCTCCACAGACACCTGGATGGAGACCTGCTCTGCGAAGACGGTGGGGACATGATAGCGGCAGTGGACCTCCAGCACAGGGGAGGACAGGCCCATGGACTCCAGCCTGTCGAAATCATAGCCCAGCATGTGCAGGAAGTACACCCGGGCCTCCTCCATCCAGCGGATGTAGTTGGAGTGGTGGGCGATGCCCATCTTGTCTGTCTCATAGTACTGGACGGTGTGCTGATAGGGCGGACAGACAAAGTGAGATCTGGTCGTCCCGTCTGCCTGGGCGGTTTCAATGGAATCATTCATAAGTACATTCCTCCACAGTGGATTTGCCGGAGGTGCGGCGATTGGATCCAGTATACACCTTTGGAAGGCGGTTGCAAGCGGTTTTAATGGAGATTCCGGAAGTGGCGGTGTGGCGATATGGACACAGCACGAAGAACCCGTTCTCTGTGGGACTGCGCAGGTAGAAAGCTAGAAATTTGTAAAATGGGGAGACAACCTCTTGCAATTAACACAAAAAGTGGTATAATGTCCTGCGAAACAGAGAGGAGGCGAGCCCATGCCATTTGAAATCGTGCGGGGCGACATCACCGAATTCCAGGCGGATGCCATTGTGAATACCGCCAATCCCATGCCTGTGGTGGGCTACGGGGTAGATGCGGGGATCCACGCCAAGGCGGGACCCAAACTGCTGGCGGCCCGAAAGCGGATCGGCGCCATCGCCGAGGGATGCGCTGCCATCACCAGGGGCTATGACCTGTCCGCCCGCTATGTGATCCACGCCGTGAGCCCGGCGTGGAAAGGGGGCGATGCCGGGGAGGAGGAGGCCCTCCGCCGTACATACGACAGCGCCCTGAAACTTGCCGCCCGGCACCGCTGCAAGTCTGTGGCCTTTCCGCTGCTGGCCACGGGTCACTACGGGTTCCCCAAGCCGCTGGCCCTGCAGATCGCCGTGAATGCCTTCAGTGCGTTCCTCATGGACCACGAGATGCAGATCACCCTGGTTGTCTTCGACCGCACTTCCTTCCAGCTCTCCGGCAATCTGGTGAAGGACGTGGAGAGCTACATCGATGAGAACTACGTCAAGAGCAAGCTGAATCAGGAGTTCCACCTGCCGGAAGACGCAGAGGATGAGCTCTGGCACCGCCTCATGAACCAGCGCCGGATGTCCGAGATCGAGGCCCGGGAGCGATATCGGACGAAGCGGGAAGAGGTCTTCTACGGCAGTATGCCGATGAAGGCGCCAGAGCCGGAGAAACCGGAGGAACCGGAAGAGGAAGATCTGGAGGAAGATGCGGGCGCCCCACGGGATTTCGGTACGCTGCACGCAGCTTCCCGCATCGAGCCGCCGGCGAGACTGCCGGCTCCGGATGCGGACCACACACCTGCGCCGTCTGCGACCCCTTCCAGACCTTTGGGCGCTCCGCCGGCTCCGAGAGAGGCGAGCAAACCAGCCGCACCAAAGGCCAGTTTCCCCATGTTTACCGGCTTCCGGGGGAAGGAGACTACTGCCGCCGCTCCCAGCCCGGAGCAGGACATCTCCCAGCTGCTGGCGGGGATGAAGGACGGCTTCTCTCCCACGCTGCTGCACATGATAGACCGCAGCGGCCGCACCGATGCGGATGTGTACAAGCACGCCAATGTGGACCGCCGGCTCTTCTCCAAGATCCGCAGCAATCCCCAGTACAATCCCTCCAAGACATTGGTGCTGGCCTTTGCCATCTCCCTGAAGCTGGACCTGGACGACACCAAGTACCTCCTGGAGACCGCCGGGTTTGCCCTCTCCAACAGCAACATCACCGACACGGTGGTGGCATATTGCATCCGGCACAACATCTACGACATCTATCAGGTGAACAGCCTGCTCTTCCAGTTCGATGGCATGCTGCTGGGCAGCGTGCGGGAGGTTAAGGAGGCATAGGGCCTCCAGTGCATCCTGATGCCCTATGGAAACAAATCAAAATGAGAGGAGGCGTGCCCATGCCGCTTGAAATCGTACGGAGCAGCCTGGCCAAGTTCCATGCAGATGCCATTGTATGCCCTGCCACCCCCGTGCCGGGGGCAGGGGCCGGAATTGAGGCGGAGATCTATCAGCAGGCGGGCCCCAAGCTGCGGAAGGCCAGAGAGAAGATCGGTCCCATCGCTGCGGGAAGCGCTGCCGTTACCAATGCCTATCACCTGCGGGCAGACTATGTGATTCACGCCGTGTGCCCGGTGTGGCAGGGCGGCAGCGCCGGGGAGGCAGAGGCGCTGCGCCATACCTATGAGAATGCTCTGCTCCTGGCGGACCAGAACAAATGCCAGTCTGCGGCCTTTCCGCTGCTGGCCGCAGACGAGAACGGATTCCCCAAGGAACTGGCCCTGCAGATCGCCATGGAGGCCTTCCGCAGGTTCCTCATGGACCACGATATGCGCATCATCTTGGTGCTCCAGAGCCGTTCCGTGTTCCAGCTGTCCACAGACCGGGCGAAGGACCTGAAACGCTTTATCGCCGAGCACTACGTCCGAGACCAGAAGCCTGAACGCCGGAAAAGGGAAGAAGAGCTGGACGAGGAAAAAGCGAAGATGCAGGGCGGCATGGCGGGTGCCGGATGCATGCCCTTCTTCCCCTCTGGGGAAGATATCAGATGGCACGGATTGCGGCCGTACTTCGGGGACCTGCAAAAACGGGTGAACAAAGCAAAAAAGAACGAGGACGGCTTTTCCCCCACGCTGCTGCACTTCATAGACCGCAGCGGCAGGACGGACCCGGACGTGTACAAACACGCCAATGTAGACCGGCGGCTGTTCTCCAAGATCCGCAGCAGCAAAACCTACAACCCCTCCAAGGAGGTGGCGCTGGCCTTTGCCATCTCCCTGAAGCTGGACCTGGAGGATACCCAGTTTCTTCTGGCCTCTGCCGGATATGCCCTCTCACCCGGCAGCATCACCGATATCGTGGTGACCTTCTGCATCCAGAACCACATCTACGACATCTTTGAGGTGAACCAGCTGATCTACGACAACGATGGCCTGCTGCTGGGCAGTGTGCAGGTCCGGGAGAGGGACGATGCGCCAGTGGAGGGTAGGAAGAGATGAAGGGAATCGGACAGGATGTGATTCATCGCGCTGTCTCCGGCAGCCAGCAGTCTCCCCAGCGCTATTCGGAGCCCTACGAGGAGGGTGTTGTGGCGGACTCGGACGAGGCCTTCTTCTCCTCCAAAGAGTATCAGGAGTATCTGCTGCG
>CANQII010000323.1 GCA_947623875.1 uncultured Oscillospiraceae bacterium
GGCTGGACGTTGGCAAACTGGGCGCCGAAGAGCTGGCAGGCCCGATCGATGGCCAGCTGCTCTACCTGATCCACGCACTGGCAGCCGCCGTAGTAGCGCTTGCCGGGATAGCCTTCTGCATACTTGTTGGTGAGCACGCTGCCTGCTGCAGCCAGTACCGCTTCAGAGACCACGTTCTCTGAGGCGATGAGCTCAATGTTATCCTGCTGGCGGTGGAATTCTGCCGCGATGGCAGCGCCTACTTCGGGGTCCAACTGCTGCAGGAGGTTCATGGATTCCTGGATCATAGAGGTGGAAACATCCTTTCTGGATTGGATGGGCGCCATTATACAGGAACGTTGGAAAAAGTACAAGAGTACACCGAGTAAAAAGCATATGGCATTTCTCATCGTTTTGTGGTACTCTTGCCCTGTATTCTGGGCCTCTTCCTGGGGAGAGCGCCCCTGGAAGGGAGAGAGCCGGCCTGTCCGGCGTACCAAATGAACCCGAATGTCCAAAAGATCATCACAGCCCTGAAAGAGTTGTATCCGGATTCCCTCTGCTCGCTGCAGTATGAGAAAGACTATGAACTGCTCTTTGCCGTGCGCCTGTCTGCCCAGTGCACCGATGAGCGGGTGAACAAGGTCACCCCTGCCCTGTATGCACGCTTCCCCACCCTGGAGGCCTTTGCGGAAGCGGACCCGGATGAGGTGGGCGAATACATACACTCCTGCGGCTTTTTCCGGGGAAAAAGCCGGGACATCGTGGGCAGCGCCAAGATGCTGCTGGAGGAGTACGGCGGCAAGGTGCCCAATACCATGGAGGATTTGCTCCGCCTGCCGGGCGTGGGGAGAAAGACGGCCAACCTCATCCTGGGGGACGTATACGGCACCCCCGGCGTGGTGGTGGCAGATACCCACTGCATCCGCATCACCGGCAGGCTTGGCCTTACAGACGGCACGGAAGATCCCGGTAAGGTGGAGACCCAGCTGCGGGCCGTGCTGCCGCCGGAGGAGTCCAACAACTTCTGCCACAGAATGGTGCTTTTCGGCCGGGCCGTGTGCACCGCCCGCAAGCCCAAGTGCGGCCAATGCCCCCTTACCGCCTGGTGCAAGTATGCCCAGGAGCACGCAGAGACAGAACCGGCAAAGAAAGCATGATGGGACAAATGCTGCCCTCTCGAGTCATTGAAGACACAGGGAGACAATCAGGCAGCACAAAACGGACCGGTTCCAGCGGAGAACCGGTCCGTTTCAGGTTTTCGGTTTTTTGGAATCGGGCTTCTGGGGTGCTGCCTGGTCCTGGGGCTTTGGGGGATCTGGTTGCTTCTGCGGATCTGCTGGATCCTGGGTTTTCCCGTTCTCCTTCTCCAGTTTTTCTTTTTCCTGCTTCTCCTGCTGCTGACTCAGTATGGTGTTGTTGCGGTACTCCCGGGGGGAGATTCCCCGCAGCTTCTTAAAGGTGCGGGAGAAGTGGGTGGGCTCGTGGAACCCCACAGCATGTCCGATTTCAATGACGGAGCTCTCTGTGGTGCGCAGAAGGGTCATGGAGCGCTCGATGCGCTTTTCCATCAGGTACTCTACAAAGGTCTTTCCGGTGAGAATCTTGAAGATATAGCAGAAATAGGTCTTGGAGACCATGGAGATCCGGCACATGCCGTCCAGGGTGAGGGGCTTGTCGAAATGCTCATCGATATAGTTTACGGCCATTACCACCATTTCCCGGTACTTGTCGAAGACCAGGTTGGATTTTACCGCCTCGTCCACCGGCGGCCGCTGGAGTTCCCTAGCGATGATCAGCAGAAGCTGGAGAATCTGCAGCTGGAGGAAGTCCTCATAGTACTGGTCTCCCCGGTTGTACTCATCCAGCATGGTGTTCATCAGCCGCTCCATCTGCTTCTGCCCGTCCTTGCTGAAGGTGAACTGCGGACGGGTGCTGAACAGTTCCTTCTGAAACAGCATGGAGAAGGAGATGTTTCCGGTGATCTCCCGGATCTTATCGTAGGGGACCACATTGTGCTGCAGCACGCTCTCCAGGTCGAACTCGCAGCAGATCACGTTGCTCTCCGGATCCAGCTCCGTGGAGTGGGCCACCTTCGGCGGGATGAAAAAGGCGTCCCCGGCGGACATGGTATAGGACTGACCCTCCACCTTGTGGATGCAGCTGCCCTGGGTCACATACCAGATCTGAGAGTAGAGATGATAGTGCATGGTCTTTACCGCCTGCCCCGGGGTGGTCAGGGTGGAGATCTTGCACATCTTGGTTTTGTCGAAGCCGGAGTTTACCTCCATGGCCCCGCCAGTGCCGGTGGTGTCCCCGGGCTCCTTGCGTTTGCGCCGCTTTTCGTAGTCCTTCAGCTTGTTGTCTACGATCCGCCAGGCCTTCGTATAGGTCTCCGAATCCAGGGGGACATCTACAAAGTCTTTGCCGGAATCCGGCTGAAACCCGCATTTTCGGTAGATGTTGATGGCTCGATAGCCTCTGGTATTGGTGGTGAGGTAGATGATGCCCTGGCACTGCTCCTCGTAGTAGAGGGACATGAGCTTGCTGATGAGGGCCATGCCGATGCCCCGGTGGTGCATTCCCGGGACCACTGCCACCATGTGGAGCCGGTTGTATCCGTTTTTGTGCCACAGTGCCCCGGTGGCTACCGCTCTGTGGCGGCGGTCACAGACAAAGAGCAGACGTTTGGAGAGCAGGTCTGTTTCATCGCCGAATTCGGTGTGAAACAGCGCATTCACCTCTTCCGGGTTGGAAAAGTCCCGCACGCTGCATTGGATCTGGCACCAGGCATCTTCCATACCAGGCTTATAAAACGCATAGGTATAGCCTTCTGGCAGCGGCGCCGGCAGGACCTGCGGATTCCTGCACACCATCACCAGGGGATATTCTGGGATTGAACGGTCGGGCACAAAGATTCCCCCTTCGAAACAAGCACAACACAACACACCAACAAACACAGCCACACAGACAAAAACTCGATACCGGTCCTCTACTCAAAACCAAAGGGGATGAAGCGACCATAGGACTCGCAGCGGTCTGGTCTATACTGCAGGCAGAAACACTGCCCCGGATACACCCTATTGTACTACCCAAACTTGGAAAAAGCAATCCCCTTTTCGTGGAAAATTGCAAAAATTTCCTCCGATTCCCAGACGGAATTGGCAAAGGGGTAATATGCGCGTCGGCCTGGGGTCCAGGCCGACGCGCATAGGAGGTTTTTCAGGGGTGGCTGCCACTTGCGGCTGTGTCTAGACAGTGCTGGCCTATGTATAGACGATATCCAGGTCCAGATCCTCCATCCGCTTCCACGGCAGCGTTACGCCCCGCAGGTGGACGTGTCTGGCGATGGACGGCATGTAGTCCTGGATGAAGACGCCCAGCCGGCGCTCAATGCAGCGGGCCACGGCGCCGTCTGTCTCACCGGCGTTAAAGTAGTTCAGCCCCATCTTGGGCAGGTCGTCCCGCACCGTGGCCCAGCGGACGATGCTGCCGTAGCCGCAGTCCTCCACATAGCGGCGGACCAGGCAGTTCTGATGCTTCCGGGGTGTCCTGTCATAGAGGTACTGCACGCCCTGGGCGATGGCGTTGCCCATGGTGCTGGCGGAGGTGTTGCAGCCGGCGTATCCGGCCACATCCAGCAGCCGCCCGGAGGCGTCCAGCATATCCAGCAGCTCCAAATCTCCCCCGTTCAGATAGG
>CANQII010000324.1 GCA_947623875.1 uncultured Oscillospiraceae bacterium
GAGCAGACCATCGGACAGAGCTTGCCGGAGGGCTTCCAGCGCTCTGAATTCCAGCAGGAGCACGGCTTTGTGGACGCGGTGGTGCCCCGGGGAGCGCTCCGGGACACCCTGGCCCAGCTGCTGCGGCTCCACCGGAGAGGGGGCAAACTGGCATGAGCGTGCTCACCCCATGGGAGCGGGTGGCCATCGCCAGAAACCCGCAGCGGCCCGACACCGAGGACTACATCGCCGGCCTCTTTACAGACTTCTTTCCGCAGCGGGGAGACCGGCTGCAGGGGGACGACCCCGCCATTGTGGGCGGCATCGCCCTGTACCACGGGCTGCCGGTGACGGTGCTGGGCCACCGCAAGGGCCACAGCCTGGAAGAGCGGGTGGCCTGCCGGTTCGGCATGCCCAACCCGGAGGGATACCGCAAGGCCCAGCGGCTGATGCTGCAGGCGGAGAAGTTCCGCAGGCCTGTGGTGACCTTCATCGACACCCCCGGGGCGTACCCCGGCATGGAGGCGGAGGCGCGGGGCCAGGGAGAGGCCATCGCCAGCTGCCTCAAGGTGATGAGCGGGCTCACCGTTCCCGCAGTGGCGGTGGTGATCGGCGAGGGCGGCAGCGGCGGCGCCCTGGCATTGGGCGTGGCCAACACGGTGCTGATGCTGGAAAACGCCGTGTACTCGGTGCTCTCACCGGAGGGCTTTGCCGCGATCCTCTGGAAGGATGCCGCCCGGGCGGAAGAGGCCAGCTCCGTGATGAAGCTCACCGCCCAGGACCTGGTCTCTCTGGGGGTGGCGGACGCCGTGTTGCCGGAGCCGGAGGGCGGCGCCCACGCAGATCCCGCCGCCGTGCTGCAGACCGTGGACAAGGCCCTCTATCAGGCCCTCTCCTCCCTCTGCCGGCAGAGCGGCACCGCACTGCGGAACCAACGCTATCAAAAGTTCCGGGCCATGGGTTCCTGGCCCGCCAAGGGAGCAAATCAATGAGCGGAATCAAAATCATCGGCATGGGACACAGCGTCCCGCAAAAAGTGCTCACCAATCAGGATCTGGAGGCGATGGTGGAGACGTCGGACGAGTGGATCCGCACCCGCACCGGCATCCGGGAGCGGCGGATCTGCAAGGGAGAGACCCACGCAGACCTGTGCGTCCGGTCTGCCCAGCAGGCGCTGGAAGAGGCCCATGTGCTGCCGGAGGAGATCGGGGCCGTCATCGTATGTACCCTCTCCGCAGACTATCTCACCCCCTCTGCCGCCTGTCTTGTGCAGCGGAGACTGCAGTTGAAGGAGGACACTCTCTGTTTTGACCTCAATGCGGCCTGTTCCGGCTTCCTGTACGGGCTGCACACCATGGAGTGCCTGCTGGCAGCCAGCCCCCGAAAGTTCGGCATTGTGATCGGGGCGGAGGCCCTCTCCCACCTGGTGGACTACCAGGACCGGAGCACCTGCGTGCTCTTCGGAGACGGGGCCGGCGCCGCCGTGGTGCAGTATCGGCCGGAGTGGCCCTCCATCCACGCGGTGCTGGGTGCCCGGGGCGATGCCGGCCCTCTCAGCATCCCCGGTGCCGGAAGAGGTCTTCCCAACACGGTGGCCATGGACGGCCAGGCGGTGTTCCGCTTTGCCGTGGAAACCTTGCCCAAGTGCATTGATGCGGTGCTCTCCGCCGCCGGGCTCACCCCGGAGGATCCGGATATCTACGTCTTCCACCAGGCCAACGCCAGAATCATCGACCTGGCCGCCAGACGATACAACCTGCCGCCGGAAAAGGTGGCCAAAAACATAGACCGCTACGGAAATACCTCCGCCGCCAGCATTCCCCTGCTGCTCAGCGAGCTCTGGCAGGCCGGCACCATCCGGCCGGGCAGCCGGGTGCTCTGCGTGGGCTTCGGCGGCGGTCTCACCTGGGGCGGTGCCCTTGTGGAGTTAGGAGTGCGTACGAATGAAACTGCTTCATGAAATTCTCGGCACAGAATTCCCCCTGATCCAGGGCGGTATGGCCAACATCGCCACTGGCAGCTTTGCCGCAGCGGTGTCCAACGCCGGCGCTCTGGGCCTCATCGCCTCCGGCGGCATGGATGCAGACGCCCTGCGCCGGGAGATCCACATCTGCCGGGACAAGACAGACAAGCCCTTCGGGGTGAACCTGATGCTGATGAACCCCCATGTGGCGGACATCGCCCCTATGCTGGCAGAGGAACACATCCCGGTGATCACCACCGGTGCCGGCAACCCCGGGTCCTATGTCCCCATGTGGAAGGACGCCGGCAGCAAGGTGTTCCCGGTGGTGCCCGCCTCCGTGCTGGCCCGCCGGCTGGAGCGCTACGGCATCGATGGCGTCATCGCGGAGGGTACGGAGTCCGGCGGCCACATCGGCGAGCTCACCACCATGGCGCTGGTGCCCCAGGTGGTGGATGCGGTGCAGGTGCCTGTGGTGGCTGCCGGCGGCATCGCCGATGGCCGGCAGCTGGCCGCGGCTTTTGCCCTGGGGGCCATCGGGGCGCAGCTGGGCACCTGTCTCTTGGTGAGCGAAGAGTGCCCCATCCACCCCAACTATAAGCAGGCCCTCTTAAAGGCGAAAGACTCAGACACCATGGTGACCGGCCGCAGCACGGGAGCGCCGGTGCGGGTGCTGAAAAACCCCATGGCCCGGGAGTACGTGAAGATGGAGAAGGACAATCTGCCTCTGGAGGAGCTGGAGAAGCTCACCCTGGGCTCCCTTCGCCGGGCTGTGGTGGACGGCGACACAGAGCGAGGCAGCCTGATGGCCGGACAGGTGGCGGGAATGCTCCACGAGATTCTCCCCCTGCGCACCATCTTTGAGACGCTGATGGCAGACTGCAAGGCCTGTATCGGGAGGTTGGAGAACCTGTGAAAACCGCCTTTCTCTATGCCGGCCAGGGCTCCCAGCATGTGGGCATGGGCCAGGCATTCTATGATTCCTCCACACACTTCAAAGAGGTGCTGGACACCGCCCCGGTGGACTTTGACCTCACAGCCCTGTGTCTCCAGGGACCGGAGGAGCAGCTCAATGAGACCCGCTTCACCCAGCCCTGTATGGTGGCCTTCGCCTGTGCCGTAACGGACCTCCTCCGGGCAGAGGGGATCGTGCCGGACTACACCGCAGGACTCAGTCTCGGTGAGTACTCCGCCCTCTACTGCGCCGGCGTGCTGGACCGGGATACCGTGATCCGCCTCGCCGCCTACCGGGGCAAGGTGATGCAGGAGGCCTCGGAGGGCCTGGACTGCGCCATGATCGCCGTGATCGGGCTGGACCGGGACGTCCTGCAAAAGTGCTGCGATGAGGCCTCCCATCTGGGTACCGTCTCCATCGCCAACTACAACTACCCCGGACAGCTGGTGCTGGGGGGCATGCGGGAGGCTGTAGAGGCCGCAGCCCGCATGGCAAAAGAGACCGGCGCCCGGAGATGCGTCTCCCTGAAGGTGTCCGGACCCTTTCACACAGCGTTGATGGCCCCCGCCGGAGCGGCGCTGGCCAAGGTCTTCCCCGCTGTCTCCTTCCATCCCATGCAGGTTCCCGTGCTCTTCAACTGCCTCGGGGATTTCAAGCAGCCGGAGGACAGCATCTCGGATCTGCTGGTGCGCCAGGTGCAGTCCAGCGTCTATCTGGTGAACATCCTCCAGAAGCTGCAGGCCGTGGGCGTGGATACGGTGGTGGAGATCGGCCCCGGCAAGG
>CANQII010000325.1 GCA_947623875.1 uncultured Oscillospiraceae bacterium
CCGCCCAGACGGTGGAGCATCTCCACGGTCATCTGCTCGGTCTCCCGGCTGGCGGTGCCGTTGCCGATGGCGATGTGTACCACCTTGTGCTTCTTGATCATGGCAGAGAGCTTCACAATGGCCTCTTCCTTGCCCCGCTCGCCGTGGGTGGGATAGACCACGGTGGTGTCCAGCACCTTGCCAGTGGGATCCACCACAGCCACCTTGCAGCCCATGCGGTATCCGGGATCCAGGCCCATGGTTACGAACCCCTTTACCGGCGGCTGCATCAGCAGCGGCTTCAGGTTCAGGGCGAACTGGCCGATGGCGCCCTCGTTGGCCATGTCTGTGAGGTTGGAGCGGACCTCCCGCTCCAGGGACGGGGCGATAAGTCGGTCATAGGCGTCCTCGCCGGCGGCCTGCACGAAGTCCGGATAGGCTCTGCCGGGGAGCAGCAGCTTGTGGAAGATCACCATGATCTTGTCCCGGTCCATGGACACGCCGGCCTTCAGGATCTCCTCCCGCTCGCCCCGGTTCACGGCCAGCACCTGGTGACCCTGCACCCGGCCCACGGGGGAGGTGAAGTCGTAGTAGTTGCGGTAAACGCTGTCCTCCGGCTCCTTGGCGGCGGCCTCGGAGTGGAACTCCGCCCACTTCTGCCACATCATGCGCAGGCGCTTGCGGATCTCGGCGTCGTCCGAGATGTTCTCGGCAATGATGTCCGAGGCACCCTGAAGGGCGTCCTTTACGGTCTCCACGCCCTTCTCTGCGTCCACGAAAGGCTCTGCCAGCTGCTCGGGAGTGCCGGTGGGCTCGCCCTGGGCAAAGAGCGCCTCTGCCAGGGGCTCCAGGCCCTTCTCCCGGGCGACGGTGGCACGGGTGCGGCGCTTCTGCTTGTAGGGACGGTACAGGTCCTCCACCTCGGCCAGGGTCTCCGCCTTGTCGATGGCGGCGGCCAGCTCCTCGGTGAGCTTGCCCTGGTTGTTGATGGAGTTCTTCACTTCTTCCTTTCGGGCCAGCAGATTGCGGAGATACTGGAGCCGATCGGCCAGCTGCCGGATCAATTGGTCGTCCATGGCCCCGTGCATCTCTTTGCGGTACCGGGCGATGAAGGGCACCGTGTTGCCCTCGTCCAGCAGCGTGATCACGTTGGCCACATGCTGCTTGCTCTGGCCCAGTTCGTCCGCCAGCCGCTGGATCATGGAATCAGGGGTGGGTTGGACCTTGGCCGCCTCCGGGGCATTGCCCGCAGCGGATTCCACGGCGACCTCTCCGGTCTTCTCCAAATTGGCATCCATAGAGTCTATTCCTCCTAATATTGCACCGCCAGGCCCCAGCCACGGCGGATGTTATCATATGCATGTGCCGGCATCCCATCTGCACCCGCTGTCTCGGGGTTCAAGAGTCCAGCCTTCTGATCTTACCACATCTCAGCGAAAAATGGAAGACCTTCCTTTTCACAAGACGCGACGAATCATCCATTTTCTGATTTGGTACATTTCCCCAGAGACAGCACCGCCCGGACACCTGCGGTGCCCGGGCGATGGCTGTAATATCGCTTTCCGCTGGGATCAGATCTGGTAGTCCACTGCCGCCCGGCTCTCCCGGATGCTCTTGCAGAGGGCGGAGACTGCCACATGCCGGGGATCCTTCTTATAGGCCTGCAGGTCCTCCAGACTGTTGAAGTCCGAGATCAGAACGGCGCTCCAATTCTCCCCGCCGGCGCTGTCCCGGCGGATCTCCTGGGCCTGGATCTGGGGGATCACGCCAAAGAGGCCGGCGAGGCCTGTGAGGAATTCCTCCTGCTCCGCCTCCGTCCCCGGGCGGAACTTCCACATCACGATGTGCCGAATCATCTTGTCCACTTCCCTTTCCCGCCGGTCTTCCGGCTGTGTTTCAGTTCTGGAGCGCCGGCCAGTACCCCATGGGGCAGTCCACATCCACCCGGGCGGCCCGGATCTCCACATAGCAGCCGCACTGCATACAGGTGGCGCTGCTGAGCTCGGTACACGCCTTGCACCGGGCGAGCCGCTGCTCAAAGGGCTCCTCCGGGGTACGGACCCCCTCTGGGAGCCGCTCCCGGTACTCTTTCACCGCAGCCGCCAGGTCTACCGCCTCCGCCATCTCCCGGAGGAGGCATTTCCTACAGACGTTATCTGCCGCGGCCATCAGTCTCTTCCGATGCGGATGGCAGACACGGAGCAGGGCGGCAGGGTAACCGTGAACCGGCCGTCTCCCGCCTGGAGGCCCTCCAGTTTCTTGGGCTGTACCGTCTCCGGGGCGGCAAAGGTGTTGTGGGCCCAGGGATCGCCGGCGAGGAGGGTGCCCTCCAGTCTGGCGTCTGCCCTCAGGCCGGGGAGGATCACTTCGGCGGACTCCGACTTGTCCTCGGAGAGGTTTACAACGGTGAGCAGCACCGTGCCGTCTGCCGCCTCGCTGGCGGAGACGTGGACGTTGGGCACCTGGAAGTCCCCGCAGGTGAGAAGGCTGGCCGCCGCATAGGTCTCCAGCTGCCGGGCCCCCTGGTGCTCCCGGTACATCTTGAAGACGTGGTAGGAGGGGGTGAGCACCATGGCCGGTCCCTCGGTGAGCACCATGGACTGGAGCACATTCACCGTCTGGGCGATGTTGGCCATCACCACGCTGTCTGCGTGGTTGTTGAAGATGTTCAGGTTGATGCCCGCCACCAGCGCGTCCCGCATGGTGTTCTGCTGGTACAGGAAGCCCGGATTGGTGCCCGGCTCCACGTCATACCAGGTGCCCCACTCGTCCACCACCAGGCCCAGGCGGCGCTTCTTGTCGTGCTTGCGGAGCCGGCGGGTGTGTTCTGCCACCAGTTCGTCCATCCGGAGGGTCTGGAAGAGGACACTGTAGTACTCCTCCCGGGTGAAGCCCAGGGCCGGTCCCTTGTGCTGCCAGGTCTCCGGATGGGGCAGGGTGTAGTAGTGGAGGGACAGGGCGTCCACCGCGAAGCCGGCCCGCTCTGCCACGGTCTCCGTCCAGTTGTAGTCGTCCACATTGGCGCCGGAGGCGATCTTGTAGATCTTGTGGTCCTCGCTGTAGTTGCGCAGGTACGTGGCATACTGCCGGCAGAGATCGGAGTAGAACTCCGGGCGCATCAGGCCGCCGCAGCCCCAGGCCTCATTGCCGATGCCCCAGTACTTCACGTTCCAGGGCTCCTCCCGGCCGTTGGCACGGCGGAGGTCCGCCATGGGAGATCTGCCGGGCATGTTGCAGTACTCCACCCAGTTGGAGAACTCATAGACGGTGCCGGAACCCACATTGCCGGAGATGTACGGCTGGCAGTCCAGCTGCCGGCAGAGCTCCAGAAACTCATGGGTGCCGAAGCGGTTGTCCTCGGTTACCCCGCCCCAGTTGGTGTTTACGATGGTCTTCCGCTGATCGATGGGGCCCACCCCGTCCATCCAATGGTAGGTATCCGCAAAGCAGCCGCCGGGCCAGCGGAGCACCGGGATGTGGAGCTCCTTCAGGGCGGAGACCACGTCTTTCCGCATGCCGTTCTCATTGGGGATGGGGGACTCCTCTCCCACCCACAGGCCGCCGTAGATGCAGCGGCCCAAGTGTTCTGAAAAGTGACCATAGATGTTGGGCGAAATGGTGCCCTTGGAGCGGTTGGGGTTGATTACGATAACCATTCCTTGATTCCTCCTTGAAGA
>CANQII010000326.1 GCA_947623875.1 uncultured Oscillospiraceae bacterium
ATCTCAGGCCTTCAGCCGGTCCAATACTGCAAAGAGCTGCTGTACGGCCTCTCTCGTTGTGGCCCAGCTCACCGCGATGCGCACCGCCGTGTGGGTCTCGTCCACCGGCTCCCAGATACATACGCGGATCTCCTTGGAGAGGGCGGACAGGGTGTCGTTGTCCAGGATCACAAACTGCTGGTTGGTGGGAGACTGGAGAAGAAGGGGATAACCCCGTGCAATGAGGCCGCGCTGCACCTCCATGGCCAGCTGCACCGCCTCTCCGCAGATGCGGGTGTAGAGATGATCTGTGAAAAGGGCGTCAAACTGCACGCCGCAGAGCCGCCCCTTGGCCAGAAGGGCACCCCGCTGCTTCACCAGGGTATCGATGTGCTCCGGCGCCCCCTGGGGGAACACCAGCGCCTCGCCGCAGAGAGCCCCGCATTTCGTGCCGCCGATGTAGAAGACATCGGTGCAGGAGGCGATCTCCGGAAAGCCCAGGGAGGGATCTGCCGCGATGCCGTATCCCAGGCGGGCGCCGTCCAGAAAGAGGGGAATGTGGTATTCCTGGCAGACAGCATGGATGGCCTCCAGCTCTGCCTTGGTGTACAGCGTGCCGTACTCCGTGGGGTGGGAGAGGTACACCATGCCGGGGAATACCATGTGGCTGTGGTTGGGATCGGCCCAGAAGGCGGCGAGATAGGACCGGACGGTGCCGGCGTCCAGCTTCCCGTCCCTCTGGGGCAGGGCCAGCACCTTGTGGCCGGTGAACTCCACCGCCCCCGCCTCGTGGACGTTCACATGGCCGGTCTCGGCGGAGAGCACCCCCTCCCAGGGGCGGAGCAGGGACCCGATCACAAAGGCGTTGGTCTGGGTGCCGCCGGCGAGAAAGAAGATGTCTGCGTTGGGGGTGCGGCAGGCCTCCCGGATTTTGGCTGCGGCGGACTGGGAGAAGGCGTCTGCGCCATACCCGGGCTGCTGGGAGAGGTTGGTGTCCAGAAGGGCCTGCAGCACCTGGGGATGAGCGCCCTCGGCGTAGTCGTTCTCAAAGGACAGCATGGGAGTACCTCAGAGCAGCTGTACCTTTAAAAGCCGGGCGATCTCGTCCCCGCGGCTCTGGCACACCGCCAGACGGATGGTGCACCGGGCCTGGGCCAGGGTCTCCAGGATCTCCTTCCAGAGGGGATAGTCCGCGTTCTTGGGATCCGTGTAGCTGGGATCGGGGGAGAGGAGCAGCAGCACGTCTGTGGGCTTCTTCAGCAGTTTTGCCGCATCCAGAACGCCCTGGAGGATGCACCGGGTGGCGCTGGTCTCCTGGAGGTCCTCCTTCTCAAACACCTTCCAGTTGTTCCGGAAGCAGAGACCGGCGGTGTAGCTGCCCATTTGCGTGTCCGGACTCCAGACCCCGGAGGCGGTGATGAGGCAGTACTTGCCCTGGCGGGACAGGAAGTCCCGGACGGTGGAGCGGATGGGATAGGTCATCACATCGAAGTCCACCTGGGCCACGGAGACGCCGTTGTAGTGGAACTCCACGATCTCCTCCATGTGGTCCATGATGAACCGCTGGGCCTCCCGGGAGTACCGGTTCACGAAGTACCCGTCCTTCAGGTCCTGGCTGATTTGCCCGTTGGGGAGCCGGGGCATCCGGAGCTCCGTGACGATCCCCAGCTTCTCGCCCTCATCTGTGGCGGCCCGGATGCCGTCCCGGGGCTCCAGATACCCCTGAGACTGGAGCCAGGTGGTGATCCAGGTGGACTGGAGCTTCTTGCCGCTGATCCGCGTCACCTCATTGGCGATGTCGCTTACGATACAGGGGCGGTCTTTGATGTGCAGCTGGGCCAGCTGCGCCTCGGTGAGGAAGAACGGGCGGGATGCTTTCTTGCTGCGGATTTCCTGCACCCGGATGTTGTCTGCCAGGACCGTGGCGGCGTAGTGCAGCACAGAGCGGATGTTCTGGCTGGAGAGCGTCTCCGGGTCCACCGGCTGTCCGGTGATGGGATCCATGCCGTCTGCCAGGGCATCTAGGTATCCTTTTGCCTGCAGCAGGCTTGGCATGTCATAGACGGAAGGCGTGCCCTGGGTGTTGTTATCGAGTTCTGCCATTGTGATCCTCCTTATCATGTGGGAAAAAGCCGCTCCGGCAGGGAGCCCTGGGGAGCGGCTGAGGGAACGTTACTCGGCGGAGATCATATAGTAGTACACGGGCTGCCCGCCGGACAGCAGGGTGATTTCTGCGTTGGGACACTTCTCCTGGAAGATGGCCAGGGCCTGGTTGGCGTCCTCCTCAGACACATCCTCGCCGTAGAAGACGTTGATGAACTCCGCCTCCTGCTGGGGTGCCGCCTCGGCGAGGCGGGAGAGGATGCTTTCGATCTCCTGATCGGTGCCGAAGAGCTTGCCGTCCGCCAGGGCCATATAGTCTCCCTCGCGGATCTGGAAGCCGTCGAAGTCGGAGTCCCGGGCGGCGTAGGTCACCTCAGAGGTGCGCACCCGGCCCATGGCCTCCAGCATGGCCTGCCTGTTGTCCTCCACAGAGGCATCCGGGTCCAGCACCAGCATGGCGGCGATGCCCTGGGGCACCGTCTTGGAGGGGAGTACCACGATCTCCCGCCCCTCGATGAGCCCCACGGTCTGCTCGGCGGCCATGATGATGTTCTTGTTGTTGGGCAGCACAAAGACCACCTCTGCCGGGGTCTTGGCGATCTCCCGGGCGATGTCCTCAGTGGAGGGGTTCATGGTCTGCCCGCCGGAGATGATCCCGTCTACTCCCAGGTCCCGGAAGAGGGCGCCCATGCCGGCGCCGGCGGACACGGCCACCACGCCGTAGTGCTTCTCCGCCGGGACGATGGCGCCGCTCTCGGCCTGCTCCTGCTTCTCCAGCTCCGCCTCGATGGCGGCCAGGTCGTCAGTGGACTGCGCCTTGTGGCCGGCAGCCAGATCCATGGCCTGGGTCACCATGTTCTCGATCTTGGCCAGCTCCAGGGTGCCGTACTTCTGGGCCTCGTTCAGGGCGTCTCCCGGGGTGTTGGTGTGCACATGGACCTTGAAGGACTCATCATCCTCGCCGATCACCAGGCTGTCTCCGATGGAGTTCAGATACTCCCGGTACGGGGTGAGGTCCAGGTCTCCCTTGGTCTTGCGCACGATATAGACGGTGTCGAAGGCAAAGGTGATGTCCTCTACATTCATGGAGGCGAAGTCCGCCTTTTCCTGGGGCTCCGGCAGGCCGTTGTCCTCTGCCTTGGGGGCGGGGAGGCCCCGGAGCTCGTCCAGCATGCCCTGGAGGATGATCACAAAGCCCTTGCCGCCGGCGTCTACCACGCCGGCCTTTTTCAGCACCGGGTTCTGGTTGATGGTGTTGGCCAGGGCGGCCTGTCCCTCCCGGATGGCCTCAGACAGCATCTCCTCGATGTCGTGGGTCTCCTCGGCCACCTCAGCGGCCTTGGCGGCGGCGAGGCGGGACACGGTGAGGATGGTGCCCTCGGTGGGGTTCATCACCGCCTTGTATGCGTTGGACACGCCGGCATTCAGGGCGGCGGCCAGCTGCTTGCAGTCTGCGGTCTCCTTGCCCTTCAGGGATTGCCCGAACCCCCGGAACAGCAGGGACAGGATGACGCCGGAGTTGCCCCGGGCGCCCCGCAGCAGGGCGGAGGCGTTGGT
>CANQII010000327.1 GCA_947623875.1 uncultured Oscillospiraceae bacterium
GTCGTAAGTGACACGGGCCTTCTGCTCGGCGGCCATGTCCTCGGTGAGGTCGCAGATCACATCCCCCTTGACCTGCAAGGCGGCGGCGGTGAAGGGCCAGCCGGCGGAGGCCGCAGGGTATACACCGGTGGTGTGGTCCACGAAGTAGGTGTCGAAGCCAGCGGTCTTGATCTGCTCCTCGCTGAGGTTGCGGGTGAGTTGGTGGAGGATGGCGCCTACCATCTCCAGGTGGCCCAGTTCCTCGGTGCCGATGTCTGTGAGCAGGCCCTTCAGCTCCGGGTAGGGCATGGAGAACCGCTGGGAGAGGTAGCGGAGGGAGGCCGCCAGCTCGCCGTCTGAGCCGCCGTATTGGCTCAGGATCACCGTAGCCAGTTTGGGGTTGCAGTTTTTGATCCGCACCGGGTACTGCAGCTTCTTCTCATAGACGAACATTACTTGCCAGCTCCTTCCTGCTTATACTCCCAGGGCCAGGGGTCGTCCAGCCACTCATAGGCGGCGTCCTTGCCGGCGGCACAGAGGGTGAGGGGGCCGTACATGGCCTCGTAGCGCTTCTTGCCCTCCTCCAGGGCGGCGGCGTACTTCTGAAAGAGCTGGAAGGCCTCTTTGTCCTCCTTGTGGGTGTCCAGATAGAGTCCCAGCTCCACAAGGACAAACTGCATGGCCTGGAGCTCGGCGCAGGCGGTCCTGGGCAGGCTGCCCGGGGAGACCTTCACATGGAAGGGGAGATTCAGTCCGGGGAAGAGGGTGCCGTTGGCCAGGGCATCCGCCTGGCTGTACTTCTGGGCATTCTCCTGCTGCATCGGGACATAGGGAACCGCCAGAGGGGCGCAGCCCGGCAGAGTGCCAATGCCGTCCCCGCAGGCGGACCGGGCGTTGTCTGATTCGAGATACAAGAGGTGTTCCTCCTTCGATGAGGATTGACAGCGTTTGCTGTCTAAAGCAGTCTATGCGGCACACCCTTCCTGTGACAGCCGCTCCCCACCCCGCCGCTCCCAGAAAACAGCTGCCTTTCGCGAAAAAAAGTTCATATTTATCTTGCACGTTCCCTGGTAATCTGTTATAATTGCGAAAACACGATAAGGGAGGGAAATCCCATGACGCATATCAAGACTCTGAACGGAGCCACTCTGAAGCAGAGTGCTTCCTACGGCGGCTGCGGCGAGTGCCAGACCTCTTGCCAGTCCGCCTGCAAGACTTCCTGCACCGTAGCCAACCAGAAGTGCGAGAAGAAAGCCGAGAAGAAGGCTCACTGATACATGCAGGCAGGGGTGGGGTTCCCAAACCCACCCCTTTTCCTGTGCACCCTGAAAGAGAGGAATCACCATGGTTCACACCTTTACCTGCCTGGGCGTGTATGTGGCCGTTGACGTGAACAGCGGCGCCGTACATGTTCTGGACAAGGTAGCCTGGGATGTCCTGCGGCTGCAGGAGAAGCCCATGGAGGACCACTGCCCGGCAGAGCTCAGCGCGTCCCTGCCGGAGTACAGCCGGGAAGAGTTGGAGAGCGCCTGGGCGGAACTGCTGGAGCTCCAGAGGCAGGAACTGCTGTTTGTAGAGGACAACTACCTGGATCCCCAGGCGGCGGTGCTGATGCAGCAGGACGCCCCCATCAAGGCGCTGTGCCTCCATGTCTCCCACGACTGCAACCTGCGCTGCCGGTACTGCTTCGCCTCCACCGGAGACTTCGGCACCGGCCACCGGCTCACCATGAACGTGGAGACCGCCAAGCGGGCTATAGACTTCGTGATTGAGCGCTCCCAGAACCGGCGGAACATCGAGGTGGACTTCTTCGGCGGCGAACCCCTGATGGCCATGGACACGGTGAAGGAGACCGTGGCCTACGCCCGGGAGCAGGAGAAGCTCCACAACAAGCACTTCCGCTTCACCATCACCACCAACGGCGTGCTCTTAAACGATGAGAACATCGCGTACATCAACGACGTCATGTCCAACGCCGTGCTGTCTCTGGACGGCCGTCCCGAGATCAATGATGCCATGCGCCCCACCGTGAACGGCAAAGGGAGCTACGAGGTGATCTTGCCCAAGTTCAAGAAGCTGGTGGAAGGGCGGGGGACCAAGGACTACTACCTCCGGGGCACCTTCACCCGGCACAACAAGGACTTCGCCGCCGATGTGATGCACATCGCAGACCAGGGCTTTGCCAATGTCTCGGTGGAGCCGGTGGTGGGCAGCCCAGAGGAGGACTGGTCTCTCCGGGAGGAGGATCTGCCGGAGATCCTGGCGGAGTACGAGAAGCTGGCGGCGGAACTGCTGAAGCGGGAGGACGTGAACTTCTTCCACTTCAACGTAGACCTCTCCCAGGGTCCCTGCGTGATCAAGCGGCTGCGGGGCTGCGGCGCCGGCTGCGAATACGTGGCCATCACCCCGGAGGGAGACATCTATCCCTGCCACCAGTTCGTGGGCAACGAGGCGTACAAACTGGGCAACCTCTATGAGGGCACCTTTGACATGACCCTCGCCCGGCGGTTTGCGGACCTGAACATCTACACCCGGGAGGACTGCAAGAACTGCTGGGCCCGCTTCTACTGCAGCGGCGGCTGCTCGGCGTCCAACCTGCTGGTGAACGGAGACATTCGCAAGCCCAACCGCTACGGCTGCGACATGCAGCGCAAGCGTCTGGAGTGCGCCATCGCCATGCAGGCCATCCGGGCAGGCCTGGCAGACAGCATCGAGGCCTGAAAAACAGCATTCATTTCGAAAAACAACCCACATTTGGGCCACTTTTCGGAAACCATTCCAGCCAAGACCCCGCATTTCCAGTACAACGGCGCTACATAGCAAAAATTCTCCCGACTTTTTTAAAAAAATTTCAGAAAACCCCTTGCGTTTCAGCAGGAAATGGTTTATATTATGGGTTGCAGTTGTAATCGCCCGTTGCGGTCCCCCCAAAGATTATGGTCCACAGGGGAATCCGCTGGGCCCCGATATGGACTTGTCTATTTTCAACAACGTAACGGCATCGAATAATCTCCCTGTTTTTCCTGAGAAATTTTTTCAAAAACCCCTTGCGTTTCCTGACAGAGAGGTTTATATTATGGGTTACGTGGAATCGCCCCTGCGGCGGCATATGGTCTCCCTCCCGGACATAGAATGGCGGGGGTGATGCATATGACAGCAAGAGTGGGTAGGCGGTCCAGAAGGACTTCTCCATGGGACGGGCTCTGGCAACTGGGTCTCTTAAGCGGGTGCTTCCTGCTCGGCGCCTGCGGCGGGTTTCTCTTTTCCGCCGGCGCGGGCGGCAGCGGGGAATTACAGCGGTGGCTGGAATCTCAGTTTCAGCGGTATGCCGCAGGAGATGCCTCATCTCCATCCATCCCGGCAGTTCTGTGGGATACATTCCGCTGGCCGGCAGCTGCGTTTCTGCTGCGCTTCACCGCCCTCGGGGCAGTGGGGGTCCCGATCCTGATGGCAGCCAGAGGGTTCCTGCTCTCATACACTGCCATGGTATTCGTCCAAATGTTCGGTTTTCCCGGCGCCGCTGCCGCCATGGTGCTCTTTTCCGTGACGGGACTGCTGGTGATCCCGGCGCTGTTTGTACTGGCAGACAGCAGCTTTACCCAATCTCTGGGCCGGCTGAGAACCGGAGAAGCGCCCCAGCTGCGAG
>CANQII010000328.1 GCA_947623875.1 uncultured Oscillospiraceae bacterium
TGTTCTCTGCCATGCTGCTCCAGTATCTCAGCAGCGCCAGCGCCCTTCTGGAGTACAGCACCGAGCCAGACCGGTGAATGGGCAATATCAGCCAAACAAGAATCAACCATTCCGGCGGGATGCAGCCCATGGCTGCAATCCCGCCGTTTGCACCCTGTCCTCTCTTTTTCGCAGACAATTTTCTCCATTCCCTCTGGACAAACCGCCTGCAAAGTGCTATACTGTCTCACAGAAGTGAAACGTTTCACTCTCTAGTATCACTCCGCTCTTTCAAGCGTCTGCAAGGAGGTATCGTCTCGATGAAAGTCTATCCGTCTATCGGCAAGGGTCTGAAGATCGTCTTCTACGCCCAGATTCTGGCCCTCGTGCTCACCGGATACAGCATAGTGAGCTACTTTTTCCCCGCCGCCAAGGCCATCCTGCCGGTTGCTCTGGCGCTGGACATCGTATGCTGCTGCGGTCTCACCGCCGGCGCAGCCTTCTGCCTCCAGGAAGACAGGAAATATCTCCCGGCGCTGGCCTTCGCCATCGGCTCCGTGGTGCTCTCCATCGCGGTGCCGCTGTCCTCCCACGCCATCGCCCTCGTCTTTCTCAGCATCCTGCAGATCGGCCTCTTCTTTCTCTCTGTCTTCACCCTCTGGGATCAGACATCCAAGCTGCTGGCGGAGCGGGGAGATACAGACAGCGCCCGGTATGGAGACAAGGCCGCCGTGGCATCCATCTTCCTCTGCATCTTCCGGTACGGTATGCTGGGCAGGCGGATCGATATGGACAGCTTTGGCGGCATCCAGTATTCGCCCTTCGGCTGGCGTCTCGGCCTGATGCTGTGCTTCCTGGTGATCAGCGTGATCTCCGCTTGCAGGCTGCTCCGGGCCCTCAACGATGCCGCGGCGCTGCTCACATACCGGGCAGAAGGCAGCCGCTGAGGCAACCTGTCCCACCAACCAAAAAAACGCTTCGGGCCGGAGGCAGCCACTTGGCTGCCTCCGGCCCGATTCTTGTCTTTCTAAGGTTGGGATCTCAGTCCTGCTCCAGGGCCATGATCTTGTCCACCCGGCGCTGGTGCCGGCCGCCCTCAAACTCGGTGGTGAGGAACACATCGGTGATCCGCTCGGCGGTTTTGGTGCCGATGATGGCGGCGCCCATGGCCAGCATGTTGGCGTCGTTGTGCCGGCGGGTGAGCTCGGCGGAGAGGATGTCCCCGCAGAGGGCGCAGCGGATGCCGTTCACCTTGTTGGCGGTGATGGAGATGCCGATGCCGGTGGTGCAGATCACGATTCCCCGGTCCACCAGCTTTGCCGCCACCATCTTCGCCGCGACGGCGCCGAAGTCCGGGTAGTCGCAAGAAGCGGGACTGTTGGTGCCGCAGTCTGTGAGCTCGTGGCCCTGGGCGGTGAGGTACTCCTTCAGGTGCTCTTTCAGTTCATAGCCCCCGTGATCGGAGGCGATGGCAATCTTCATAGTGCAGCATTCCTTTCTTATGAGGCGGGCGGTCTGCCCGCCGTTTGGTATTGGAATCAGAGATCGTGGAAGACGGGCTTCCTCCGGTGGAAGGTAACGATCCGCTTGAAGCCGGCGGCCTGGATGATGTCCAACGCCTCCGGGATGCCCTTTGCCACATCCTCCGGGGTGTGGGCATCGCTGCCCACGGTGATGAGCTCACCGCCGGCCTCCTTGTACCACTGGAGGATCAACTTCCAGGACTCCAGGTCCAGCCCGTGCCGGGTGTTTACTTCCAATGCGTGACCTGTTTCCGCCACGGTCTTGAAGATGTCCCGCACCGGGTCCTCAAAGGCCTTGATGGTGAGCGGAACCCCGTCCCGGGCGGCGTAGCGGAGGGGATAGGCGATGTGGGCAAGACTGTCGTAAAAAGAGGGATAGGTGTGGATCATCCGGCGGGTGTGCTCCAGGCAGAGGAGCATGGCCCGCACACAGAGGTCCAGGTTGCCGGTGAAGTCTGTGGAGTAGAGCTCGATGTTGTCCATGGCGCCGATCCAGTTGTGGAAGGAGCCCAGCACAAAGTCCAGTTCCTCCCCCGCCCCGTCCAGGATGGCCTGGGAGACGGCGGGGTCGAAGGTGGAGGAGCCCAGCTCAATCCCCAGCCGGAGATCCAGACCATCCGGGCAGTTCTCTTTCACCGCGTGGTACTGGTCCATGGCCGCCTCCCAGGGGAAGCTGGTGATGGACTCCCCGTGCCAGCCCAGGAGGTCGCAATGGTCTGTTACGCAGAGCTCCCGGAGCCCGGCGCGGGCGGCAGCCTCCGCCATGTCCTGCAGGGCGGCCTTGCTGTCCGGGGAGATTTTGGTGTGGGTGTGGACATCGCAGAGATACATGTCTTTCTCCTTCTATCTTATATCAGAGGGGCCAACTGGGGAACCAGCGGAGGAACAGGTCTGCATACCAGGTGGGCATGTAGAGGCCAATGAGGGCCGGGTAGAACACCACATACAGGGCCACCACGCAGCCGGTGAAGCCGTACACCGCGATCTGGTACCCCTTCCGCTTCCGGTCCAGCATGTCGTTCAGCATGTAGGAGATGGCGAAGGTCAGGAAGAGCACCGTGGGGAAGTAGTGGTAGGCGAAGAGGGTCCGCCCGATCCCCAGCCAGGGCACGAACTGAGACAGCACGCTGATCACGATGAAGAGCCCAGTCCCGCTCTTGCGCCGGATCGTCTGATAGATCACCACAAAGAAGGCGGCGAGGCCCATCCAGGACACCAGGGGGTTATTAAAGGAGGCGAAGAGGGACTTGGTGCCGTTCACGCTCTGGAAGTCCAGATCCCTATAATAAAGGATGGGGCGGGCATCGAAGATCCACTGATACCAGTAGGACTGATAGGGGTGTTCATCGTGGACCCCCTGGTGGTAGGTGAACATGAAGTACTGGTTCTTCATCATGATGTCCACCGGGTTGTCGTCGGTGGGGATGGCGTTGAAGAACTTGGTGGCCCGGTCTCCCAGGCTGTCTCCGGGCTCAATGGCCTCTCCGGCGGCCTGGATGTACTCCGGCAGCTTGGTCACCGGCCAGGAGAGGGACTCCCCTGCCATGTCCAGGAAGGAGCCCTCATTGCCCCGGGCAGAGGCGTAGGGGAAGTAGGAGCAGGTGTAGATGCAGACGGGGAGAATCACAAACACCAGGATGGAGGCCAGGACCGTGCAGACCGCATGGGCGGGGAACGGCATAGGCTTGGGTTCGGGCTTGTCCTTTTTCTTGCCTTTGCCCTTGGATTTCTTCTTGGGCTCCGGCTTGGTCTCCGTCTCCGCCTCTACAACGTCCGCCGCCGCGGGATGGGTGAGCCGGTGCCACTCCAGGCCCCGGAACACCATGCCGATGAGCCACATGATGGCAAGGCCGATGCCGGCGTACACCACCGTCCACTTGGAGGCGCAGCCGATGCCCCAGATGATGCCGCTAAGGCCCAGGGGGATGAAGTATTTGTGGAAGGGCTTCCCCGCCGGCACCGCCAGCCAGCGGTAGAAGAAGTAGTACGAGAGGAGGATGAAGATCACGCCGTAGGTGTCTATGGTGGCGATGCGGGTCTGCACCAGGTGCATGAAGTCGAAGGTGAAGAGGCAGGCCCCGCAGATGGCGAGATTGGT
>CANQII010000329.1 GCA_947623875.1 uncultured Oscillospiraceae bacterium
CCCTGCTACAGCTCCCTCAACGGCCTTCCCGTGCACGCCTCCAAACAGTACCTCACAGACCTGCTCCGTTTCGACTTGCACTACCGGGGCTATGTGGTCTCAGACTACGGCGCCATTGAAAACGCATACCGGGTCCAGGGGATCGGCGAGAGCCTGGCAGAGACGGGATACCGGTGTCTGGAGGCCGGCGTGGACGTGGAGCTGGCCAGTCCCAGCGCCTATACGGAAGAGCTGCTCCGGATGTTCGAGCACGGTGAGGCCGACATGTCTCTCTTGGATGAGGCCTGCGAGCGGATTCTCGCCGCCAAGTTCCGCATGGGCCTCTTTGAGCACCCCTATGCCATGGAGGACCCCTCCCTTATAGAGACCTTTGTCCCCAGCGATGAAGACCGGTCCCTCTCCTTGCAGGCCGCCCGGGAGAGCATCGTGCTGCTGAAGAACAACGGGGTGCTGCCCCTCGCCGGGAAGCTCCGGACAATCGCCCTCATTGGACCCCAGGGAGACAACGCCCGGTACTTCTTCGGGGGATACACCGCCCTCAGCATGCTGGAGAAGACCATCGCCAAGGCGGACTCCCAGGCGGGGGTTGGAGGCGGCGGCTCAGTGCGGGACCTGCAGATGGACCGGATCCCCGGCACTACTGTTCAGCTGGACGAAGATCCCGCCTTTGATGACCTGCTGCACCAGATGTACCCCAACTGCCCCAGCCTCCGGGCGGAGCTCGCCGCCCGGCTGCCGGACACGGAGATACGCTATGCCCCCGGATACTACGCCTTTGGGGCGGATGAGAGCCGCTTTGACGAGGCCCTCGCCATCGCCCGAGACGCGGATCTTGTGATCCTCACCCTGGGCGGGAAAAACGGCGCCGGCTCCATCGCCACCATGGGAGAGGGGGTGGACGGGACGGACATCAACCTGCCGAAAGCCCAGGAGACCTTCCTGGCGAGAGCAGCTGCCCTGGGAAAGCCCCTCATCGGGGTGCACCTGGACGGGCGGCCCATCTCTTCAGACAACGCAGACCGGTATCTGGACGCCATCCTGGAGTGCTGGAACCCGGCGGAGTACGGCGCCCAGGCCATTGTGGATGTGCTCACCGGCGTCGTGAACCCCTCCGGCAAGCTTCCAGTGTCTGTGGCCTATTCTGCGGGGCAGCTGCCGGTCTGGTACAACCACTACAACGGCTCCGGCTGGCATACCGGCGCCGGCACCGGCTTTTCCGAGTACGTGGACCGGCCCCACACGCCCCGGTATCCCTTCGGTTTCGGCCTGAGCTACACCGCATTCCAATACCGGGACCTCACCCTCTCCGCAGAGACCGTCTCGCCGGAGGAGACGGTGGAGATATCCTGCGTGGTGGAGAACACCGGGAATGCGGCCGGCACCGAGGTGGTGCAGCTGTATGTCCGGGATCCCCACGCCTCCATGCAGCGTCCGGTCCAGGAGCTGGCGGGGTTCACCCGGGTGTCCCTGCAGCCGGGGGAGGCCAGGCGGATCACCTTTGTGCTCTCTCCCAAGCAGCTGGCCTTTGCGGAAGACTACCGCCGCTGGCTGGTGGAGCGGGGAGAGATCCAGGTGCGCATCGGCGCCTCCAGCGAGGACATCCGCTGTACCGGGGCGTTTCGCATATCAGAGAACAAGTGGATCGCCACAGCCCAGCGCCCTTTCTGGGCAGAGAGCAGAGTGGAGGAGGATGAAAATGATTGAGAGAATGGTAGACTGGACAGCCAGACCGGTCCGATATGAGAACAAGCGGTTTCGCCCGTTCTACAGGCAGTTTGCGGCGGTGCCCTGGAGGGATGTGCGCCGGGAGCTGCTGCCGCCGGCCCTTCCGGCGATCCTCTACGGGGAGGACGCCGAGGTGCTGCTGGGCTACGGCTATGTCCATCCCACAGAGGGACCCTCCCTGCAGTTTCTCGCCAGCGGAAAGACCTATGGCCGCATCTTCACCTTCTCGGAGACGGTTCGGGAGTGGAGCTTTTCCCTCCCCATCCGGAAGATCTCCGGTGTGGGCTGCATCCCAATCCCGGACGAGGACGGCGTGCTGGCCCAGGCCTATGAGGCGGGACTGGAGCTGCTGCAGCCCTGTTTTGCAGACGAGAAGCTGGAGGCGTTCCGGCGCAACGTGGCCCTGGACCCGCTGCGCCACGAGTTCTATTTCGACGCCTTTCAGGTGCTCTTCCAGAAGAGCGGCTTGGAGGATGAGTATGTCTGGGTCCGCGGGGAGGTGGTCCAGATCGATCCCGGAGGAGGCGAAACCTGGAAGTGCACCATTCTGGTGGAGCCGCAGCAGGATTTCGATCTCCACGCCGGGGACACGATCCACGTTTTGCCCTGGTGGTCTATGCGGGACGGCCTGTGCCTCTACTGTTGCGAGCTGGACTTTGCAGAGTACTGAGATGATACGGAAGGAGACTGATTCATGGGCATGAAATCCAATTTTTCCTGTCTGGAATTCTTCCAGCGCAGCTATGAGAAGCAGGGACAGGCCTGCAGCTTCCAGGCCAAGTCCCCGCAGGAGGCGGGACGCTGGAGAAAGCCATTTCAAAGACGCCTGGAGGATCTGCTGGGCATCTCCCAGATGGCGGACCTGATGGAGCACAAATCGCCGTTCTTTATGATGGTGTCCCAAGTGCAGGAGGACGGCTATCTCCGGGCCAAGTACTTCATGGAGACCCTGCCCGGGGTGATCATGCCCTTCTATATCCTGGTCCCGGACGGGCAGAAGCCTTTTCCGGCGGCCATCTGCTTCCCTGGCCACGGGGCCAACAAGGACAGCGTGGCGGGGGTGCGGACAGACCCTGCGGTGCGGATGAAGCTGAAGGCCCACCCGGAGGAGGCATACGGCCAGGCCCTGGCCCGCCAGGGCTTTGTGGTGTTCTGCCCCGATCCCCCGGGATACGGGGAGCGGCGGGAGCCCTGCTCCGGCGGGGCAAAGGATCCCCTGGGCACCTCCTGCCGGGAACTGGCTCCCGCCGCGGAGTCCCTGGGACTCACCCTCATCGGCATCACCCTCTGGGAGCAGATGCTGCTGCTGGACTTGATGGATATCTTCTCCATGGTGGACCAACGCCGGATCGCCTGTGTGGGCTTCTCCGGCGGCGGGATGTACAGCATGTGGCTCACCGCCATGGAGGACCGCATCGCCGCGGCGGTGGTGAGCGGATACGTCCACGGGTTCAAAGACTGCATCCTGTCCAGCCACCTCTGCCCCTGCAACTTCGTGCCGGGGCTCTGGAATGTGGCTGATCTCAGCGATATCTGTTCTCTCATCGCGCCCCGTCCCTTCTATGTGGAGAACGGCCGGCAGGATCCCCTCAGCGGTCCTATGGGCATCGCCGGCCCCACAAAACAGACGGAGCGGATCCGGGAGGCGTACCGGGCGTACGGCAGGGAGGAGAACTTCCGGTTTGAGACGCCGAAGGGCGGACACCAGTGGTATGGCGGGGGCATCCCGTTCCTGGTGGAGGCCTTGGGCAATAGGAGATAAGACGACAGGAACCGGCGCCGCCCGTGGGCAGCGCCGGTTCCTGTTTGTCGCTATGGGTTGCCTGCGGGCTC
>CANQII010000330.1 GCA_947623875.1 uncultured Oscillospiraceae bacterium
ATCTGGTCTTCATGGCGGTAGTTGGGCACCTGCAGTAACAGGCTTTCATCCGTGTTGTACAGCATGGCGATGTCCAGAAGGGCATTGGCTGTCTCCACGCCGAAGACATCGATGAGGATGTCGTAGAGGCCGGATTTGGTAACCGCCCCGAGGAAGAGGGCAAATGGGCCGATAATCGCTCCCTGACTGAAAAACGGGGCGATGTTGTCCGGGTCCTCGCATGCCACAGAACTGTATAAGTGGGAGAGCCAAACGGCGTAGATGTTGTTGGGGACCATCAGCTGGTTGTCTTCCTCATCGTACACTTTGCCCTCCGGAGGGAGCTTGCCGATGGGGGTCCACTGCTTTTCGGAACCCTTGCCGTACGGAAGGCTGGTCTTGTATTGGACCAGCCCGGCCTTGGTAACCTGAGAGTTCTCGGGAATGGGCGCTCTCAGCGTTTCCAGATAATACATTCCCGTCCACCGCCTTTGCTCGTTTTAGTTTTGTTTGGGCTTGTTGGGGGAGCCTGCCCTGCGCTTCTTGGGCATGGTGCGCTTCATCCGCCGCAGCCGCCGGAGTTCCACCGGGTCCTCTGCGGCGTTCACCAGATCGGCGAAAAGCGGGAGAGAGGTGAGGGGAACACCGGCTGCCTTGAGAACGCGCCCCCGGACGCCTGTGGTGTTGCCGTCATACTTGAGATTGCCCTCGAGGGTGAAGCGGCTGAACTGGACATCGTCCAGCCAGCGGAGCATTTTGCCCACGCTGATATCGATCACCAGGTCCTCTTCTTGCTCTTCGAACTCCTCTTCGAACTCACCTTTGGCATAGTCCTCCAGGTCCTTGGCGCGGATCTCGCCGTCTTTCTCCGCTGCAAATACCCGGTATGCGGGCAGCAGCAGGACACGGACGATATCGGAGATGAAGGCTGCGAAGAACCAGTTGGAGAACGCCGAGATGTCCGGTCCCTCGTCGTTCAGCTGGTCATGGACGGCGCTGAATGGGATTTCAAACATGTTATCTCCCAGGTAGTACGCGAGGGGATAGTCGTCCGAGATGGTCTGCAGATCCAGAGGCTCGGAGGAGGCCAGGGTGAAATAGCAGCCCCTGGTGCGGTAGTACCGGTAGAGGTCCTCGTCGATGACGCAGTGATACCGCTTCTCCTCCGGGTGATACTCCAGCTTGAAACAGTTCCAGCAATAGACGTCTGGGTCGTAGAAGAGGCCACCGGCCTCGCACACAGCGCCGTAGAGCACGTCCCGGGCCTGCTGTTCCGCGGTCCGCTGGGGCGGTACCTCGTCATCATCGCCGTCCTTTGGCTTGTCCTCTGCGGGGTCCGGGATGGGCAGTTTGCGCTTCTGTTTGGACTTCTGGAGCTTGTCCAGCACCCCGCAGGCCTCCGGATAGGCCTTGTCCATCTTCTCTTTCATATATGCCCTGGACTTCAATGCCGCATTGGGGACGCAGAACAGGGAGACAAAGCCCCGCCTGTCTGGGTCTATGGTGTCCGGCCCAAAGAGAAGGACGTCCTCCTCGCGCACCGCCACCATGGGATCCCGGGCGGTGATTGGAGTGCCGTGCCCCTGGATCAACTCCTCCTCATACCGCTCCAACATGGTCTTGGTGGCGAGGTTGAAAGGATCCATCTCGTGCAGCCAGGGCAGCTGCATCGCCTCACACATGGGGAAGAACACATCCGTAAGGGGAGACATCCCGCCGATCACCCGCTTGGGCTGCAGACCCAGGCCCTGGAAGAAGTCCTTTACCTTCCGGTAGTCCGTGGGCACGGGGTCGCTGTCCGAATAGAGATAGTACGCCAGCGGCAGGCCAGGATACTCTCCCCCTGTCTCACAGACCGTGAGGGCACTCCACACATCGGAAGGGTAGTGGGAGGATATGGGCCCGTTGGAAGCATCGAAATGGATGGCGGTGTCCTTGTGGGCCTTTCGCCGCAGGGCTGCCCAGTGCTGCATGAATGTCTTGATCTGTTCCTCTGTGATCGCCGCCACGCGCTGCTTGTACCAATCCTCGGAGTGGGGGCGGATGGAGAACAGGATCTGCTCCTCAAACAGCCAGGATTGGGGATCGAACCTGAAATGTCCCTCGTAGTTGTACAGCATGGCGATGTCCAGAAGGGCGTTGGCTGTGACAAGCCCAAAACTGTCTATGAGGATGTCGTAGAGGCCGGACTTGGTCACGGCAGCGAGAAAGAGGGCAAACGGCCCGATTCTCGCGCCGTTCGTGAAAAACGGCGGATAGCTGTCCGGGTCCTTGTCCACCAGGTCATGGTGGTAGAAGGCGTTGAACCAGATGCGGTACAAGCTGTTGGGGATCATCAGCAGATTGTTGTCCTCGTCATACTCGTCCCCGTCCGGGGGAAGCTTGCCAATCGTGGTCCACTCGATTTTGCGGGTTTGGAGATTGTGGAGCTCGTGCTGGACCAGCCTGTCTTTGGTAACCCGGGACTCCTCCGGGATGGGTACCCTGAAATTCTCCATATACATTTCCGTTCACCTCAGGTTTGCGTTTGCAATGCCGCTGGGCGGCAGGTTTTGTTTCCAGACCGCCTTATCCGGTGCGGCGTGGAATAGAAGGATGCGTGATCGTGCTCAGTATAGCACACTTTTCCGCCTGTGAAAACAGAATTTGCCACGCAGAGGAGCAGATTTGCTGCTTTTCTGCGCGGCAATCTTTGGAGCGGGCCAGAGACTGTATAGAGGCCGCTGTTTGGAGAGGGCGGACGCCGCGGCGGGGATGCCTGGAGGCCGATGAAACAACGTCGCGAGAGTCCCATAAATGGGACTGTTCCGGGGAAAAGGTTTGAAAAGCGGCTGAATGACACGGAAATGCTGCAAATTCGGTGTGAAAAAGTAGCGGCTCTGCGGAGCCGACCAGGACTGAATCCCAGGGCATCCTTCGGCAGGTGAGGATGACATGATACAGGTCCCCACAGACTGCAGAGGGAGGGGAGAAAGCCCAGAACCAGAGCTCTCATATAATTATTCGTGTTTATTGATCAAAAAAGCAGCTTTGATTCAATGTACTGTTGAAAAGCGATGCGGATTGATGTACTATAAACGATAGAGCTGTTTTGAATATAAATTAAATATAATAATATTTAAAAGGGAGGCACGGCGCATGGAAGATACGGAATACATGAACCAGCTGGACGGGATGAACGGCATCTCGGACGAGAAACTGCTTCAGCGGTTCCAGGAGGCCATCCGCATTCAGAACGAGATCAAGCACGTCAAGGGCTGCCCGATCTGCGCCTTTGACCAGGCCCAAAACAAGGCATACCTGGAGTACCCAGACGGGAGGATCGAGTATGCCGAGGGATGAGACGAGAAAGCCGGAGGTTGTTGTGATCGCCGGCCCCAACGGGAGCGGGAAGAGTACCTTCACCTGGCTGGCGGAGACGGTGGGGACATACATCAATGCGGACGACATCAAGCGGAGCACCATGTGCACAGACCTGGAGGCGGCGGTACAGGCGGAGCAGCTCCGAGAGCGCATGCTTGCGGAGCGGCGGGACTTCACCTTTGAGACGGTCCTCTCCACCGAGCGGAATCTGC
>CANQII010000331.1 GCA_947623875.1 uncultured Oscillospiraceae bacterium
TTCTATCAGCTGCCGGAGCCCACCGGAAAGCTGGATCCCACGGTATTTGCAGACGACACCCTCACCGCCATGATCCTAGACCAGGCCCCGGAGGTGGGACAGGACAAGTGGCTGCTGGACACCTTCAGCGGCATCTCGCCCCTGATCGCCCGGGAACTGGAGTTCCAGGGCGGCGGCACCAAGGAGGGACTGGCCCGCCGCTTTGTGGAGCTGATGAACCGGATCCGCAACGGGGAATTCACCCCCACCATGCTGCTGAAAGACGATGCCCCTATGGACTTCACCTTCCAGACGGTGCTGCAGTATGGGCCTTCCGTGTCCCTGAAGCGGTATGAGACCTTCTCCCAGCTGCTGGACGATTTCTACGCCCAGAAAGAGGCCCAGGAGCGGGTAAAGCAGAGGGGACAGGACTTTATCCGCTCGGTAACCCAGGCCCGCAATCGGACGGCGCGGAAGATCGCCAATCAAGAGGGAGATCTGAGGGCTGCTGCAGACCGGGATCGGCTGCGCATGTGGGGGGACATCATCACCGCCAACTTCTACCGCATGGAGCGGGGACAACGCATGCTGCGGGCGGAGAACTTCTACGACCCGGACTGCGCGGAGATCGAGATTCCCCTGGATCCGCTGCTCACCCCCCAGCAGAATGCGGCCAAGTACTACAAGGAGTACCGCAAGGCCAAGAAGGCGGAGGAGATGCTCACCCTGCAGCTGGAGAAGAACCGCAGCGAGCTGGACTATCTGGACAGCGTGCAGGCGGCGATTCACCTGGCGGAGGGAGAGCGGGATTTGCAGGAGATCCGCCAGGAGCTGATGGACAACGGCTACCTGAAGCAGCAGAAGAAAAAGACCGGGAAGCAGAAGCCGGTGCGGAGCAAGCCCATGGAGTTCACCTCGTCCGCCGGCATCCCCATTCTGGTGGGAAAGAACAACACCCAGAACGACAGGCTTACCTGCAAAGAGGCGGACAAGCGGGATCTCTGGTTCCACGCCCAGAAGTTCCACGGCTCCCATGTGATCCTGAAGACCGCCGGCATCCCCCCGGACGAGGACAGCATCCGGGAGGCCGCTATGCTGGCGGCCTGGTTCTCGGAGGGCAAAGACAGCAGCCAGGTGCCGGTGGACTACACCCCGGTAAAGGTGGTTAAGAAGCCCAACGGGGCCAAACCCGGCTATGTGATATACAACACGTACCAGACGCTATATGTCACGCCGGACAGCACCCTGCCGGAGAAACTGCGGCAGCGGGGCAAAGGCGGGAAACAATGAGAGGACAGAGAGAACATGAGACACTATTCCTCTGAAGAACTGAGACAGAGCGTAGAGGATCTGCTGAAGGCAAACAGCACGAAGGAGAACCCACCGGCGTTTCCGGATCTCTTTCCCTGGCTGCAGGTGGCATCCGCCAACGGAGAGGAGAACAGCGTAGACTTCACCTACGAGGTGAAGCAGTGGACCAGCAACGTGCTGGGAATCTGCCACGGCGGGGTAACCGCTACCCTGGCGGACTGCTGCATGGGCATCCTGGCGGCGGTCTACGCCGGGGGTCTGATCCCCACCATGTCCATGAACATCCAGTATATCCTGCCCATCCCGGTGGGAAGTACGGTGCTGGTCCGGCCCAAAGTGATCCGCGCCGGCAAGACCACGGTGAACGAATGCTGCACCATCCTGTCTGAGGACGGTTCAGCCACGTTTGCGGTTGTAACCGGGATCTACGCGGCGTCTGCGCTGCACAAGGGAAAATGAGACACTGAGGCGGAGATCGCCTTACACTACGGTCCCTGCCTGGCAGGGACTAAGGATGGAACTGGATGGGACGGGTGCGCCGGCGCGGCGCACCCGTCTGCAGTACAGCGGAAGGAGGAACACACCCATGGAAGAAGAGACCCTGGCCCGCCTGAATGCCGCCCAGTTGGAGGCTGTTACCGCCACCGAGGGCTATGTGCGGGTGATCGCCGGCGCAGGATCCGGCAAGACCCGGGCGCTGTCCCACCGGTTTGCCTGGCTGGTGAACGATCTGGGTATTCTCCCCGGCAATATCCTCTGTGTCACCTTCACCAACAAGGCCGCCAACGAGATGCGCCAGCGGATCCACAAGCTCACGGGAGACAACGACACCGGCTACGTCTGTACCTTCCACTCCTTCTGCGTCTCTGTGCTGCAGGAGGACAGCTTTGCAGTGCAGTATCCCAAGAGCTTTCTGGTGTTGGACAACTCCGATATCGACTCCATGCTGCGCATCATCTACGAGGAGCGGAATCTCACCCTCCGGGACATGACCTTTGCCAACGCCCGGGACATGATCGAGATCCGCAAGATCTTCAAGGAGCCGGAGTACTACCGGGACATGATCACCATGGATCTGGACACCTTGAAGGCCAAGTATGAGGCTTCCACGGCAGCGGGAGACATCATCTTCTACGGCTACCTCTACCAGGAGAAGAAGTGCTTCGGCCTGGACTACAACGATCTCATCAAGTTCACCCTGTACATCTTCTCAGAGAACGAGGACATCCGCCTGAAGTGGCAGAAGCGGCTGGAGTACATCATGATCGACGAGTTCCAGGACATCGACCTGCTGCAGTATCAGCTCATGACGGTCCTCTGCGGCTATCACAAGAACTTGTTCATTGTAGGGGACCCGGACCAGACCATCTACACCTGGCGGGGAGCCAATGTGGCATATCTCCTGAACTTCAACAACGAGTTCTCCCCCTGCCGCACCGTGATGATGGTCCAGAACTACCGGTCCACGCCCCAGATCTTGGCGGTGGCCAATAGCCTCATCCGGAAGAACACCACCCGCATGGAGAAGGATCTCTTGCCCACCTTACCGGACGGGGAGTCTGTCTTGTGCCGGCACGCTGTGAACAGCGAGGCGGAGGCGGTGTGGATCATGCTGCAGATCCAGAAGCTCCACGAACAGGGGGTTCAATACCGGGACATCGCCATTCTCTATCGGGCCCACTATGTGAGCCGCACATTGGAGCAGGTGTTCTTGGAGGAGAAGATCCCCTATACCATCTACAGCGGTGTCCAGTTCTACGCCCGGCAGGAGATCAAGGATGCCCTCAGCTACCTCCGGATGATCGCCTGGCAGGATGACCTCTCTTTCCTCAGAATTGCCAATGTGCCAAAGCGCAATCTGGGCAAGCGGCGGATGAAGTTCCTCCAGGAGTACGCCGATGCCAACGGCTGCTCCTTGATGGACGCTCTGCGGCTGCACTTGGAAGATCCGCTGTTCCAGGGGACCAAAGCCGCATCCTTTGTGAATCTCATCGACACCTATACCGCCACCTACGATGGACGTCCCATCTCAGAAGTCCTCTCCGCCATCCTCAACGACAGCGGCTATGAGCAGATGCTGCGCACAGAGGGCGCCCAGGAGCGCCTGGACAACCTGGCAG
Organism: uncultured Oscillospiraceae bacterium; assembly: GCA_947623875.1. Classification (GTDB taxonomy): domain Bacteria; phylum Bacillota; class Clostridia; order Oscillospirales; family Oscillospiraceae; genus Enterenecus. The sequence continues at coordinate 3,411 of CANQII010000331.1, forward strand.
AGCTGAAGCAATCTGTCTACGAGTATGAGACCAGCTGCGGCGAGGAGGCCGCTCTGGAGCACTATCTGGCCCATGTGGCGCTGTATACCAGCACAGACAGCCCGGACGGGGGAGACAAGGTGAAGATG
>CANQII010000332.1 GCA_947623875.1 uncultured Oscillospiraceae bacterium
CTCCGTCTCCGCCGGGTGGTAGATGAGATCAAAGATGGGGGTGCCCTGGGGAAGGGCCTCCAGGAAGCGGAAGTCCGGGAACTGCTGACCCGTGCCCCCCATGCCCAGATTGGTGCAGTTTACTACCAGATCCGCACGCTCTGCCTGCCTGGTAAGCTCCTCTGGAGTGAAGGGGGCCGGTGTGCTGCCGTTCCCCGCCCTCTGGCAGAGGACCTCTGCTCTTGCGAGATTTCGGTTGCACACCGTGACGCCTGCCGCCCCCGCCTGCAGCAGGGCCGGCACTACGGCGCGGGCAGCCCCGCCGGCGCCCAGCACCAGCACAGCCCTGCCCTCTGGGTCCATCTGCGCCTCTTTCATGGCCTCAATGCTGCCCGCCCCGTCTGTGTTAAAGCCGATCCACTGGTTGTCCCGGCGGCAGACGGTGTTGGCGGCGCCGGCTGCGGCGGCGCTGGGGTCCAGCTGATCCAGAAGGGGGAGCAGGTCCTCCTTGTGGGGCATGGTGGCGTTGAATCCCGTTACCCCGAAGGTCTCCGCCCACTGGAGGTATTGGGGCAGCCCGCCCCGTGCCACGGTCTTGGCGGCATAGGGGATGTCCAACCCCAGTTCTTTCAGCATGGCACCCTGGATCACCGGGGACTTGGAGTGGAGCACCGGGTCTCCGATCACCTGCAGTCTCATAGGGACTCTCCCAGGAAGTAGTCCATGGCCCGGAGATAGCCATCGAAGCCGAGGCCGTAGATCTGGCCTACGCAGGCGGGTGCGGTTACCGATATGGCCCGGAAAGGCTCCCGCTGGTCTATGTGGCTGATGTGGACCTCATAGGCGGGGACGGAGACGGCTTTCAAGGCGTCCAGAATGGCATAGCTGTAGTGGGTATAGGCGCCGGGGTTGATGATAATGGCGTCGTAGATCCCGTCCGCCTCGTGGATGGTGTCGATGATGGCGCCCTCGTGGTTGGACTGGAAGAAGTGGGCGGTGCTGTTGTGCTCCGCCGCGTACCGGGAGATCATATTGCAGAGGTCCTGGTAGGTGCTCTTGCCGTAGATTCCCGGCTCCCGCTTGCCCAAGAGGTTCAGGTTGGGCCCGTTGATGATGAGAAATTTCACAGCCGGCTCTCCTCCCGATAGATGTCTGCGATGATCTGGGCGGCCTCCTCCAGGGTGTCTGTGTGGGCCACGATGTGGTGGGCATATTTCCGGTAGAGAGGGGCACGCTGGGCATACAGGGTCTTCAGCCGCTCCGGGTTATTGGCCACCAGAGGCCGGCCGCTGTGGTCCTCCCCCGCGATGGCGGAGAGGGAGCGGTCCCGGAAGAAGACGATGCCGGTCTCCCGGAGCATCTCCATGTTCTCTGGCCGCAGCACCACGCCGCCGCCGGTGGCGATCACGGCGCCCTCCAGAGAGGCCGCCTGGCGGACCGCCTCAGACTCCAGGTCCCGGAAGGCCTGCTCCCCGTCCTCGGCGAAGATCTGGGGGATGGGCTTGCCGGCGGCCACTTCCACCATGATGTCCGTGTCCACCGCCAGAAGGCCCAGGGACTGGGAGAGGGCGTAGCTGAGTTTTGTCTTGCCCGAACCGGGCATGCCGATGAGCACAAGATTCGTCTGCATGAGATATTCCTCCCGCGTCTCAGGAAAGATTGGATTGGAAGTTGCCCAGCACCCGGAAGTCCGCGGTGGTCTGGGCCAGTTCGTGCAGGGCGTCTTTCGTGTCCGGATCTTTCAGGTCTCCGGTGAACTCCAGGAAGAACATATACTCCCAGTTCCGCTCCGGCATGGGCCGGGACTCCAGCTTCACCATGTTCAGGCCGTGGACGGCGAAGGTGGAGAGGATCTCGTGGAGGGAGCCCACCTCGTCCGGGATCACGAAGACGGTGCTGATCTTGTCCGCCCCGGGACGGAGCTCCATCCGGGGGGATACCACCACAAACCGGGTGGTGTTCATGCTGTTGTAGTTGATGGCGCTGGCCAGGATCTGGAGGCCGTAGATCTCCGCCGCTCTCGCGGCACAGATGGCGGCCTTGGTGATGTCTCCGCTGGCCGCCACCATCTGGGCGGAGCCGGCGGTGTCCGCCTGGGGCACCTGGATCCAGTTGGGATGGGTGTTGAGGTACCGCTCGCTCTGGAAGAGGCCCTGCTCATGGGAGTACACATGGGTGATGGTGTCCAGGGTGGCGCCGGGCAGTGCCATGAGGCAGTGCTCTACCCGCACCGTGGTCTCCCCCACGATGTAGCACTCGTAGTGGGAGAGGAGGTCGTAAATCTGGCGGATGGCGCCGGTGGAGGAGTTCTCGATGGGGAGCACCGCATAGTCTGCCTCTCCCTTCACCAGGGCCTCAAAGCAGTCCTCGAACTGCTCCAGCCCGGTGGTGTTGGCGCTGTCTCCGAAGAAGTTCAGAGCGGCCTGCTCGCTGTATGCCCCCGGCACCCCCTGGTATACCACCCGGGGGTTCTGTACCGGCTCCCGGAGTCCCTCCAGGGATTTGGCGAACCGCTGGGGACCGGGGTTGTGGTTCACGTCTCCGATGAGGTCCCGCTGCTGCCGGCGGGACAGAGCCAGAATGGTCTCAAAGAGCTTTACGGCGGACTGCTGCAGCTCGGGGCCAGCCTGCTCTCCCTTTTCCTTGATCAGGCTCCGCTCCCGGTCCTGGTCCAGCACGGGCATGCCGTGGTCCTTCTTATACTGTCCCACCGCGTGGGTTACCTCCATGCGGCGGCGGAAGAGCTCCATGATCTGCCGGTCCAGCTGGTCTATCTCCTGTCGGTAATCTGCAAGTTCCATGATGATCTTCCCCTCTCTGTCTTGTCAAATGCCCAGCAGTTCGCAGGCTGCCAGGGCTGCTGCGGCCTCGATCACCGGTACCGCCCGGTGTACCACGCAGGGGTCGTGGCGGCCCTTCAACTCCAGCTCGGCATTCTCCCCGGTGGCCAGGTTCACGGTGAACTGCTTCCGGGCGATGGAGGGGGTGGGCCGCATGGTGACTTCAAAGAAGATGGGCATGCCGTTGGTGATGCCGCCGTTGATGCCGCCGGCACAGTTCTGCTCTGCCTGGACGGAGCCGTCGGTATCATAGTACAGAGGATCGTTGGCCTCGGAGCCCCGCATCAGGGAGAAGGCGGTGCCGGCGCCGAAGCCCACCGCCTTTACCGCGGGGACGGCGAAGAGGTACTGGGAGAAGATGCCCTCTGCGTTCTTGCCGAAGTCCGGATCTCCCAGGCCCGCCGGCATGCCGAAGACGGCGCACTCGATGGACCCGCCTACCGAGTCCAGATCAGACTTGGCCTCCAGGATGGCCTGCTGCATCTCCTCACCAGCGGCATCGTTGAGAACAGGGAAGGACTTGTGCTGTACCGCCTCAAGGCTCTCCCAGTCGTCCAGGGGGTCGTCGTTGATGCCGTAGATGGAGCTGATGTGGGCGCCCACCTGGATGCCCTTCTGCTTGAGAATCTGTTTGGCCACCGCGCCGGCGAAGACCAGCGGCGCGGTGAGCCGGCCGGAGAAGTGCCCGCC
>CANQII010000333.1 GCA_947623875.1 uncultured Oscillospiraceae bacterium
AGGGAGCCGCAGCGGCGGAGCTCCTCTTTCAGAAGGCCCACCGCGTTCTCCAGCTGATCGGAGCGGAGGGAGTTGGAACAGACCAGCTCCGCAAAATCGGGGCTGTGGTGGGCAGGCGTCATCTTGCGGGGCTTCATCTCGCAGAGGGTCACGGGAATCCCCCGCTGCGCCAGCTGCCAGGCCGCCTCGCTGCCGGCGAGTCCGGCGCCAATCACTGTCACTGCCATATCCCTGCTCCCTCCTTGTCTCCCCGCAGCTTCCTGCGGGGCCGTTATTTTGTGGTCTTCCTGGTGGTGGTCTTTCTGGTGGTAGTCTTCTTGGCCGTGGTCTTGGCGGCAGACTTCGCCGTAGACTTAGTGGTGGTCTTCTTGGCTGCGGTGCTCTTGGCCGCAGTTTTGCGGGTGGTCGCCTTCTTGGGGGTCTCGGTCTTGGCGGCATCGGCAGCTGCCGGCGCAGTCTCCTCGGCGTTCTCCTGGGGCTTCCGGTACCCCGGACGCTGGTCCTCCGGCAGGAAGTTGGAGCAGGCCTCATTCACGCAGTAGCTCTTATGGGCGCCCCGTCCGGAGGGCTTGAACATGGTCTTGCCGCAGAGGGGACAGTTGTCCTTTGTGGGGACATCGAAGGTGACAAAGGTGCAGCCGTTCTGCTCCTTGCTGTTCCGGTGCTCGCAGGCGGTGTAGGTGTACTGCTTTCCCGTCCGCTTGCTGATGCCGGTGCGCTTGATGAGCCGGCCGCCGCAGAGGGGACATTTCCCGGGCAATTCCACCACCAGGGGCTTGGTGAAGGTGCACTCCGGATAGCCGGAGCAGCCCAGGAACCGGCCGAATCTGCCGGACTTGATCACCATGGGCTTGCCGCAGACATCGCAGAGCTCCTCCGTGACCTCATCGGGCACCTTGATCCGCTCGGTGATCTCGCTCTCTGCCTTCTCCATCTCCTGCTCGAAGCCGCCGTAGAAGTTCTTGAGAATGGTCTTCCAGTCCACGCCACCGTTCTCCACCTTGTCCAGCTCAGACTCCATCTGGGCAGTGAAGTCCATGTCCACGATGTCCGGGAACCGCTCTACCATGAGGCTGGTCACCACCTCGCCGAGAGGGGTGGGCTTCAGGTTCTTGCCCTCTTTCACCACATACTGCCGATCGGTGATGGTGGAGATGGTGGGAGCGTAGGTGGACGGCCGGCCGATGCCCTTTTCCTCCAGGGCCTTGATCAGGGTGGCCTCGGTGAAGCGGGCTGGCGGTTGGGTGAAATGCTGGTCCGGGGTGAGCTTGTTGCAGGTGAGGTGCTCGCCCGCCTTCAGATCCGGCAGCGGAGACTGGGGCTTCTCATCATCCTCGTCCTTGCCCTCTTCATATAGTGCTGTAAAGCCTGCAAACTTTACAGAGGAGTGGCTGGCGTGGAAGGTGTAGCCGGCAGCCCCCACCTCGATGGAGACGCTGTCGTAGACGGCGGCGGCCATCTGGCTGGCCAAAAAGCGGCTCCAGATCAGCTTGTAGAGCTTGTACTGCTCCGCCGTCAGGCTCTTACGGATGGCGTCCGGGTCTATGGTGACATCGGACGGGCGGATGGCCTCGTGGGCGTCCTGGGCGTTTCCCTTGGACTTAAACCGCCGGGGATGGCCGGGATAGTACTTGTCTCCATAGCGGCCTTTGATAAACTGCCCCGCCGCCGCCAATGCCTCTTCGGAGAGGCGGAGGGAGTCTGTACGCATATAGGTGATGAGACCAACGGTGCCGTACCCGTCCACGTCGACGCCCTCATAGAGCTGCTGGGCCACAGACATGGTGCGCCGCGGGGTCATGTTCAGCTTGCGGGAGGCGTCCTGCTGCAGGCTGGAGGTGATAAAGGGCGGCGGCGGGTTGCGGTTTTTGTCCTGCCGCTTCACGTTCAATACCGTAAAGTCTGCTTCCTTTACAGCATTGATCACATCCTGGGTCTCTGCCTCGTTGTTCAGGTCGATCCGCTTGTCCCTGCCGTAGAACTCCGCCTGGAAGTTGCCCACATTGGGGGCGATCCGGCTGAGATCCGCCGCGATGGACCAATACTCCTTGGGCTGGAAGGCGCGGATCTCCTCCTCCCGCTCCACCACCATCCGGGTGGCCACAGACTGCACCCGCCCGGCGGAGAGGCCTCTCCGGACGGTCTTCCAGAGCAGCGGGGACAGCTTGTATCCCACGATCCGGTCCAGCACCCGCCGGGCCTGCTGGGCGTCCACCAGGTTCTGGTCGATGCTGCGGGGATTGGCGATGGACTGGAGCACCACCTTCCGGGTGATCTCGTTGAAGGTTACCCGCATGGTCTGCTCCGGCGGCACCCCCAGTACGGACTGCAGGTGCCAGGAGATGGCCTCCCCCTCCCGGTCCGGGTCGGTGGCGAGGTAGACCACATCACTGGCCTTGGCCGCCTTGCGCAGTTCCGTGATGGTCTCGCTCTTGATATTCTCATATTCCGGATCAAACGTGTTGGTATCCACACCCAGGCGGCTTTTCGGCAGGTCCCGGATGTGGCCCATGGTTGCCTTCACCACATAGTCCGAACCCAGATACTTGCCGATGGTCTTCGCCTTGGAGGGAGACTCCACGATCACCAGATGCGATTTTGCCATACTGCAACTCACCATTTCCCGGGCATGGCTTCTCTATGCCCGATTTATTCTAGATGCCCAGCCGCCCGAGCCATCTCCCAGAGGACGATGGCAGCCGCGGCGGCGGCATTTAAAGACTCACAGCGGGGACTCATGGGGATTTTCAGTGCGGCGGTACAGGCGGCCAGCACCTCCGGCGAGATGCCTCTGCCCTCGCTGCCGATCACCACGGCGGCCCGGCGCAGATTCACGTTCCGGAGGTCCACCGTGTCCTCCCGGAGAGCGGTGGCGTAGAGGGGAATGTGCTCTGCCGTGATGCGGGCGGACAGCTCCTCCAGAGAGCAGCGCCGCAGCGCTCTTCGAAAATGCACCCCCATGGCGGCACGCACCGTCTTGGGACTGAAGAGATCTGCACAGCCCGGCAGCACCAGCACATCGCAGTTCATGGCGTCTGCGGTGCGGAGGATGGTGCCCACATTGCCGGGGTCCTGTACCCCGTCCAGCACCACAAACTGCTCCGGCAGCTGATCTGGCAGCGCCTGCTCCGGCAGCCTGCAGGAAAAGAGCACATCCTGGGGGGTATCCATCCGGCTGGCCGCCTGCATCACGCTCTCGGTAACCTGCACAAGACGGGCTCCGGGCACTGCCGGGGGCTGCTCCCCAGTGTATAGCACCGTGCACACCTCGGCGCCCCAGCGGACCGCCTCCTGGAGCAGTTTTCTGCCGTCTGCGGGAAATTCGCCACTCTCCTCCCGGTACTCCCGGGAGGCCGCCAGTTTTTTAAAGTGGGCCACCAGAGGATTGCCCCTGCTGCTGATGAACTCCGCCATGTTCTTCCTCCTGTTCCCTTTGTGCTGTCAGAAAAAGGCGATGCAGGAAGAAATTTCGTCCTCTAAAATCCACCTGCCCATTATACGCACT
>CANQII010000334.1 GCA_947623875.1 uncultured Oscillospiraceae bacterium
CGATATGGCAGGGAACAGGCGATCAACGACTATCTGTCTCAGATCTGTGATGTCCGGGTCATTTGGGGCGGCGATGGGACCATAGCAGAGATTCGCAAATCGCCGCTGAAACCACGGGCTGGCGAGATCACGTTTGCAGACCGCTTCTCCATTGCAGTCATAGACAGTGACGCATACATGGCATTGGCAGACAAGCACAGGACAGCAGAGGACTTCTATAACGATACCTACTTCTCAGACCAGAATGCTTGTACCAGCCCTCGCATTGTCGTATGGACAGGGAGTAAGATCGCTGAGACGAAGCAGATGTTCTGGGAGGAACTGCACGCTGTGGTAGCCCGCAAATATCAGTTCCAGTCCATCCAAGCGGTGAACAAGCTTACCAGCGCCTATCTGCTGGCAGCAACCCACAGTGGAATCACGGTGGTACCGCACTTGGATAATCTGATTGTCCGGTGCGTGCTCCAGTCTCTGCCTGAGGATTTGATGGATTGGAAGGACAACTCTGGTTATTTCTTTGAGTATGACTGTACCGATATCATGGAACTGCGCACCCTTTGCAATGATACACGCTGCCAGACGGTAGCCTGCATCGGGGACACAGAGATGCTTAAGCCTTTACTGGAAGCCGGGGTAAAGGGAATAGATAGGGTTGTTCCGGTGGGCAAGACGATGGACTTTAGCCTTGTCTGGGACGGATATGATCTTTGTGAGCGCCTTACAAGAACTGTGACGTTTGGCTGATGAAATCCCACGGTCCTCGCTCGGACCGTGGGATTTCTTGTCCTATCTCGCAATAACCCTTTCACAAGGTACCCGCAGCACAGCAAAAACGCTCAGAAGAACCCCAACAAGAAGCCTTCAAACCCCATTCCATGATTGTTGGAAAAGAAATATTGCGACGATAGACGCGAGAAAACTTGAAAATACGCTGAATCCGCGATAAAATTAGAACTTATAATCGACCTGTCGCTCAAATGTGTGAATTAGGTTCAAAATTTCTTCTTGCAATCGCTTGGGAAGAGTGATATTATCTGGCTGTGAAATCCAGTAGGATCTTGTAGGAGGATGTAATACAAGAGACAGCCGATGTCGGCATCCTGATAAAACCAGGGAGGTAGAAAATGAACGAGCATAAGGAATTGGTCACCAATGAGCAATTGGAGGGCGTCTGTGAGGGATTCGTGACAGACTTCATGAAAGCACACTACGGTCATGACGTGCAGCAGGTGGACGTCAACCTGTTCGCAACGGAGTATCTTGGGTTGGACGTGCAGTTCGCCCACTTCGCGGAGAACCAGAACGGTCAGATCTGTCGGGTGGGCTATCTCTCAGACGGGGAGATCCCGGTGCCGGTGGAGGTGAACGGAAAGAAGGGGTTCAAGGTGTATCCCGTGAAAACGGTAGTATTGGAGAGCCGGCTGCGTCAGACAGGCAAAGAGGAGGATCTCCGCAAGCTGCGCTTCACTATGGCCCACGAGTGCGGCCACTGGATCATGATCCACTACAACACGAAGGATGCAGACGAGCCCCGCCCAACAAAGCTCTCGGTGGAGGAACAACTGGATAGGCAGCAGATCCGGGAGGATCAGGCCAACCGGTGTGCTGCCATTATCCTGATGCCCCGCTTCCTGATGATGGAGGCCCTGCAGAAACTGAACGAGGGGCAGAAGATACCGTTGTACGGAGAAGTGGCATTGACCCGCAAGCACGACCGCATCGTACAGAAGATGGCGGACTCTATGGGTGTGAACTACATGCCCATGCGGTACCGCCTGGGTGAATTGGAACTCTACGAACCTCATCCCATGCAGGAACTCGTTCATGACATTCTCGGACATATGCACGGGAGGTTTGATTTCGTATGACAGCACAGCAGCGCCACAACCTGGAACTGTCCCGCAGCATGGTGGCGGGCAAACAGCCCCGTCCCATCCGCTGTCCCTGCTGCAACATGCGGATCCTGGATGTCTTCGATTACGGTAGCTACGTGGTGTCTGTGAAATGCCCGAAGTGTAAGAAAGAGATGTTCCTGGACACCGCCCTCTTCCGGACGGTGTACCCTAGACGGCGGTACAACAGCGTACCGGACCTGCGGTACGGCAGCACTGGCAGATCCCAAGGAGACTGGGAGCCGTCTCCATTCCTGCCCTCATTGGGGAGGTACTCCCGGTGAGAGACCAGGGCCCCAAAGCAACCTATAACAGCATCGAGAAGGTCTGCGAGAGTGTGCTCCAGAGCCGCCTGGAACCCATTGAGACCTGCGTGGATATCAACCGCCTGGCGGAATCTCTGGGCATCCATCTGGACCGCGCTCCCAAGAAGCCCCTCACCACCGAGCAGCGCCTTATCGCCCTCCGGGGTCCCCAGGACGAGGCCACCCGCCAGCGGGCGGCCCAGCGCCGCCGGCAGGCGGAGCGCCTGGGCACTGCCCGGGCCTGCGGACAGATCATCCTCACCTCCTGGCTGGAGAAAGAGGGTGCCCCATACCAGGTGGAGCGGTGCGCCTATGTCCTTCTCATGCCGAGAGCTCTGGTACAGAAGCACTGCAAGGCCCTATGGGGAGATGGCCCCATCCCGGTGTACGGAGAGGAGTTCTTCCTCCCGGAGCATCGGGAGGCCATCCAGAAGATCGCCGATCTTCTGGATGTGCCCTTCCTGGATTTGAAGAAGCGATTGGATCAGCTGGGCCTCCTGGTCCACAAGCCCGAGGACGACCCGGTCTATGAGGCCACCTGGCGGGCGGCATACCAGAAGAGCCTGGAGGACTTCCTGGCCCAGCAGAAGGAGGGCAAGACACCTGGCAGCACCCCAGAGGCGAAACCAGAGGAACCAACCAAGGAACCCGTCAAGGCCAAGAAGAGCAGGTCCTCCAGGAAGGGCAAACCCCAGGAGAAGGCCGACTCCCCGGAGAAGCCCAAGCGGACGAGAAAACCCAAGACCCCGCCGGCCTGATCCGGCACCCCCAACAATTGAATACCGACTTGAAATCGAGTAAGCGGAGCAGGATCCCATTCCGGGACTGACCAAATTCTACCCAGCACCGTAAGAGTCGGACGAAGGCAGACGATGTGTGTCTGTCTTACGTGGAGAGGTATCTCCACACGTCCGAATCTACGGTGCTGGGCTTTTTTATGCTCTGCTGCTGCTTCTCTTACGCATGATGGATCCCTCCCGCTTGCCGGGAAAGGACCATCATGAAGCGCATTTGGGAGCCATATACCCTGCAATATCCCTAGATCTCCGTATTTCACTGCACACAACACGAAAAATACGGAGGTCTATATAAATGGATAAAAAGTACTATGCCTGGCGGGACCGCCAGTGCAACGGCATCAACCCGGACTGGGAGGAGTTCTCCGGTCCCGAGTTCTTCAAGTTCCTCAAGCAGCCGGAGAACGCCGGCCGCCGGTTCATCCGCCTGGGCAACGATGTGGACCCGGATGCGGGCATCATCACCATCGAGGCCACCCCGGAGCAGTACCGGG
>CANQII010000335.1 GCA_947623875.1 uncultured Oscillospiraceae bacterium
CAGAGCTTGGCGCAGTGGTTGCTGTGGAGGATGTACTTCTCGATCAGGGTCTCGAACCAGCCCTCATCGATCTTCTGGCGGAGGGAGGCGAAGATGTGATCGTAGCGGAGGGAATCTCCCGGATCACCGCCGTAGAGCCAGGTGTTGTAGGTCTGCAGGGCAGCTACCAGGCCTCTGGGCATGCCGCCGTAGTCCTTCTCTCTGGCGGTGAACTCCTGGCGGTTCAGGATGGCATGGAGCCGCTCATGGTCCAGGCCGTTCTTGGCGAGATCCGCCAGGGTTCCCTCCAGCACCTGCCATACCCGCTCCTTGTTCTCCAGGGTGGTGTTGCGGGCCTGGAAGATCAGGAAGTTCTGCTGCATGCCGCTCATGGCGTAGAAGTTCACGTCCTGGGCCAGTCCGCCCTCCAGGATGGGCTTGCAGATGGGGGACTCATTGGAGCCGGCCAGCAGCTGGCACAGCACTTCCAGGGCGATGGTGAGCTCCTGATCCTCGTAGGTGCCGTACACCCAGCCGCCGGTGAGGATCACCTTGTCTGTGGGGTCCTCGTTGGGGCCGATCTCATAGGAGACGGTGCACTCATCCGGGGTAACAGGCGCCTGCATGGGGATGTCTGCATCGGGGTTGATGCGGTCGAAGGGAGCGAGGTATTCATCCAACTTGGCCAGAGCCGCGTCCAGATTCACAGCGCCGTCCAGGATGATCCGGGCGTTGCTGGGGTGATAGAAGCGGGCATGGCTGGCCTGGTAGTTCTCATAGGTGAGCTCCGGAATGTGCTCCGGGGCGCCGCCGGACTCCCAGCGGTAGCAGGTATCCGGGAAGAGCAGCTTGTTCAGTTCCGCCTGAGCGGTGGTATCCGGGTCTGCATAGGCGCCCTTCATCTCGTTGAAGACCACGCCGTTGTAGATCACAGGGCCGTCTGGAGACTCCATCTCATAGTGCCAGCCCTCCTGGCGGTATGCGTGGGGATCTGTGGCGCAGAGGGGGTGCAATGTGGCATCCAGATACACGTCCATCAGGTTCAGGAAATCCTGGTCGTTGCGGGAGGAGACGGGATACACCGTCTTGTCCGGGTAGGTCATGGCGTTGAGGAAGGTCTGCAGAGAGCTCTTCAAAAGCTCCACGAACGGCTCCTTCACCGGGTACTTCTGGGAACCATTCAGCACGGAGTGCTCCAGAATATGGAAAACACCGGTGTCGTCCTGGGGGATCGTCTTGAAGCCGATGCAGAACGTCTTGTTGTCGTCCGCCCGGTCCAGCCAGATCAGATCCGCTCCATTTTTGTCGTATTCCATGCGGTACAGCGTTCCCTTGATCTCAGGAATCTGCTGTGCATAGCGCACCGTGAACCCGTGCAGTTTGGTCCCGGCTGCCAATTCCATGTGAATCATCCTTTCTGCCGCGCCTGCGGCCAGCTTTGTCCGTCCTGCAGTATAGCAAATTTTTGCCTTCCTTACAATACCCAATGTGCATTGTGCGCCAATTTGCCCATATTCGGTGCGGATTTGTGCATATTCCGAAGACAGACCGACGAACTTGTATGACCATCTCCTGCAAGCTCCGAGAAGCTGTTATGCAGGACAAAGCGCAGCATTCGTTTCGTCACTTCCCAAAGTTCAAGGAGAGACCTGTAAACTTTTCTCGAAACCGGTTGTATTTTGCAGCCATAGGGGATATACTCGGGCCCGAAAAACTTTTCCCAGATTTTTTCAGACTGCCTGCAATAAAACGACCTTTCCGTGCGTTCCTATAGTGGACAGACAATCGAGGCGTTGCATATGCAAACACGGACCGATTCAATTTCATACACCTCTCCCGATCGGAAGGAACTGGACCGTCTGCTCTTCGCAGTGGCAGAGGGAGACCAGGAATCCCTGGGTGAACTCTATGAGCGCACCCGCGGTGCGGTATACGGCACCGTCCTGGGCGTATTGGGCAATGCCCACGACGCCCAGGAGATCACCCAGGACACCTTCGTCCAGATCTGGGACACGGCAGACAAGTACCGGTCTCAGGGCTCCCCTATGGCGTGGATCCTCACCCTGGCCCGCAATCTGGCCATCTCCTCCCTCCGTAAGAGCTCGCGGACCGAGGATCTGAGTCAGGAGCAGTGGCAGGCCATCCCCGCCGAGGATAAGCTCACCTCTGCTGAGGACCGGGCCGTTCTCCAGGACGCCCTTGCCCTTCTGGACAAGGACACCCGGGAGATTGTCTTGCTCCACGCCGTGTCCGGGCTGAAGCACCGGGAGATCGCAGGTATATTGCACATGCCTCTCCCCACCGTTCTGTCCAAGTATCACCGCGCCCTAAAAAAACTAAAGGTCCAGCTGGAAGGAGTCTGACCCTCATGACAAACCATGATCTGGAAGAGAAACTGGCCGGCGCCGTCCATCGCGCCGCGCCAGACGATCTGGAGGACATCCTTTCCCGCTGCAGCACCGAGAAAGGAAACGTGATCTCCATGACAGAGCAAGTCCACAAGTCTAACAAGTCCCGCTGGCTGCGCCCCGCCCTCGCAGCATGCCTGGCCATCCTCCTGCTCGCGGGGATCGGCGGGGGCGGCTTCTGGTATCAAGCCAACCGGGCGGTGGCAGCCACCATCTCCCTGGATGTGAACCCCAGCATCGAACTCACCGTAAACCGCTCTGAGCGGGTACTCACCTGCAAAGCCCTGAACCAGGACGCCGAGGCCATTCTTTCAGAGATGGGCGGCGGCAAAGACCTGGAGGGGTCTAAGCTGGACGTGGCGGTAAACGCCATCGTAGGCGCCCTGGTCCGCCACGGCTACCTGGACCGGATCTCCTCCGCCATTCTGATCTCCGTGGAAGACAAAGACGCAGACCGGGGCGCCCGACTCCAGCAGGAGCTGGTGGCCGCCGTGGACGGCATTCTCCAGTCTGCCTCCAGCCAGGCCGGCGTTCTCAGCCAGGTGGTGCCGGACAACCCGGATCTGGCCAGCCAGGCCGATGCCAACCACATCTCCACCGGCAAGGCGGCCCTGGTAAATCAGGTAATCGCCATCAACAACAGCCTCACCTTCGAAGACCTGGCACAGCTCTCTGTAGAGGAGCTCCGAGACCTCATTGCACTGGGCGCCCCTGGGCTGCCCATCGGCAAGGACGCTGCACTGGCGGCGGCCCTCGCCCAGGCAGGCATCACGGCAGCAGACCTCACCTACCAGGAGATCGACTGTGAACTGGATGATGAAACCCCCAACTACACCGTAACCATCGCCCACACCGGCGGCAGCGGTGAGTACATTGTCCACGCCTTCTCCGGAGAGGTCCTCTGGGCCAGCTCCAACGGCGGCGGAGACGATTCCTATCCCGCCACCAGCAAAGGCATCGGCATGGAGGCCGCCAAGGCAGCCGCTCTGAAGCGGGCCGGCCTCACAGAAGAAGAGGTAACCTGGCAGAAGGCCGTCCAGGATTGGGACGATGGCATCGTGGTCTACGAGTTGGAATTTGTCT
>CANQII010000336.1 GCA_947623875.1 uncultured Oscillospiraceae bacterium
ACCAGCGTGGTGGGAGACAGCTGGCCGCCGGTCATGCCGTAGATGCCGTTGTTGATGAAGATCACGGTGAAGTTCTCGCCGCGGTTGGCAGCGGAGACGGACTCGGCGAGGCCGATGGAGGCGAAGTCACCATCGCCCTGGTAGGTGAACACCAGGCTGCCGGGATTGGTCCGCTTGATGCCGGTGGCCACGGCGCAGGCGCGGCCGTGGGCAGCGGTGATATCGTCATAGGCGATGTAGTCCATGTGGAGGCCGCAGCAGCCGATGCCCTGCACGCAGACGGCCTTGTCCACCAGGTTCAGTTCATCCAGTGCCTCGCCGATGAGTTTGATCACCGTGGAGTGCATGCAGCCGGGGCAGAAGCCGGAGACCTTATCTTCCTGGATGGTTTTGGTTCTGGTATAGATCTTTTCCATAGCTCAACCCTCCATAATCTTCTTCGCGGCGGCGATCACCGCGTCGCGGCTCATGATGTTGCCGCCGGAGCAGAGGCAGGTCTCGATGGGGCAACGGCCTTTCACTGCCATATCAACATCTTCTACGAAGAGGGCGGGGATAGACATTTCCACGTCCAGAATCGCCTTCACCTGGCCATAGTCCAGTTTGTCGTAGGCGTAGTTCGGGAACGGATACACGGTCTTGGGACGGATGAGACCGGCCTTGATGCCCTCAGCCCGGAGCAGATTCACAGCGGACTTGGCAATACGGCCGGAGATGCCATATGCGGTGAGGATAATCTCGGCGTCTTCGGTCTGATATTCCTCGGCCTCAGCCTCGCTCTCCCAGGAGCGATAGAGAGCGGCTGCATCCTCGTTGCACTTCTGCATCTTCTGGGTGGACCACTGACCGGGTTCGATCCAGGAGCGGTGTGCGTAGTCCAGGGGATGGCCTACGCAAGCCCACTTTTTCTTGGACTCCTTGATGGCGGCCACTTCCTCATCGGACTTCATCTCCGGCAGAACCACCGGCTCCATCATGGTGCCGATAACGCCGTCTGCCAGGATGAGCACCGGGGTGCGGTCCCGATCGGCCCAGTCGAAGGCGCGGTAGGTCATGTCCACAGCTTCCTGCACGGTGGCGGGGGCCAGAACGGGCATGCGGAAGCCGCCGTTGCCGCTGGCCTTGGTGGCCTGCAGGTAGTCCTGCTGGGCGGGCTGGATGGAGCCCACGCCCGGGCCGCCGCGGGCAAAGTTGCAGTAGACCATGGGAATCCGGGCGGAGGCGCAGTAGCTGATGCCCTCGCTCTTCAGAGCGATGCCCGGGGAGGAAGAGGACGTCATGGAGCGGGTGCCGGCGGCAGCAGCTCCATAGACCATATTGACAGAGGCGACTTCGCTCTCGCCCTGTACGAACACGCCGCCCACCTCAGGCAGCCGGCGAGAGAGATACTCGGGAACTTCGTTTTGCGGAGTGATGGGATAGCCGGCGAAGAAGCGGCAACCGGCACGGACAGCAGCTTCCGCCACAGCTTCCGTACCTTTCATGAATACTCTGGACATAGATGCATGCCTCCTTTACAGTTTGTAGACATCGATGGCGCCGTCCGGGCACATTCTGCCGCAGATGGCACAGCCAATGCAGTCGTCCGGATTGGCTGCGTATACGTACTCGTAGCCCTTGGAGTTCACTTCCTTGCCAATCGCCAGGACGTGCTTGGGGCAATACTTGACGCAGTAGCCGCAGCTCTTGCACCGCTCCTTGATGACTTCGATCTTGCCTTTTGCCATTTCTTTCGCTCCTTTACAACAGATTATCCTCAAATCCCACGTAGGGGGCTCAATGGACCTTATGCTCAGTCAGACCACTGATACGTGAGATACAGGCGGATGGGGTATAGCGGGCCAGGGAGTTTCCCGTCCAATGCGGGGCAGATGTCTTCCCTGGCACAGAAAAAGTCCACGGGTTTGTACGGTCCCACCATTTCCACCAGCTTTTCCGCCCCGCGGATCACATCATCAGCGGAGGTACTGGGACCGAGGTTCGGGTTGCCCATGAGACGGAGCTTCTCGATGTGTACGTGGGAGACGCCCAGTACTTCGGAGAGCACCTTGTCTATGTGGTCGATGTCCATGGACCAGGGCCGGTACGGGTTGATCACATACCAGACGATAGTGCCAGGGGCATTCAGCAGCGGGGCATATCCGCCCACAGAGCGGGCCCCGATGTAGTCTCCGCCCACGTCCAGCACGGTATAGCAGCTGGCGTCCCGGAGCAGCTTGTGGACACCGCCCACCTGGGTGGGGGCATCATAGAACTGGTCCTCGTAGTGGAAGTGAACCCCCTGCTCCGCCAGGAAAGCGGCCTGGTCCCGGGAGCGGAACAGCGGCTTTGTCATGTCCAGATCGTAGAAGTGCACCGGTTTGTCTCCGGCCTTCTGCAGGGACAGGGCAAAGTTGATGGCCACTTCGCTTTTGCCGCTCCCGGCTTCCCCCAGGAACATGAAATTGTACGCATCTCCCGTGAAGTTTGCGGGGTCCAGACGATGGGAAGGCATGCAAACACCTCGATGATTTTGCTTTTGCTAGGGCTGCAAGCTCAGGGCTTGCGGATGCAGAGGTCCAATACCAGGGACACCACAGCCAGGGACAGCAGCAGAATGAAAGGTGCGATATAGGCGCCGGAGGATTCCAGAAGGCTGCTGGCGGCGGTGGCCATGAAGGAGGCCCCCATAAGGTTGAAGTTCATGATAGAGAAGTTCAAAGCAAAGTGCTTTGTACCGTAGAAGGCAGAGGTAAAGGCGGAAGAGATGGTGGGGCCGGTGCCGTAGGAGAAACCGGTGGCGCAGAGCCCGAGGATGCAGAGGGGCAGCGAGTGGGACACCACAGAGATCAGGGTGATGCCGGCTGCGCAGATGGTGAGGATGTTGGCGAAGAGCATAGTCTTCTTCCGGCCCAGCTTATCAAAGAGGGCGCCGGTGGCGATACGGCCGAGACCGTTGCACACGGAGAGCACGCCTACCAGGGTGGTGGCGAGACCGGCTTCAGCACCTACAGACATGGACAGGTCCTTGGCAAAGGAGATCACGGTGTTGCCCACGGCGGAGAGGCAGACGATGCAGAGAAAGGCCAGCCAGAAGGACACCCGGCGGATCATGTGAGGGGTATCCAGATCCTGCACCACAAAGTCCTCGCCGGAAGCAGCGGCTTTCTTCTTAGGTGTCGGGAACTGCATGCCTGCCGGGGGCAGCTGCAGCACAAAGGCGGTGATCACCAGAACAATAGCCAGGGCGATACCCAGGAACAGATATGCCACACTCCAGCCGGGGCCATCGATGATGGCAGAGGCGATCTTGCCGATGATCAGGGCGGAGGCACCAAAGCCCATGAGCAGGGCACCGGAGCAGAGGCCCTTCTGATCGGGGAACCAGGCGCTCACCGTGCCGATGATGACGTTATATGCGATGCCGATGCCGAAGCCGGC
>CANQII010000337.1 GCA_947623875.1 uncultured Oscillospiraceae bacterium
ATCTGGGGGACGAAGCCAAGGACCGCGCCTACGCCGCCCACGATGCCGTCCAGCACCAGGGAGGAGACGATCTCATTGCAGTGGATGGCTTCCAGGGCGTTGCCCACCAGCACGGGGATGCCGGGCACCCATACGCCGTAGTCTGCGGGGTCCGGTTCCTCTACTGCCAGAGCCTCCTGATAGGCGGCATCGTTTACTTCCAGCTCGATGGTCTCGGCGTTGTCTGCATCATAGAGGTACGCCACGTTCTCGCCGGCATCGTAGGCCTCGATGATGGCGCTGGCCTCTTCAAAGGCGCCGGAATCCTCCTCCCAGGCGTCCACATCTGCGGTGAAGGGGACAAACCAGCCGTCTCCGAACAGCCCGTCGTTGGCCCAGTCTGTGGCCATGGTGCCGATGGAGAAGGGGAAGCTGCCCATGGCGATGGCATAGATCACGAACATCACAGCGGCAAAGATGGGCAGGGCCAGGATGCGGTTCGTCACGATCTGGTCGATCTTGTCTGAGGGGGACATCTTCTTCAGGGTGTCCTTCCGGGAGACGGACTGGTCCAGAATGCTGGTGATGTAGGTGTAGCGGGCGTTAGTGAGGATGCTCTCGGCGTCGTCGTCCAGCTCCTGCTCACAGGCGGCGATGTGCTCCTCCAGGTGGTCCATGAGGCTCTTGTCCAGGTTCAGCTCCTCCAGGACCTTCTCATCCCGCTCGAAGACCTTGATGGCATACCAGCGGAGATAGTCTGCCGGCACCTTGCCCTCCAGGGACTCCTCGATGTGGGCGATGGCGTGCTCTACGCTGCCGGTGAACACATGGGGCAGCTCTCCGGTGCGCTTTTCTGCTGCCGCCTTTTCCGCCGCCCGGATGACCTCTTCACAGCCCTCGTTTTTCAGGGCGGACATGGGGAGCACCGTGCAGCCCAGGGCCTTGCCCAGCCGCTTGATGTCGATCTTATCCCCGTTCTTCCGGACCAGATCGATCATGTTCACGGCCACCACCACCGGGATGCCCAGTTCCATGAGCTGGGTGGTGAGGTACAGGTTCCGCTGGATGTTGGTGCCGTCCACGATGTTCAGGATCACATCGGGCCGCTCCTGCACCAGGTAATTCCGGGCGATGACCTCTTCCAGGGTGTATGGGGACAGGGAGTAGATGCCGGGAAGATCCTGCACCACTACCTCTTTGTTGCCTTTCAGGGTGCCCTCTTTTTTCTCCACCGTGACGCCGGGCCAGTTGCCCACGTACTGGTTGGAGCCGGTGAGGGCGTTGAACAGCGTTGTCTTACCGCAGTTGGGATTGCCCGCCAGGGCGATTTTCAAAGACATGTTCCTTCTCCTCTCTGTAGTTAGTATTCCCTAACCGATGGACTGGAAAAGAACGGCGTCTCCGCCGTCTCATTCCACCTCGATCTGCTCGGCATCGAACTTGCGGATGCTGAGCTCATAGCCCCGCACGGTGAGTTCCATGGGGTCTCCCAGGGGTGCCACCTTGCGCACCAGAATGTCGGTGCCCCGGGTGATGCCCATATCCATGATGCGGCGCTTCACCGCGCCCTCACCGTGGAGCCGTACCACTTTCGTAGTGCCCCCTACGGGCACATCCCGCAGTGTCTTCATGCTTTTCCAACCTCCTTGATCATGATGCGGCTTGCCATGGAGCGGTCCAGGGCCACACGGCTGCCCCGCACCTGTACGATCAGGTTGCCGGACATCTGGCTGATCACCGTCACCATAGCGCCCACAACAAAGCCCAGTTCTGCAAGGTGCTGGCGCACCGCATCCTTGCCGGTGATCTTCATGATGGATGCGGTCTCCATGGGATCCGCTACCGCCAATGGTATCATCGTACAGGCCTCCTTCTTTCTGCTGCATGTCGGTTAGTCTTTCCTAACCACGCCCACAGTTTACCACCGCTAACTAGAATATGCAATTAGAGAACCATCCAAAATGCAGCGGCGGAGATGGCCCTATAGTTAGTTAATGCTAACAAAGATAGCCTCAACTAACTCTGCTGAAATTTCCAACTTTCGGCCTATGCCGGCGCCTGAAACAGCTGGATTCTGAACCTGGACGGAAAAGGCGGGCAGAACCGGCCTCCCAGAGGCCGATTCTGCCCGCCATACGGATCTATTGTGTAGCCTGTTCTGTTTCGGAATCCCAGCCCCGGACCTTGGCGATCTCCCCGCTGTCCATCTCGCAGACGGTGTCGCAGAGGGTGTCGATGTCCTCCGCCTGGTGGGAGGCCATGAGGATCGTCCGGCCCTGGTCCCGGAGGGCTGCGAACAGCGCCCGCATGTCCGCCACACCCTGTTTGTCCAGGCCGTTCATGGGCTCGTCCAGCAGAAGCAGTGTGGGTTCCTCCATGATCGCCTGGGCCAGACCCAGGCGCTGCCGCATGCCCAGGGAGTACTTACTCACCCACTTCTTGTTTGCCGGGTCCAGCCCCACCGTCCGCATGGTCTCGCACAGATGTATATTGCTCCCGCTTCTCTTTCTTCTTCTCCTTCTGCCCCTCACGGCCTTCGGCGGTATAGGGGACCAGGTGAATCTGGCGGGAAACAGCCAACCAGGTCATGGAGAAAGTCCTCCTCACTGTCCAATGGATTCCGGACTGCAGCATACAACAGCAATGCATCAGAGTTGCATCATCTGGGAGTCAAAGTGGAATCATTTTCGCGGGCAGGTCCTCGCTAAACAAACAGCGGCGGCGTCCATCACTGGACGCCGCCGCTGAATCGGCTGTTATAGGATTGTTTTGAGCGCGGCCTTACACGTACTGCTGCTTGGCCACATCGAAGACGCCCCGGGTGGTGAGCCGCAGGGAGGGGATCACCGGCAGGGATAGGAAGCTCAAGGTCATGAAGGGGTCGATGTCCCGGCATACGCCCTGGGCGAAGGCGGCCTCTTTGGCGGCCTCCAGATCCCGGTTCACATGCTCCAGGGTGTCATCGCTCATGAGGCCGGCCACGGAGAGAACCACCTCACCCAGGATGGCGCCGTCCTCCACCACCACGATGCCCCCTTGCTTTTCGGAGATGTGGTTGGCAGCGAAGGCCATGTCCGCCTCGTTGGTGCCCACCACGATGATGTTGTGGGAGTCGTGGGAGACGGAGGTGGCGATGGCGCCTTTCTGCAGGCCGTAGCCGTGGAGGTAGCCGATGCCGATGTGGTGGGTGTTCTTGTGCCGCTCCACCACCGCCAGCTTCAGGATGTCCTTGTCCGGCTGGATGCTGTCTGCATAGCCCTCGTCTGTGGTGGCAAGCTCCCCGGGCACCACGCCCAACACTCCTCTGGGCCGGGACTCTGCAAAGTCCTCCGGGGTGAGTTTGGCCACATGGAAGGTGCGGTGGGCCCGCTGGGCGAGGTAGTTGTCTATGGCGGGGGCGGGGAAGGGGC
>CANQII010000338.1 GCA_947623875.1 uncultured Oscillospiraceae bacterium
GAGCGATGCCCGTCTGCAGAATCCGGGCACCGACGGTGACTGGAATTACCTGCTGGTCTTCGAGAAGGCCTGATCTCACCGCTCTTACGCAAGACCAATTCGTCATCCATAACCAGTACAAGCTGGACTGGGGGGGCTCCCCAGTCCAGCTTTTGAACATCCCATGATATCGGCAAACTGACGGACGCTGTTCGCCCTCTTCTCTGCAGGACACATCTCCGATTTGACTGCAGTTGCTGCAGCAGCCGCGATTTCCTCTTGTCCGGCACAATGCGCCATTCCCCCAAGGTGTTCCCACAGAAGAGACAGGATCCGCTGCAGCCAGCACCAGTCTTCTCTTTTGGCAGGCTTCTTCTGCAGAGCAACCGGTAAATCTGCCAGTCTTCTGCGAAATCAGGGGAAGAACCCGTCCGAATCGCTTTTCCTGTTGAATGTAAGGGGCGCGTGGTGTATACTGCAGATACTGGAAACGGGAGGTCCGGCAGTCCCAGCCTCCCAACCTGAGATACCCAATCGAGATCAAAACACCACGGGAAAGAGGCTCACATCCCGTACAAAGGGGCATGGAAAATGGACCAATTTACTTGGATTGATATGGATACCTGGCCGCGGGCGGAGCTGTACCGGCTATACACCGAGGTGTGGTCCACGGTGACCTACTCGCTCACAAAAAAGCTCTCTGCGGCAGTCCTGGTGCCCTATTTGAAGGAGAGAGGCATTAAGTTTGTGCCCGCCATCATGTGGCTGGTGAGCCGGGAGATCAACCGGATTAAGAATTTCCGTCTGGCCATCCGAGAGGGAAAGCTGGGGGTCTGGGATGTGGTGCACCCCATGTTTCCCAACCTGAACGCCTACCACAACATGACCTTCCACGGTCTGCGGTTTCAGGAGAACTTCCGGGACTTCTACGAAGCCTACCTGGCGGAGCAGCAGGAGAACCGGGACAAGACCAGTCTCTGGGCCAATGAGATCCCGGAGAACTACTTCATGGTGTCCGTGCTGCCCTGGCTCCATTTTGATGCCAGCTCCATGCAGATCAAAAACGCCAAGGGATACTACTCTCCCTTTATTGCCATCGGCCAGTACAATGAGGCCATGGAACTGCCGGTGATGCTCATGGGCAACCATGCCTCCACAGATGCCTGGCACGCCGCCTGCTTCTTCCACGGCATGCAGGAGGGCATGGACACCCCTTCCCAGTGGTGTGAATAGGCAGGAGACGGTATGGCGGAAGTAAGCAAAAGCATTTTTCACTATTTCCAGCAGTTCGCCCGGGACTGCGGCAACGATCTCTTCCTGGCGGATGAAACCAGGCAGTACACGGTCCTCGAAACCTTCCAGGAGGCCATTGCGCTGGCCAACCGCTTCTACAGGGCGGGCATTCGTACAGGCAGCCTTGTGGCACTGCGGTCCACACGCTCTTTGGACGCCTATCTTCTCCTGCTGTCTTTGGAGTTTCTGGGGGCATCCACCGTCCTCACAGATCCTCATCAGACGGTGGAAGACTTCCTCCGGGACACTGGCGTATCTGTGCAGGCGGAAGCGTGGATTACCAATGAGCGGACCGATGGCGGCACCTCTGCCAACGGGAACTGGGAAATGGTGATGCGCAACCCAGCCCAAGGACAACCGCGGCAGTCTCTGGAGATCGGCTGGCCGGCCCGGCATGAATTGCAGCAGTTCCCCGCGGGAGAGGACATCCTCGCACCGGCGGTGATCGTCTTCACCTCAGGCTCCACCGGCAAGAGCAAAGGCGCCATGCTGAGCCAGCAGGCCCTTCTGCAGTATGCTGAGGATCAGATCATGCAGCCCTGGCACGTCCCAGGAGACATTGCCATCGTAACCCTGCCCACCAACCACGGGTTTGCCCTGTGCCTGCTCACAGCAGCCGTGGTGGCCCGGTACGCCCTGTTTTTCCCCCAGAGCATGCAGCCGGACTATGTGTTGGACTGTATGGAGCGGTACGCCATCACCCGCATCAACGCGGTTCCCTCCTACTTCTACGCGCTGGCCCAGGCCAACGCACGCAGGCCCCGGGATTTGCACGCCCTTCGCACCGGCTTTACAGCCGGAGCTCCCATTATCCCGGAGCAGCACCGCTATGTGGAGCAGGTCCTGGACATGGTCCTCCACCCCCTCTATGGCATGAGCGAGAGCATTAGCATCTCCAGCACAGCGCCGGGGGATTCCGCAGACATCCGCGCCCATACGGTGGGGCGATTCCATAGAGATGCCGGCGTCATCCTGGACCGCAATGGAAATCCCCTGCCCCAGGGCCAGGAGGGTGAGATATGCCTCAGCGGCCCCTCCCTGATGAATGGGTACTACAGAGACCCGGAGGCCACCCGGCAGGCCATTGATGCCCATGGCAGGCTGCACACCGGAGACCTGGGTTATCTGGACCCGGATGGATACCTCCACATCAGCGGCAGAATCAAGGACATCATCATACGAAACGGCATCAACCTCTCCCCTGCCCGCATTGAAGCGGCCCTGCGTTCTCTGCCCGGGGTGGAGAACGCCTCCGTGGTGGGCATTCCGGATGAACTGGTTGGAGAGATGCCCTGTGCCCTGGTGGTCCTCAAGCTAGGAGCGGGCCTCACTCCGGAGGCTCTCAAAGAGCAGCTGGCAGGGATCCTGCCCAAAAACGAAGTCCCGGCGGAGATCCTGCTGGGCCAGGAGATTCCCCACAATCGGATTGGAAAACCGGACAAAGGGAAAGTACGGGAACTATTTCAGAATCGGAGGGCGCTATGAAGCCAGTGGAAAAGAACCTGGACCAATACTTCAGGGAGTACGCCGCAGCGTGCGGCGGCCGTCGTTTCCTATTCGACGAGGAACGCAGCTATACCGTGCGGGATGCCTATTGTGCCTGCGCAGACCTGGCCCGCCAGCTCACGGCCTGCGGCATTCACCAGGGCTCCATGACCGCCCTTCGCTGCACCCGCACCCTGGACACCTGTCTCATCTATCTCGCGCTCCAGCGGCTGGGGGCAGTGGTGCTGCTCACAGATCCCCACCAGGACATCTGTACCTTCCTCCGCAGCGCCGGGGTTGGCACGGCAATAGATTCGGATGAGCTGCCGGATGCATCGCAGCCTCGGGCAGAATTTTGCATCACCAATGAGGCGGCCTCAACGGATCTCGCCGCCAGAGGCGGCTGGGAAGTGCTAGGCAAGGGCCCGCTGGAGATCCCCTGCCCGGAGAAAGTCAAAGGCGAAACGGAATCGGATCTTCCTCCGGCAGGTGAGCCCGTAGACCTGCATGCGCCCTCCACCGTGGTCTTTACCTCAGGCTCCACCGGCCGGGAAAAGGGCGTGATGCTCTCCCAGTACAATCTGGTCAATCACATCCTCAACTTCTCCGTATCCGGCTGCTATTG
>CANQII010000339.1 GCA_947623875.1 uncultured Oscillospiraceae bacterium
GATAGGGTTCCCGGCCCACAATGTTCTGAAAGGCCCGGATGGTGGGCTGGGCCTTGGCCCCCGCCTTCAGCAGCACGGACCGGAGAGCCTGCATCAGGTCCTTCCCGGCGTGGACGTACTGGTAGGTCTTGTCCTGCTCCACCGCCTCCGGGGCCTTGGCCATGTAGTCCCGGCCAAAGGCGTACCGGTCTGCCAGGGGGCCGGAGACCTCCTTGATCTTCAGGTAGGTGTCCTGGTTCTTCCGCTCCTCCAGGGCCGCCATCAACTCCTCCATCTCGCTTACCCCCGCCTCATCCTCAATGGAGAGCAGCATCCGGGTCTTGATGTACAGAAGCTGGGCTGCCATGGTGACGAACTCGCTGGCCACCTCCAGGTTCAGCTGCTCCCGGCGGTCCATCCAGGCGGTATACTGGTCCAGCAAATCCGAGATGACGATATCCCGAATCTCAATTTTATCTTTGCTCAGCAGGGCGAGGATCAGATCCAGCGGTCCGTCAAAGTCCTCCATATCCTGCTGTTTCGCCTTTACCACCTTCTCCAGGTGGTAGACGGGGACATCCATACAATCCCTTCTTACGGTCCAGTTCCATTCTCATGGCAGTATAGCAAATCTTGCCGGGAAAAACAAGTGCGGCCGGGCAATTCCTGCCCATGCCGCACCAATTTTCTTGGGTTTTTCTTCAGACTTTCGGCCCTTTTCCGCCGGTGAGGTACTCCAGCGCCGCCTGGGCGGCCTGCTGCTCCGCCTCTTTCTTGGTGCGCCCGTGTCCTCTGCCCGCCGGCACCTGGTTCACAGACACCTCCGTTACAAAGCTGCGGTCGTGGTCCGGCCCGGTCTCCTCCACCAGCTGATAGCTCACGGTGTTGCCGGGGTACTTCTGCACCAGCTCCTGCAGGGCGGTCTTGTAGTCCCGCTCCGAGGCGTTCTTCTGCTCCCGGTTCAGCACCAGAGAGCGGATGATGGGCTTCACCGCGTCCATGCCGCCGTCCAGGTACACCGCCGCCAGCACCGCCTCAGTGGCATCCGCCAGAATGGAGGGGCGGGTCCTGCCGCCGCTGGTGCTCTCCCCCCGGCCCAGCAGCAGGTACTCTCCCAGGTGTAGGACTTGCGCCACCTGGTGCAGGCTGGCCTCGCAGACCAGGGCCGCCCGGGTGCGGGTGAGCTCTCCCTCCGGCATGTCCGGGTGGGTCTGATACAGGTATTCCGCCGTCACCATGCCGAGGACGGAGTCTCCCAGAAACTCCAGCCGCTCATTGCTGGTGAGGCCCTTGTGCTCATTGGCATAGGAACTGTGGGTAAGGGCGTGGGTCAGCAGATCTTTTCGTTGGAATCGGTATCCCAGTCTTTCCTCCAGCTTCTCCATCAATACTCCTCCAAAAAGAAAAAATCCCGCAGGCAGCGGGACTTTTTCACAGTGTACGCAATAGGGGCAATCAGAGACTTGCGTGCTCCTGAATGTAGCGGTAGAGGTCGCCCACCGTTTGGATTCCGTCTACGCTATTCATCTCTTCCATGCCGAATTCGTCTTCCAGTGCCATCTCCAGGTCCACCAGATCTACCGAATCCGCACCCAGGTCGTCTACGAACAGGGTGTCCTCTGTGATGCTGTCCGGCTCCACGCCGAACTGCTCCGCGATCAGACTGCACAGTTTTTCAAACATCAGATAAGCAGCTCCTTTATCAATGGAGAGATTCAAATCGTCCCCATCATAGGGAGTTTATATTCGGCTGTCAATAGGCTAATTTCACGGTTTTTACCCGCAAACGGGGATACTCTTAAGAGATTCTCCCCGAAATGGTTACAATTCGGACTTTTCTGCCCCGGAATCCGTCTTGTCCACCCGCATATAGTCGATGTTGGCCACGATGTCATCGATGATGCCCGCCTTGGTGAACTCGATGGCCGCCCGGATGGCGTTTTTCATGGCGTAGTCGTTGGAGGAGCCGTGGGCCTTGATCACAGGCTTGGTGATACCGAGAAGGGCCGTGCCGCCGATCTCATCGGAGTCCAGGATCTTCTTGAAGTCCGCGATGCCGTCCTTGACCAGCAGATAGGCCAGCTTGGACTTGGTGTTCTTCTGGAACATCTTCTTGATTTCCTTCACCAGGAAGAGAGCGGTGCCCTCCATGGCCTTCAGCAGGATGTTGCCGGAGTAGCCGTCTGCCACGATGACGTCCACCGCGCCCATGGCGGCATCCCGGGCCTCCACGTTGCCCACGAAGTTGATCCGACCTGCCTCTTTCGCCTTCATCAGCAGCTGATAGGTCTCCCGCTGGAGATCGGTGCCCTTGCTGGGCTCCGCGCCGATGTTCAGAAGGCCAACTTTGGGATCCCCCCGGCCCAGCACCCGTTCGGCGTAGTAGCTGCCCATATAGGCGTACTGCAGGAGAAACTCCGGGGTGCCCTCAGCGGTGGCCCCGCAGTCTATGAGCACCGAGCCGCCGTTGCCGGTGGGCACCAGGGGCGCCATGGCGGCCCGGCGGATGCCCTTGATCCGCTTTACCAGCAGCGTGGCGCCCGCCAGCAGCGCACCGGTGGAGCCGGCGGAGACAAAGGCGTCCCCCTCGCCGTTTTTCACCATATTCAGACCCACGGTGAGAGAGGAGTCCTTCTTCTCCCGGAAGGCGGTGGCGGGGTTGTCGCAGATCTCCACCACCTGGGCGGCGTGGATCACCTCAATGCCCTGGGGGGTGCCCTCTGCCCCGGCCTCTTTCAGGGCCTTCTGAATGGCCTCCCCCTGGCCCACCAGGGCGATGTCCACGCCGTATTCCTTTTGCGCCAACAGTGCGCCCTTTACCGGCGCCAACGGGGCATTGTCCCCGCCCATGGCATCTACTACAATGCGCATACCAACTGCCTGCCTTTCTGTACGATCTTAATTCTGCAGTTCCACTGCCAGCCGGTCTATGATCTCCAGAGACCGCTGGGATAACGCGGCATTCTTGTTTCGCTTCCCCTTCACCCGGACATCCAAAGTCGGCATGATGCCGAAGTTCACATTCATGGGCTGGAAGTCCGTTACCCCCTCGTTGCTCACATAGATGGCCAGAGCACCGATGGCCGTCTCCCGGGGGAAGTCGATGGGCGGCTTGCCCTGGAGCCGGCGGGCCAGTTCCACCCCGGCGAGAAACCCGGATGCGGTGGACTCCACATAGCCCTCCACACCGGTCATCTGGCCGGCGAAGGCCAGGCGCTGGTTCCCCCGCACCCGGTAATAGCGGTCCAGGATCCGGGGAGAGTCCAGATAGGTGTTGCGGTGCATCACCCCATAGCGGACGAACACCGCATTGGCGAGGGCGGGGATCAGGGAGAACACCCGCTTCTGCTCCCCCCATTTGAGATGGGTCTGGAAGCCCACGATGTT
>CANQII010000340.1 GCA_947623875.1 uncultured Oscillospiraceae bacterium
GGCGGTCTAGGAACCGCCTGCAGATTCCCTTTGCCGCAGGGCGGGTCCGGAGCAGGTGCTGCACCACTTCGCTGTGCTGTGGCAGGGATTTTCCAGAGCCATCAATCCGGATGACGGAGCGCGACCTGGAGTCACAGAGGGCGTCAAACGGGCGGGGGTCCGGCCCGAAGTACCCAGGACTTTCGTTCGCATAGGAACAGAGGGAGGAACCGTTGTCGTAGAGCGGACAGGGCCTGATGAGCGGTTCCCCGTTCTCTGTAGCGTATTTGCTGAACAGAATGGCCCAGTTCCTTTGGTGCCTGTCGCTGTTTCCGAACAGACGGACAATGGATCATCCTGGTTGGTGATGCCGCACAGATATGTTGATAGGTAGGCTTATGCAGCAACACTCCCCCCTACCTCTGGTCTGCCTGGAGAGAGGAGAGCGCTCCAGGGATTTCGATGCTTCATTATACCTTGCCTGAGAGGAAACGTCCACCCTTTTTTGCGGTCTGCGGGGAGAAAACAGACCGGCAGACAGCCAGAAAAAGCCCGGGACACCGGCAGCCATGGCTGCCGGTGTCCTCATCCGCCGTGCACAGGACATGGAGTGGTAAATGGCAAACCGGCGGGCAGAGGAACCGCCCGCCAGTATTTCTGCTTCAGAGCATTTTATCGGCTTTGCTGCACCAGTCTGAACCGATGGCTGTGACGGAGACCATGACGCCGAGGCAACCCCGTATGGTTTTGGTGGAGACAGTGCCCTGGTCGTCTGAGATGGACTTGATGGTGGCCCGAGCTTCCTTTACGGGAATCTCAAAGGCCCGCATGTAGTTTTCACAGATGTTCTGTTCTGTGGTCTAGGCGGTGAGCTCGCAGGAGGGACCCTCGTAGTCGTCCAGAAGGAAGTGCTTCATGTAGCTAATGACGCCCTGGTCTGCTGCGCCGGAGATGCAGGAGGCGGCCTTCTTACCGGACAGAAGTGCATCCTCAGAGTAGTATTCGAAGTTTCTGCCGTTGAAGGGGCTGCGGTGGAGGTTGATGCCGGGGCCGTACCAGCCGGTAGCTGATTACCAGAGCTTCCTGGCCGATTGCTACGCCGTACTCATAGGCCAGATCGGTGTTCCAGGTGGAGGCTACTACAACTTCAGAGCAGTATGCGCAGGTCTCGGGACCGCCTTCGGCGCCGGTAAGCCCCCAGCCCTGAGGGCCGTCATGGTCTATGCTGGTAGGCTTGCCAACGGCGCGTGGTGAAGGCTGCGTTGAAGAGCATATTGCTGAGTTCATCACTGTCATAGTCCAGCTGGTTGAGCAACAAGTCCCAGGTGCCGTCATAGAAGTTGAGACCACGCATGTCGGAGAGGGTGAGGCCGTTGCTCTCTTTGGAGACGGGCTGCGTATCCGTGGAGATCATGCTGTTGTTGTTGCCCAGGAGACTGTCGTTTTCAATGTCGAACTTTATGATCCGGTCCAGACGAGCCTGAGACAGCTCTTTGGATTCCGGCGTGGTGGGCTGGGTACCGGCCCAGTCGTTCCGGGTGAGGATGGTGGCCTCGGTGTGCATATAGTCTGTGGAGTCCTGGAAGCGGTTGTGAACGGGGACATAGGCGGCGTCCGGATCCGCCTCAGCGGCAGCGGGATATCCAAGCAGTTCGCCGTTCTCATTCATGCCAGTCTGGGCGTCCTTGTCGCTCTGACGGATGTTCTCTCCGGTGTACCAGATGGTGTCTGCCACAGAGACGGTCTCAGTGGCCCATGCCTCATGGCTGTTCTTGCCTAGAGTGATGGTGTAATCTCCGCCCTCCAGCATCCAGCACCATATAGTGCAGTCTGCATTGGCATAGGTGTCGCAGTAGGATGCCATATCCTCTTTGGAGAAGGTGATCTCGGTTGTTACAGACTGTCCGGCGGGGACAGAGACTTTGCCGAAAGCCAGCAGGATCCGAACGGGATTCTCGATCTTATACTGGACATCTAGCTCGGTGTAGGGGGCGCTGTAATAGAGCTGTACCACTTCTTGCCGTCCGCTGTGCCGGTGTTGGAGACTTGAACGGTGACGGTGACATCATCGCCGCCCTCTTTGATGCTCTGAATGCTCTGCTCAAGCGGTCTGCCTGGAGAGTGAGATGGTTTTTTGCCCCATAGCGGTCTAGATAGCGCTGGGTAGCCTGAGCAGGGGTCATCTTCCACAATGGCAATGCGGATCATGTACACCTTTCCTCCTTCTTGGAGCTTCTGCTATTTTACAATGGAAGTGAGGAAAATGCAAGGGAGCATAACATGTGGTCACAGACATGCCTTGTACATTGCGAAAACCCCCGTGTCGAGGTGGGCTTCCTTACAGTAGAATGCGCTTGGAAAGTGCAGATTTTGGCTGAATTCAAAACGCCTGAAGGAGAATAGGGATGCTCCTCAGGCTTATAAGCCTCCCAGGTGCTCCTTCACAAAGACCAGCGCCGCCTGGGCAGAGAATCCCGTTGCTCCGCTGAGGATCAGCTTCTGGGTGGGCTGGTCCAGAAATCCGATGGACTCCGGATTCACCGCTCCAAAGCCGTACTCGAAGAAAACGCGGGGTATGTCTGGCATCATGGTGGCGGAGACGGTTACGCCGGCGTCTCCGAGCAGCTCGGCATTGCGGTACCCCTCGGCCTTCAGACTGTCCACATCTGCCATGCAGAAGATGGCCTGCGGCGGGACGATGGCGGCGAATGGAAAAAGGAATCATCGATTTTGAAAAAAGCTGTTGACATCTCTGGGAGGATGGTGTATTATGCACTACAGAAAAGCTGATCGGCGTCCGGTTCTCTATTCGGGACACCAGCACATGACCATGTGGAGCCATCACCGGTTCTAAACTCGCTCTAAAGTAAAACTACGGTTCCTGCTTCAAACTATCAATGCTATGAAAGCTATTTGTAAGCACTTCTGATCGCTCACTCATTGTTCCGTACCGAAGAGCTGCGTTGTCGCTTGGTGCGGGCGAATATAGCAGGTAGATGGTGAGTGAACACAGCGGCAGATGGGGGCCCCACAAGTGTTCGAGATGCCGCACGTTTTTGCAAGCCCGACGTTGCAGTACCAGCGCTATGACAGCACCCTGGACAAGGAGGCCATCCACAATGGCGTCACGGTGGATATCCGTGAGTGATGGGGCAGTTGTGACCGAATGCAGGAATCCCAGTTCTCCATCGACTAAACAGTGATGTGGGTTTCCCTTTGCGAAGATAGAATGATGCATCTGTTCGGACCAATCCGATTTATGATTCCCGACCATCTCGAAAGAGATGAAAGATCATGATCGAATATGTGGGTGCAAGCCCAAGTATGAACTGAAAGGGAGGATGCCTATGGTATGATTTGGTTAGAAGGT
>CANQII010000341.1 GCA_947623875.1 uncultured Oscillospiraceae bacterium
TGTCTCCCTGGTGCTGGCGGGACAGCAGGTCCCCATGGACCGGAAGCAGATCTTCTGCTGCACCTCCATGCCCAACCTGATGGTAGGTGTGGAGATCTGCGAGGACCTCTGGGCACCAGATCCCCCCTCTACCGCCTTGGCTAGAGCCGGCGCTACCCTGATCCTCAACCTCTCCGCCTCGGATGAGGTGGTGGGCAAGGCAGACTACCGCCGGCAGCTGGTCTCCGGACAGTCTGCACGGCTGCTCTGCGCCTATGTATACGCAGACGCCGGAGAAGGGGAGTCCACCACAGACCTGGTGTTTGTGGGCCACAACCTCATCGGAGAGAACGGCTCCATCCTGGCAGAGCGCCGCTTTGAGACCGGTCTTACTCTGACTGAGATCGATGTAGACCGCCTCGCCGGTGAGCGGCGGCGGAACACCAGCTTCACCCCCATCCGGGACGATTCCTACATCTATCATGATTTTGCCCTTGCGGTGACAGAGACCGAACTCACCCGGTTTATCGCCCCCAACCCCTTTGTGCCGGCAGACCACGGAGACCGGTCTGTCCGCTGTAGGGAGATCCTCACCATCGCAGCCTCCGGCCTTCGGAAACGGCTTTCCCATACCCATGCCGCCACAGCGGTGCTGGGTGTCTCCGGCGGGCTGGACTCCACATTGGCAGCGCTTATCATTGCCATTGCCATGGACTCCATGGGACGGGACCGGAAGGACATCGTGGCGGTTACCATGCCGTGCTTTGGCACCACAGCCCGCACCCGGTCCAATGCGGAGATCCTGGCAGAGGAGCTGGGCGCCACATTGCGGGTGGTGGACATCGGCAAGGCGGTCTCCGTCCACTTCCAGGACATCGGCCACGACATGGAGGACCACTCGGTCACATACGAGAACGGGCAGGCCCGGGAGCGCACCCAGGTGTTGATGGATATCGCCAACCAGACCAATGGCATGGTGGTGGGTACCGGAGATCTCAGCGAACTGGCACTGGGCTGGGCCACCTATAACGGAGACCACATGTCCATGTACGGCGTGAACGGGTCTATCCCCAAGACGCTGGTGCGGCATCTGGTGGCATACTACGCCGATGAGGCGGAGAAGACCCGGCCCCGTCTCGCCGCCGTGCTGCGGGACATCCTGGCCACACCGGTGTCTCCGGAGCTGCTGCCCCCGAAGGACGGAGAGATCGCCCAGAAGACGGAGGACCTGGTGGGCCCCTACGAGCTTCACGACTTCTTCCTCTATTACGCAGTCCGGTGGGCCTTCCCGCCCCGGAAGGTGTATCGCCTCGCCAAGGCGGCCCTGGGAGACAAGTGGGACAATGCCACCTTACTGAAATGGCTCCGCAACTTCTACCGCCGCTTCTTCAATCAGCAGTTTAAGCGCTCCTGTTTGCCAGACGGCCCCAAAGTGGGTACCGTGACTCTGTCTCCCAGAGGGGACTGGAGAATGCCCAGCGATGCGGTGGCTGTACTCTGGCAGCAGCAATTGGAGGAACTCACAGAATGAACATCTACCTGGATCTCTTTCTCACCTTTGCCCGTGTCGGGGTATGCACCTTCGGCGGCGGGTATGCCATGCTCCCTGTGATGCAGCGGGAGCTGGCAGACAACAAGGGCTGGACCACCGAGGAAAAGCTGGCAGACTACTACGCCGTGGGCCAGTGCACCCCGGGTGTCATAGCGGTGAACACCGCCACCTTTGTGGGCGCTGCCCAGGCGGGGATCCCCGGCGGCGTCATTGCCACCCTGGGCGTTGTTTTTCCCTCTATTGTGATCATCCTGGTGATCGCCACCTTCCTTACCAACTTTGCCGAGCTGCCGGTGGTAATCCACGCCTTCAACGGGGTCCGGGCCGGCGTGGTGGCCTTGATCCTCTCCAGCGTGATCCGCCTTCTGAAAGGCGCCGTGAAAGACATTCCCACCTGCATCATCTATGTTGTGGTGCTGGTGCTGGCGGCGCTGGGCACCTTCGTAACCTTCCCGGCGGGTCCTGTGGCCGCTGTAATGGACATTCTCACCTCTCCGGTTACCCTGGTGGTACTGGCAGCCTTTGCCGGCGTCTTTGTCCGGTACACTG
Organism: uncultured Oscillospiraceae bacterium; assembly: GCA_947623875.1. Lineage (GTDB taxonomy): Bacteria > Bacillota > Clostridia > Oscillospirales > Oscillospiraceae > Enterenecus. The sequence goes on from CANQII010000341.1 coordinate 2,081, forward strand.
GGAAAGGAGGGAAGAAGGCATGATTCTCCTCCGGCTCTTCTTCGAGTTCTGCAAGGTTGGTCTGTTTTCTGTAGGCGGCGGCCTTGCCACGATTCCCTTCCTGACAGACATGGGCAACCGCACCGGTTGGTTTAACCACAGCCAATTGGCGGACATGATCGCCATCTCCGAGTCCACCCCCGGTCCCATGGGGGTGAACATGGCCACCTATGTGGGCTTTACCACAGCCGGTGTCCCCGGCGGCGTCTGTGCCACCCTGGGCCTGGTGTTCCCCTCCGTGATCATCATTCTCATTATCGCGGGCTTCCTCCAGAAGTTCCGGGAGTCTAAGCTGGTGGACAGCGTCTTCTACGGTCTCCGGGCAGCCTCCGTGGCCCTCATCACCTCCGCCATGCTGCAGGTGGCGCGGATCGCCCTCACCAAGGATGTGGGAGCAGCCCTGCCCCAGATCCACTGGATCGCCGTGATCCTTGCCATTGTGGTATTCGTCCTCATCCGGTACAGCCCTCTGAAGAAACTCCACCCCATCTGCTTCATCGCCGCTTCGGCGGTGGCAGGCATCGTGCTCCAGATGTGATAGGAAAAGTCCGGCGTGCAGACCGCTGCACGCCGGACTTTGTGACTCCTATGGATGAAATCGGGCCGGATGGAGCTCAGTAGCTTTGCAGCGGGGCGCTTCCGGTGTCCTCGCCTGGCTCCACCGCCTTGATGATGGCGTCATAGCTGTATGTGGGGTTCACGATGATGGTGACCCGGTCTCCCACTTTCTTGCCGAGCACCGCCTTGCCCACCGGGGACTCCTTGCTGATGAGACCCTGCAAGGCGTTCTGCCGCACGGTGGTGACGATCTGGATCTCCATCTCCTCATCGTCGTCCTCCAGGTACAGGGTTACCTTATCATACAGGGAGACGGTGTCCTTGGAAACCGGCTTCTCCTTGATGATGATGGCGTTTTTGATGGTGTTCTCCAGGTAGCGCATGCGGCTCTCGTTCTTGTTCTTCTCCTGCTTTGCCGCCTTGTATTCGAAGTTCTCACTGAGATCGCCGAAGCCGCGGGCCACCTTTACGTCGTCTGTGAGCTTGGGGGTGAGGACGGTGCGGCGGTAGTCCAGCTCCTGCTGCATGAGATCGATGTCTTTCTGTGTCAGTTCTAGTGCCATTGGGCAAATGCCTCCTTGTTGGATTCCAGGTACAGTTTGGCACTTTTTCGGGAGAACGTCAAGGGGAAAAACGGAGATTTTGCCGGAAGAGATTGCGCTGCTTGGG
>CANQII010000342.1 GCA_947623875.1 uncultured Oscillospiraceae bacterium
GGGCCCTGATTCCCCAGTTGGCCCTCTCCGGCAGCGCGATCGCAGCCATAGGCTATGTGGGTCCTTCCATCAGCGGCGTACAGAAGGCACTGGCCTTCTATGTGCTGGACCATCCGGAAGCCAACACCGAGGCAGAACTATCCGCCCTTCTGGCCTCCTGGCAGGCAGACGGCACCGTCCCTCTGCCGGACAAGGGGTAGCCGCCCCTCTGTTTCTCTTCCCACAGTTTTAAAGGGCCTGCCGCGCCGGCAGGCCCTTTCTCATATGCTCTCACCCATGGATGGGTTTCATGGTCTCCCCTGTCTCCGTGGGCACCAGACTGCATACCGTCTGCCCTACAACACCCAGTATCGGCCGTCCTGGGTCTCCCCGATGACGCCGCCGGCGATCAGGCGTTTCTTTACCGCTGGGAAGGCGTTGGGGTTGATCACCCCAGCATCGGCAAAGGTGCAGGCGGTGTCCGGCGTGACGGCGCCGCTGGCGATGAGCCTCCGGAGAATGTGTTTTCTGCGAATCAGCAGGATCGGCGGGGCTATCATGACTTCACACTCCTTGTTCTAATAGATCCTAGGATGCTCGGTTCTTCTCAGTTGCTCTGCCTTGCCTGGGAAGTCCATCGGCTGTCGCTCAGGCACAGGCGTTCTCTGCCCTACAGGGTGTTCTCCATGCCGGTGTCGTAGGTGAAGATCTTCACGTCCCCCACATCTGTGAAGACCTGCAGGTACCGCTGATAGTCTTCTGCGGTCTGGCTCAGGTTATCGCCCAGCTGCACATTGTCCACATAGATGCTGCCCTCGCTGGCATAGATCTCGTAGTTGACCTGATTCAGCCCCTTCAGCATCTCCAGGTAGATGTCCCCAGTGCCCGAGGCAAGGGACATCGCCTCCGGGGTCTCCCCGGTGACCATGATCTCTCCGGCGTCAGTAGACGCATCCAGCAAAGTAGCGGAGCAGTTCGCGGCATGGATGTTCCCGCTGGTGGCGTACAGGTTCAAGTTGTTCTCAACCTGTACCTCCTGGACGCGGATATCCCCCGTCACGGTGTTCACGTCCAGGTTATATGCCTCGAAATCCATCACGGTGATATTGCCCTGATAGGTGATGGCAAAGACGTCCGGCAGAGTCCAACTGGAGGGGACCGTGACGTGGATCACTGGCTGCCCGGAGGTGGGCTCCCTGTCTATGCCGCTATAGCCGTCCACGTAGAGATATTTGCCGTCTATGGTGTAGTTGATGTCCGCAGGGTGGCCGTTCAGGGTAGCGGACACGTTGAGAATCTCTCCCTTGTCCAGAACGATGTCTCCAAAGGGGATGTTCACCTCTATCCGGCCATATGTATACTGATGAGCCTCCGCCGTTTCAGGGTCCTCTACTTGTCCTGGGATCGCCCGATCCGGTGGCACTTCCACATACTCTACTGCGTTTCCGGCGCCAGAGTAGTCCGGGCGCAGGATCTGATGGAAGATGGCGTAGATGGGCAGGGACAGCAGCACCACCAGGATGGCGGCGATGCAGACCTGCTTCCGGCTGGGACCGGTTTTGGGTTTCGAAAGATAGCCCCGCTCCTCCGCCAGCTGTTTGGCCAGCTCCTCCGGGTTGCCCAGCTGCCGCAGGATCTCCTGCTCCCGCTCCGGTCCAGCGTCCTCAAAGTACTCGGTGTACCAGTTGATGATGTCCTTTCGCTCCTGGTCCGGCACCCAGCGGGCCAGGACCCGGTCCAGCTGTGCCAGATAGTTTTGCCAGTCTCCGTATGGATAGGTCTGTGCATTCATACGGTCTCCCCCTTTCGCAGAATGTGCTCAATGCCGTCCCGGAAGGACTGCCACTCCTCTCGTCGGTTCTGGCAGCAGATGCGGCCCACATCCGTGATGGCGTAGTACCGGCGGTTTCGTCCCTGGTACGGCTGATCGTACACATAGAGGTAGCCGTCCCGCTCCAGACGGCGCAGCACCGGATACAGGGTGGACTCTGAGATGTCCAGGCTGGCCTTTACCTCCTGGGTGAGGGCATACCCGTAGGTGTCCCCCCGCTCCAGCACCGCCAGCACGCAGACTTCCAGCAGAGGACTGCCCAGTGCAAATGCCATGGCCGCCGCCTCCTTTCCTTTTCGTGTAATATTATACGGCGTATAGTATGAGGCTGTCAAGGGAAAATTGCAGGAATTTGAAAGGCCCTTTCCCTCGCCCTTGCGCCCTTCCTGGGCCCCTTTTCTCAGCAGATCAGCAGGTCTCCCGGGGCAGATGCACCAACGGCACCGCTCCTGCAACCGGCAGACGAAGCACACCATCTCTGCAACCATGGTTCCATACAGCCGCGTTGGTGGTATCACACTCAGCCAGACAGCAGAGCGTGCCACGCTCTGCTGTCTGGGCCTATCTGCACTCTGCATACCGATTCGATCCGCAAAGCAGAGAATTTTGGCATACCCTATCAGTGTATTTTGCAATATCTGTCAAGAAAAATTGCACTTGCAGGCGTTTTCTCGGTTGCATAACGTCAATTCATGCATCATTTGCAAGAGAACCGCCCAACACTATGCCTTTTCCCCTCTTGACGAATCCCGCCCCATTGATTAGAATATCGAAAAACTGCAGCAGCGGCATGCTGCTCTCCCCCATCTTGCAATCTTCGATACGAAAGGACCAATGCATATGCTGAAACTCTATGACGGCGGTGTCTATCTGGTAAACGGCACCGAGATCGTCCCCGAGAGCGAATCCGCCCGGATTCCCGCCCTCTGCGGCAAGGCCGCAGACAAGGCGGAAGCGGAAAAGGGCACCATGGCCTACGGAATCCTCCAGGCCCACAACAAGAGCGGCGACCCGGACAACCTCCGCATGACCTTCGACAGCCTCACCAGCCACGACATCACCTACGTGGGCATCATCCAGACCGCCCGTGCCTCCGGCATGACCGCCTTCCCCATGCCCTATGTGCTCACCAACTGCCACAACTCCCTCTGCGCCGTAGGCGGCACCATCAACGAGGACGACCACATGTTCGCCCTCTCCGCCGCCCACAAGTACGGCGGCATCTATGTGCCCACCAACATGGCCGTCATCCACAGCTACAACCGGGAGATGATGTCCGGCTGCGGGCGGATGATCCTAGGCTCAGACTCCCACACCCGCTACGGCGCCCTAGGCACCCTGGCGGTAGGCGAAGGCGGCGGCGAACTGGCCAAGCAACTTGTGGGCCGCACCTATGATGTCCGCCGGCCCGGGGTGGTAGCCATCTATCTGGACGGCGCTCCGGTGCCCGGGGTAGGCCCCCAGGACGTGGCCCTCACCATCATCGGCGCCGTCTATGCCAACGGCTATGTGAAGAACAAGGTCATGGAGTTTGT
>CANQII010000343.1 GCA_947623875.1 uncultured Oscillospiraceae bacterium
CTTCCACCATCTGTTCCAGCTCCCGGAGAGCGGGCACATAGGGGATCAGTCCCCGCTCAGCGGCCTCCATCTGCAGATGCAGCGGAAGGGCTCTGGCGTCCACTGGCACACCGTACGGCCCCACCGACACCATCCACACCATGGGATTGCTCTCTATGGAGGATTCCAGCATCCACTCACTGTCGAAGATCTCGATTTTCAGCATCTTCTTGATCTCCGACCCCTTGTTGGACATGGTGCTCTTGGCGATGCCAAAGGGCTCCGCCAGTTTCTCTGCGGTATAGTGGATGGGCTGGGAGCGGTCGAAGATAAAGTTGTTGCTGGCGACGGCATAGACGATCCCCGCCGCCCAGGTCCGGGCCTTGCCGCTGAGCAGGGGCGAGGGGCGCTTCCGGCAGAGTTTCTCCAGAGCGTGGAGGCAGAGCTTCTTGTACTCCTCGCTGAGGTATTCATCGCAGTACGGGATCAACAGTCCTGCGATCTCATCGTACTTGTCCTGCATGGCCTTTGGGACTGCCATAGATATCATCTCCCATTTTCGTTTGTATTTCGGGACACTTTGTCCCGCCTCATCGTATCTCATTATACGGGAGGAGAGGGCGTCTGTAAAGGGCGAAAATCCAGAGATCTTGGGGAATTCCGCCGGCAGGCTGACTCGATCGGGAAGGAAATCCGGGAGAACAGCAATTGGGCACCGCTGAGGCAGCGCAGCAAGGCCGTTTGCCCTGTGTTTGCCCCTTGGCCCCAATTTTTGCATTGCGAAACCCTCTGTTTTTTGCTATCATAGGGCAAAGGCACGCTCGTGCCCACACACTCATCGGGAGGTCTTCACAAATGCATCTGAACAAACCGGTACCCGGCACTGGCGGCAACCGCTACGTCCCCTACGACCGCCGCCGCGGCTGTGAGTCCGTGGTCTACTTCACCCGGGATCTCTCCGCCCAGGGGTTGGAGAAGATCTTTTCCAAGGTGGCCTTTCCCCTCACCGGCAAGGTGGCGGTGAAGCTGCACACCGGGGAGCCCCACGGCCCCAACATCATCCCCCGCCCCTGGGTAAAGTCCCTCCTGGAGGACTGCCTGCCCGGGGCCACCATCGTGGAGACCAACACATACTATGAAGGAGACCGGTACACCACCGAGGCCCACCGCAAGACCCTGGAGATCAACGGCTGGACCTTCTGCCCGGTGGACATCATGGATGAGGATGGCACGGTGATGCTCCCGGTGAAGGACGGCAAGTGGTTCACCGAGATGAGCATGGGCAAGAACATCCTCCACTACGACTCCATGCTGGCCCTCACCCACTTCAAAGGCCATGTGAAAGGCGGCTTCGGCGGCAGCAACAAGAATCTGGGCATCGGCTGCGCAGACGGGCGGATCGGCAAGGCCGTGATTCACACCGCTGAAGGCTCCGACGACCTCTGGTCCATCGGCGAGGAAGAACTGATGGAGCGCATGACCGAATCCACCAAGGCCGTGATCGATCACTTCGGCAAGCACATCGTTTTCGTGAATGTGCTCCGGAACATGTCCGTCTCCTGCGACTGCGAGGGCGTTGAGGCAGAGCCGGTGGTCACCCCCAACATCGGCATTGTGGCCTCCACAGACATTCTGGCAGCAGATCAGGCGTCTGTGGACCTGGTGTACGCTCTGAAGGACGAGGACCACGCCGCCCTGGTGGAGCGGATGGAGTCCCGCCACGGTCTCCGGCAGCTCAGCTACATGAAGGAGCTGGGCATGGGCTGGGACCGCTATGTGCTGCTGGACACAGACAACGGAGATGTCCGCATCCGCCCGGAGGACGCCGTGGCAGGCGTTGTCCCCTTCCAGGGCTGATCTCCAGCAAACTGCAATACAACAGCCGGATCCCAGTGGGTCCGGCTGTTCCCTATTCTGGCACTGCAAAGAAAATCACCCGGGCGGGTGAGATTGCTCTTCCTCACAGGAAAGGTATCGAACCAGTCTCCCGATGGTCCACCGAAGGGGCGCCGGAATGTCTTTTCTGCTGCTGAACATCGCCATGATCCCTGGCCCCTTTTGCAGCACAAAGCGAGGCGGTTTCATACCTGCCGAGGCAACCAGCATGCGCACAAAGTCCGGGTAATGGATCCCGTCTATGGTTCCGATGTGAAAGATGCCCCGCCGGTTCTCCTGGATAATCCACTGAATGGTCTCGGCGATCTGCAGGTCCGATGCGTGATTGCCTCAAAAGGTCTTGTACACATGGAGCTGTCCGGCTTTGCACCCCGCTGCGATCTCCCGTACTCTGGGAGATCCTCTTCCCCAGACAAAGGGCGTCCGGAGGATGATCGCCCGGTCCCCCAAGCGTTCTCGCAGCAGATCCTCACAGCGTATTTTGAACTGCCCATAGCCGTTTCTGTATGCACGGACGTCCCCCTCGTAGTGGGGCCGGTCCAAGACATCGTCAAAGACATTCACCGAGGAGAGATAGATCAGACCTTCCGCCGTGGGCTGCAAGGTACCCCGCCGCATTTTCGTGGGCGATCAGCTGCCTATCAAAATCTCCGCGCAAGGCGGATACCACGACATCTGGCTGTGACTGGGCCAGGATGGAGCCGATTTTCTCCGGCGCCGCAAGAGAGAATCGCACCAGGGACGGGTCGTCTCCTGGATCTGCAGAGAAATAGGTTCCAACAGGATGCAGGCCCGGATCCCTGGACAGAAGCTGGTATACCGCCTTGCCAACGGTACCGCTGGCACCCAGGATCAATACGTTGCGCATCGCAATTCTCTCCCTCCGTCTCATTCTTCCAGATACAGTTGCTTCTCGTTGTGTATAGCAGCACCTCTCCATACCATACCGGGCAATTGTGAAGAAATCTACCGTCTCCAAGCAGCCCAAAGATCCCGTATGCCGATTCGTCTGCCCACAACGACACAAGCCGGATCCGTACGGATCCGGCTTGTGTCGTTGGAAAAGTAGGAGAATAGACTCGCGGGCATATCCCACGGCCTTAGCACTGTCAGGCGGGGATTGGCAGAAATTCCCGCATCTGTAGAATAGCACATTTTCCGCTGTTTGGGAAGGGAAATGACACAAACTGTCCTTTTCACGACACAACCTGCACATCCCGGCGAATCTCGCCTGGACCTTCCAGTTTTCGGCAGTTGAAAGACTTTCTCGTTTTCCCCGTTGCCAGGGCGAAAAAAATGGCTATAATGGGACCCAGGAAAACCTCGCCAAGGCCAGAAAGGAGCTATTCAAATGGCCGTACCCCACAGCGCCAACAACACTGAGATCTTCGCCAACATGCCGGTTCCCCAGGCGGTCCGGACCATGGCGATCCCCACCATCATCAGCCAGCTCATCGTCCTGA
>CANQII010000344.1 GCA_947623875.1 uncultured Oscillospiraceae bacterium
CCCCGCACCGTCCAGGACAGCCAGATGCTGGAGATCCTGGACTATACCTTTGAGAACCACCAGACCATCACGCTCCAGGCCCTGGCGGACCGCTTTCACTACAACCCCGCCTACCTCAGCAGCCTTATCCACAAGCAGACGGGACAGACCTTTTCCGCCCTGCTGCGGGACATTCGCTTGAAACAGGCCGCCCGCCTCCTGACAGACTCCAAACTCCCTCTGAACGACCTCTGTGCCGCAGTGGGATACAAGGATCCCTCGCAGTTCATCCGCAACTTCAAGGCGATGTACGGTACCACGCCGTTGAAGTACCGAAACCAGAACAAGCTCTCCTGAGCAAAACAGCACAGCGGCGGCCTCTCGGCCGCCGCTGTGCTGTATGCTGGTGGGGGATTGTGCTATTCTGCAGGCTCTTCCGGATAGGGGAGGATCTGCCGCTCATATGCCACGCTGCCCTCCAGGAAGGGACTCAGGGGGTTGCCCCTCTGGAAGGCCACCGGCCAGAGGGCGTCCGGCGCCTTGCCGATCTCCACCCACTCCTTCAGGGCGAAGAGGGCGGAGTGCCTGCTGTCCCTGGGAGAGGCGGGATAGGTGCTGGCGGCGTCCTGCAGCCCAGGACCTCCGGAGCCGTGGGCCATGCCGGGCACCAGAAACAGCCGGAAGAAGTCCCGGGTGTCTCCCATCCGGTCCTGGACGGAATGGTAGTAGCGGACGGAGCTGGTATAGGGGATGATGGGGTCTGCAGTGCCGTGGACCAGGAGCAGCTTGCCGCCCCGATTCCGGAAGGGGGTGAGATCGGGATCGGTGGCATTCAGTGCCCCGTCCAGTGTCTTACGAACGGTTTGGACATCACGGTGGAAGTCGAAAGCGGTGAGATCAAAATCGGCGCCCAGGGCCCAGCGGAGGATGTAGAGATAGCCATGTGCAAAGTCCTGCTGACACCGGGACACCAGAGACAGGTCTTCTGCCTCGCTGCCTGGCATCAGGGTGGGCTCGTAGATCTGTTCGCCGTTCTCCGGGTCTACTGTTCCCTCCTGGATCTGGAGACGGGCCTGGATCTGCCGCTCGGTGAGACCGGCCTTTTCCAGTACCGCCCGGGTGAGGGTGATGGCTGCCGGGTGATAGAGAAAGTCGTCCCCGGGCCGGCGACCGCCTTCCACGCCGCAGCTGTCCAGAATGGCTGCCACCATGTGGGCCTCATCCTCTTTTGTGTAAAGCCCCTCTGCGTCCCAACCCCCCAGGGCCAGCCAGTCCCGAAGAAAGGCGATGTGCAGGTTGGTTCGGTCAAAGGCGGGGGCGAGGGCGAGAATGCCATCGTAGTCCTCGGGGTACCGCTGGGCCTCCATCAGGGCCTGCTGGCCGCCGGTGGAGTTGCCGGTGAAGTAGGCGTGGTTCTGTGGTTTTCCGTAGAAGACTTGGATCAGGGCTTTGGCTGCTAAAGTCATGAGATGGGTGGCACGGTGGCCGAAGTCCTCCCAGACCGCCGGATTGTCCACGCCGCAGTCCGGCCCGGCAGAGGTGCCCATGTCTGTGTTGGCCACGGCAAAGCCCATGCGCAGAGGACCTGTCATGAGGATGGGCACGATCATGCCGGCAGATCCGCCGTTGCCCACCCCCAGAAGGTCTCCGTTCCAGATCTCTGTGGGCAGCCACACCTCGATCTGGATGTCGCTGGCGGGCTCCGGCTGGCAGGTCACGGCGATGCGGATGTGCTCCGGCAGCGGTTGGGACGGGATGCCGGGAAAGAAACTGGTGGTCTCCTCTGGCTTCCACTCCACGGCGGTAACGGCGCCGAAGGGAATGGGGGTATGGAGAAGCTGCTGCTGCATCTCAGTAGATAAGGTCATGAAAATCCTCCTCGTCTAGAATTGTGGGGGTTGCCGCCGGGAGAACGCCTTGGACAGGGGCAGATGCCGCGGTCGTTCTTGCCATTTTCTTATTGCGCTTCGCCGAGCAGCCCCAACCCGATGGTGCCGACCTCGCCGTTTACTGCATCGTACATCCACTCGCACACGCTCTTTTCGTTGCCGAGCTTGTCGAAGACATTGGACGAGAGGATGGTGTGCTGGGTGTTGTGGGTTTCCTTGTCCTCATTGAAACTCCAGATGTAGATGCCAACGCCGGGGATGTTCTCCTGCAGACCGCGCACCATTTCACCGAGGGCCTTTTCGAATTGATCGCCGAGTTCTTTGGCCTGATCCATCGTTCCGCTGTCTATATAGGACTGATACTGCTGCAGGGTATCATCCCGATAGGAGCAGTCAAACAGGATTTTCACGCTGTCCCCGCGCTTGTTATGCAGTGCCGTCAGGCTGTCCAGCACGATGTTATTCGTGGTCAGCCGGTCTGAAATCTCCTGTGGAGACTGCCAGAGATTCACAGCGGAGTCGTGCCAGCCGTCATAGAGGAGCAGGGAGCTGTCCACACACACCGTTATATTTTGCGCCGAGGGGAAACGGCTGATCACGTCATCTGCCAGAAGGGATGTGGCAAACCCGCCTGCGGAGAACCCGGTCACCAGCAGAGTGTCCGGTTCGCCCACATACGGCATGATCTCATTCAGATACGCGGAATAGTTGTTGTAGCCGTTGTGGTAGACGACAGTGTCCTTGCCGTTTTTGGTGTAGTGGTATTCCCCCGTCCCGGTGTGGAAGTCCCCGGAGGCGTAAGGAATGACAATAAAGGTCCAGTCCTGAAACGGATTGTCTTCAGCCGTACTACCGATGCCGCCTTGTGCGACAAAATCCTGGCCCAGCATGGTGGTGGCAAAGAACTGTGTGCCGCCTTCGCTGGCCTCCCCCGTGATGCTCACGCCGCCGCCGAAGAAATAGACAACGACCTTGTTTGCGGTGCCCTTGCGGAAGATCCCGTGCCACTCGCTGCCGTCAGACGACTTCGCCTCCGATATGGGGACACTGTACCATTTCCCGATTTCAGGCTCTCCCTTTAATGCGGGGAAAGACTTGAGAAATGTGGTCTTCAGGAAGATGACAATGACTGCTGCAAGGACGATTATGGCGATTGCAATGATGAGGAGAATTCTGCGTCCCCAATGCCTCTTCTTTGTTGCTTTTGCCGCCGCATCATTTGCGTTCAAAGAGAATCACCTCTAAAAGGTAGGTTGAAAATGGTCGGCCCGTCGCGTTCCTGACAACAGATCTGGAGCGGGCTGGGCGTACACCGAGGATATACCGCATCGCAGGTACATCCATCTGCGCCGCTGTGCCATTAGGAAAGGGCTTTGGACAGGGCCAGAACCCGGCCGGCGCAGGCCTCCAGGTCTGCCCGGGTGATCTCACCGGACGCCAAGCCAGCCACAATGCCGTCCACATCCTC
>CANQII010000345.1 GCA_947623875.1 uncultured Oscillospiraceae bacterium
ACAGCCGCCCATAAGCACGCTCCTGTCGTTTCCGATAGCTACGCTTCGCACCATCACAATAGCTCCAAAGCCCATGAGCACGACACCCGGGAACCCATGGAGCGCTTCTATCCGGATCCCACTGTGGGCCTCACCATCCCTGAGGTGCAGATGCTCACCCAGAACGGATACACCAACGCCACCGGGCAAAGTCATCTAAAGACCACAGGGGAGATCATCCGGGAGAACACCTTCACCTTCTTCAACCTGGTGTTCGTGGTGTTGGGGGCCCTGCTCTTCGCGGTGGGGAGCAATACGGATACCCTCTTTCTGCTGGTGGCCGTGATCAACTCCATGATCGGCATCATTCAGCAGATTCGCTCTCGAAATACCCTGGCCAAGCTGAATCTCCTGGCAGAGAGCAAGGTACAGGTACTCCGCGATGGGCAGTGGTCTTCCATCTCGCCGAGGGAGTTGGTCCGGGAGGACATCATATCCCTCAGCGCTGGAGATCAGATCCCGGCAGACGGCCCCTTGCAAACCGGGTTTGTAACGGTGAATGAGTCCCTCATCACAGGCGAGCCGGACGCCATCCCCAAGCATCCGGGGGACGAGATGCGAAGCGGCAGCTTTGTGGTCTCCGGGAAGTGCACCATGCGGCTGGACGCCGTGGGCATGGATAGCTACGCCGCCCGGCTCGCCGCTGAAGCCAAACAGGAGACCGGCAAGGGCGGCTCGGAGATGATGCACTCTCTGGATAAGCTGATCCGTGTCATCGGCATAGCCCTGATCCCCATCGGCATCGCCCTCTACTGTAACGACACTTTGGTTCTGCACGAGTCCGTTCAGGTGGCGGTTACCTCCATGGTGGCAGCCCTCATCGGCATGATCCCGGAAGGGCTTTATCTTCTCACCAGCGTGGCCTTGGCAGTCTCCGTGATGCGCCTCGGCAAGCAGAACACTCTGGTCCACAAGTTGGCTGCGGTGGAGACGCTGGCCCGGGTAGATGTGCTCTGCGTGGACAAGACCGGCACCATCACCATGCCGGAGATGAAGGTTCTGGGGGTAGCTCCGCTGAACCCGAAGAAGTATCCCAAGGCCCAGATCGAGGATGTGCTGAGCGCCTTCTATCAGGTGTCTGAGGCGGATAACGACACCGCCCGGGCCATGGCAGCTCGGTTCAACCGCAAGATAAACTGGACCGCAAAACAGGTGATCCCCTTCCACTCCGCCAACAAGTGGTCTGCCGTCTCCTTCCAGGACCACGGCGCCTATGTGGTTGGGGCGCCGGAGTTCATCATGCAAGACCAGTACCATTCTCTCCAGCCCCTGGTGGCACCCCATCTGAAGCAGGGCTCCCGGGTGCTGCTCCTGGCCCGCTGCACCAAGGAGCCAGATCTTGAAAAAGGACTCCAAGGTCCGGTGGAGCCTATGGCACTGGCCATCCTGGCAAATCCCGTCCGGAAGGAAGCCCCAGAGACCTTCGCGTACTTCACCGGTCAGGGTGTGTCGGTAAAGGTGATCTCCGGGGACAACCCCACCACCGTATCGGCAGTGGCCCAGAGAGCCCAGATCCCTGGCGCGGAGCACTATATCGATGCCACTACCCTTCAGACCCAGAGAGACTATGAAGATGCAGTCCAGAAGTACACGGTGTTTGGAAGAGTTACCCCAGAGCAGAAGCGGAAACTGGTGAAGGCCCTGCAGAAAGCCGGCCACACCGTTGCCATGACAGGCGATGGCGTGAACGATGTGCTGGCCCTGAAGGATGCAGACTGTGGCATCGCCATGGCCTCCGGCGCCGATGCGGCCAGCCAAGTGGCAGATGTGGTGCTGCTGGACTCCAACTTTGCCTCCATGCCCCATGTGGTGAAGGAAGGACGCCGGGTGACCAACAACATCCAGCGCTCCGCCGCCCTCTATCTCGTGAAGAACATCATGTCCTTCTTTCTCGCCATCTTCACGGTGTTTGCCGGCTTCCACTATCCTTTCACCAGTCCCATTCAGCTCACCCTGATCGGCGCTCTCACCATCGGATTCCCGTCCTTCATTCTGGCTCTGGAGCCCAACCACGAGCTGGTCCGGGGGCGGTTTATGCAGAACGTGCTGCTGCGGGCGCTGCCAGGCGGCCTCACCAACATCATCCTTCTGGTGATCCTGGAGCTCATCGCGGATGCTCTCGCCTTCCACCGCTCTACGCTTGCCACCCTGGCCACCATGCTCATGGGTTTTGTGGGCCTTCTGGTGCTGTACACCATCGCCAAGCCCATGAACCCTAAGCGCTGGTGTCTCTGGGGCTCTATGGCCGCCATATTCCTCTGTGCAGTGCTCTTCCTGCGGCGTCCCTTCCGCCTTGTGTCTTTTCCCTCTCTCGGCAGAGATGCCATTCTCGTCCTGGCGGCACTTCTGATTCTGGCCCCCTTTGTCCTCTATGGGGTGACCTGGGCCATCTCTGCCATCAGCCACGCCATGCGCCGCAATCGGCGGTAACGCGCACCGGCTCGGACAACCCAAAAGCCAACTTCCCTTCCGGCCAGCCGGATCCCGTGAGGGATCCGGCTGGCCCTTTTGTTTTCCCTTCCACCAGCCATGGCACCCCCGAATACGCTCGGTTTCTGCTGCATATTGCCGTCCCAGCCCGCAAAACCACGCCGCTTTCACGGCAAATAGTACGGTTTTCTGCAAGATGGCCGGTTGCATATTGCATTTCAGACCCTGGGGGAGTAGAATACAGGAAATCGGCGGCCCGCAGCCGCAAATTGCGGGAACCCGGAGATACACCGGGAGAAAGAAGGTCTCGACATGGAATTTGACCGCACCGCATGCAAAATGGACGTGAAGGCTGTCCTGCGGGACTGCAGGCCCCACAGAGCGCTGATCACCCTGGCCTTTACCCTGGTGGTGTCGGCGATCACAGGGGCCATCAACGGACTGTTCTCCGCCTTGAGCGGCGGACAGCAGCAACTGATGGTTCTGATGAACCAGATGCTGGATATGGCCCAGAGCGGCTATGCGGAGGCGAACCCCCAGGAGTATCTCGCCGCTGCCACGGGTATGCTGGGCCGGTACGGCATCGCCGCCGTCATTGCCTCCCTCATCACCACCATTTTCACCTGCATCGCCAACACCGGCTACGACGGCTTTACCCTGGCCGCCTCCCGGAGAGATCCCCAGCCGGCGGAGAAGATCTTCGCAGTCTTCCCCCTCTGGAGGCCGGTGATCGTCACAGGGTTCTTGAGAGGTCTCTTCGCCTTCCTCTGGACCGCCCTCTTTTTCATCGGTTATATCGTTCTCGCCATAGCGGGGGCATTGCTGTCCACTTTTATACCGGTACTCGGCATCC
>CANQII010000346.1 GCA_947623875.1 uncultured Oscillospiraceae bacterium
AGAAACCGCTGGTGATCCAGCAGTTGAAGCGGGAGATCGAGGCCGCAGACTACCACCTGAACACCGGCTTCCTCTCCACCGTCTATCTGCTGCCCACTCTGGTAGACAACGGCCTTGTGGACGAGGCGTACCGGATCCTGGAGCAGACCACCGCCCCGGGCTGGCTCCACCCCATCACCCTGGGCGCCACCACCATGCTGGAGAACTGGGACGGCATGGATGCGTTCCGGGACAGCTTCAACCACTACTCCTTCGGCGCGGTGTGTCAGTTCTTGTTTGAATACGTGGCTGGTATCCTTCCCACCTTCGACGCCCCCGGGTTCCGGTCTTTCGATCTGAAGCCGATCCTAGGCGGCACACTCACCTGGGCGGAGGCGCAGTACCAGACCCGGTACGGCGTGATTCGGTCCCGGTGGGAGAGAGACGGGGGCCGCTTCGTGTACACCTGCACCGTGCCGGAGGGAACCACAGCCCATCTCACCCTGCCGGACGGAGAGGCTCGCACCCTCACCGGCGGAAGCTATACATTTCGAGGAACGATCCTATGAAAAACCAGTGTTTTAACCCCTATTTGCCATCCTGGGAATATATTCCGGACGGGGAGCCCCATGTGTTCGGAGATAGGCTCTACGTGTTCGGCTCCCACGACCGCTTTAACGGCACCCAGTTCTGCCAGAACGACTACGTCTGCTGGTCCTGCCCGGTGGAGGACCTCTCAGACTGGCACTGTGAGGGTGTGATTTATCAGAAGAGCCAGGATCCCCTGGCCAAGACAGACAGCATCATGCAGGCCCCGGACGTGTGCCAGGGCCCGGACGGCCGATACTACCTCTATTACACCCTGGGCCTCATGCCCGTGATGGCTGTGGCGGTCTCAGACACCCCGGCAGGACAATATCAATACTACGGCCTGGTACAGTATAAGGATGGCACTCCTGTCGGCACCCGGGACCACGACCTTTTTCAGTTTGATCCCGGTCTCTTTCGGGACGACGACGGTAGGATCTGGCTGTATAGCGGGTTCGGACCGGCGGAGGACGGCATGTTTGCCGCTGCCTGCCAGAAGTACCGGATGGAGGGCGCCTATGTCATGGAACTGGCTCCAGACATGCGGTCAGTACTGTCTGAACCCAAACTCGTCTGCTCGAAAGCCGGCACCCATGGCTTCTTTGAGGCCAGCTCCATGCGGAAAATAGACGGCAGATACTACTTTATCTACTCCTCTCAGCTGGGGCATGAGCTCTGCTGGGCGGTGGGAGACAGGCCGGACGGTCCCTTCACCTATGGCGGCACCCTCGTCTCCAACGGCGATGTGGGCATCTCTGAGAGACCGCTGAATTACACCGGCAATACCCATGGCAGCCTCATCTCCCTGAACGGACAGTGGTATGTGTTCTATCACCGACAGACCAACCGCCACCAGTACTCCCGGCAGGCCTGCGCGGAGCCGATCCCCTTTGCAAACGGCAGATTTCAGCAGGCGCCCCTCTCCAGCTGCGGGCTGAACGGCGGTCCCCTGTCCGGGGATGGGGAATATGATGCCCGGATCGCCTGCCATCTCTGGAGCCGGGACGGCGCCCTCTTCTACGGCGTATCCGGCACCCCGGAGGCGGAGGCACATCCCTACTTCACCCAGACCGGAAAAGACCGGGAGGGAGACGGAGACCAGTACATCGCCAATCTCCAAGATGGAGCGGTGGCTGGATTTCGCTCTTTTGCCTTCCATGATCTGCAGCAGATCGGCGTAGACGTCTGCAGCTCTGCGGAAGGCCAGTTCACCGTGAGCACCGCGCCTGATGAAGCCCCCATCTGCACCATTCCCGTCTCTCCCTGCCGGGAGAAGACCTGGTTCCAGGCTCCGGCAGCAGACCTCTCCGGAGAGCATGCACTCTACTTCACCTACCACGGCAGCGGCATCGCCGCGCTGCACAAGATCAGGCTGCACTGCGCCTGACCCGATACCAACAGGAGGACACTATGAAAAAGATATTGATCATTCTGGCTGTGATCCTGGTGATTGCAGCAGTGGCTGTCTTCGCCTTTCTCGCCCACATCAAATCCTTGTTCGGGGTATCCGGCAACACGGAGATCGTGGAGGGCTACTACAAGAACTTTCAAACAGACGCGCCGCTGGAGCAGAAGTATTCCCAGACCGGAGACTACACCGTATCCTACACGGAATTCCCCTCAGACAACGCATCCATCGGAAAAGTACGGGTGTGGTACCCCGAGGATCTGGAAACCGCAGACCGGCTCTGGCCCATGATCGTGGTGGTAAACGCCAGCGGCACCCCAGCCGCCTCCTATGAGCCCTTCTTCCAGCGGCTGGCCACCTGGGGCTTTATTGTAGTGGGCAACGAAGACCCCCAGGCCGGCAGCGGGGAGACCACATCCATCACTCTGGACGTCATGCTCTCCCTGGACAGCGACTCTGTGCTGTCCGGACGCATCGACGAAGAGAACATCGGCATTCTCGGCTTTTCCCAGGGCGGCGCCGGGGCCATCTGTGCTGTGACAAACTTCGAAAACGGCAGCCACTATAAGACCATGTTCACCGGCAGCGCCGCCTATCCCACCCTGGCCAAAAACATGGGCTGGGGCTACGATGCCTCCAAGATCACCATTCCGTACTTCATGGCGGCCGGCACCGGGAAATCGGACGACTCCGGCACAGACCCTGAGACCGGATTCGGCGGTGTGGCCCCACTCTCCTCTCTGATCGCCAACTACAGCAGCATCTCAGACAGCGTACCCAAAGTGCGGGCCCGGGCGGTGGGGGCAGAACATGAGCAGATGCTGATGCGCTCGGACGGCTACATGACCGCCTGGATGTGCTACTACCTGCAGGGCGATGCGGAGGCAGGAACGGTCTTTTTCGGCGAGGACGCAGAACTGCTGCACAACGCCAACTGGCAGGACATAGAGAAGAACCTGTGAGATCTTGCACAAGGTGTTCTTCCAATCGCTTGTCTTGCAGAAAGGAAAAACCAAAGTGTGGAAAAAGGTCTTGAAAATTCTGGGGATCATCCTGCTGATCATCGTTCTCTTGATCGCTGCAGCAGTGGCATTCTTTGTCTCACAGCTCAACAAAGCCGCGGACGACAGGGCTGCCAATCAGGCGGCAATGGTGAAGTCTGACGAGGACCTGCTGGGAGAGCACTTCTTCGTGCCCCGGGAGGGGCTGGACCCGGTGGACGTGAACTTGTATATCCCGGAAGAGGGAGATAACCTCCCGGTGGTGTTTCACCTCCACGGCGGGGCTTTCATCGCCGGCGATGCGGACACCCTGGACAGCCT
>CANQII010000347.1 GCA_947623875.1 uncultured Oscillospiraceae bacterium
AGCTTTGATCGGGACGCGCTGCTGCAGCGGATCCAGGAACTGCCCTTTCCCAAGGAGGAGTACTGGCTGCTCTCCGGCGGGGCCATGGTGCTGTATGGCTTCCGGCCCCGGACCCACGATGTAGACCTGGGGTGCACCAGCCGCCTGGCAGATCATCTGGAGCAGCAGGGATATGCCGTCTCTTACCGCCCGGATGGGACCCGGAAGATTGTCTACGCAGATGATGTGGAGCTCTTTGAAAACTGGCTGGACGGTACTGTGGAGAGAGTGTCCGGGGTGCCGGTGGTGAGCGTAGAGGGGCTCATCCAGATGAAGCAGAAATTGGGCCGGGAGAAGGACATGAGGGACATCGCCCTGATCCAGAAGGCCAGGGAAAATGGATGGGACGGGTAGGCCGCTGTACCTCATTGTATTACTGATCCAAGCAAATGTATGATCGATGTAATACAACGTATTACATTCTGCACCGCAATTGTACTCCACACAATTGCAGCGTTTTTCTTGACGATTCTCAACCATTTTGCTATACTTCTCTGCACAAAACGACATCGTGATACAGGGAGGGAGACAACATGGGAATCCATCTAGACCCGGGCAACGTGGGATATGCCGCCGCCAGACGCTCGGACATCTTCGTGGATCAGTCTGGGCTGATCCGCTTCACGAACCAGCGCATCGGGACAGCGGGGAAAAGAATCTGCGTCACCCGGCCCCGGCGCTTCGGGAAGAGCACCGCCCTGGACATGCTCGCCGCCTACTACAGTCTCGGCGCAGACTCCAAGACCCTATTTCAGGACCTGCAGATTGGCCAGGACCCCTCCTTTCTCCAGCATCTGAACCGGCACCATGTGATCCGCATTGATGTAAACGCCTGTCTGTGCGGCGCCCGGAATGTGGGCAGGGGAGAACAGGTGCTGGCGTTTCTGGAATGTGAGGTGGTCCAGGACCTGGTGCGTGCCTTCCCGGACTGTGCTCTCTCTGAAGAAGACAGCATTGCCAGTGCCCTGTGGAAATGCTTCCGCCAGGATCCCGACAATCGGTTCCTCTTCCTCGTGGACGAGTGGGATGTGCTGTTCCGAGACCCGCAGGTGAGCCAGCAGGTGCAGCAGGACTATCTCGCTTTCCTGGTGGGCCTCTTCCAGACTGCGGATCTGGACCCGTGCATCGATCTCGTCTACCTCACCGGCATTCTCCCCGTGATCCGGGACCTGCCGGGGCTGGAGCATGCGCTGGACAACATGGAAGAGTACACCATGACGCAGCCGGGGCCCCTGGCGGAATATGTGGGATTCCCGGAGGATACGGTGCAGGCCCTCTGCCGGCAGTGGGACATGCCGATGGAAGCGATCCGGGAGCAGTATGAGGGCTATCCCCTGAAAGGTGCCGGTACCATCTACTGCCCGCTGTGTATTTCCAGGGCGCTGCGCCACGGTGTGATCCGGAGCGACTGGACTGAGACGTCCAGCTACCAGGTGATCGTGGACTTGCTGGAGACCGGGATCCCCGGTCTGCGAGATGCCGTACGGGATCTGCTGGCAGAGAGACCAGTGCGGATTGATGCCGCCGGTTCTTCCAACAACCCCAGGATCTTGCGCCGCAGGGAGGATGTCCTCACCCTCCTGGTGCACTATGGGTATCTGTCTTATGAGGAGGACAGCGGGACGGTGCGGGTTCCCAACCGGGAGGCGGAGGGAGAGTTTCGAAATGCCTGGAAGGCCATTGGAGCAGGGAAAGGGACCGAGAATCGCAGGAAGGTGAGGAGATAAGAGAATTTTCAGCCGGGGGACAGTGCCTCTGGGTACGTGGACAAGACCGGCCTCTTGGCATATCTCAACGGTAATATGGGCAGCACATCGGGCAAGCTCCTCTGCGATGTCCGGCTCTGTGAAAACCGGTACGGCGGCCTGATGGACATACTGTATGTGATCCGCACCGAGACCGGGGTGCAATTTCTATATCTTCCCTCCCAAAATGCATTTATCCCTTGACATGGCTAACGACTTTGGTTATACTAGCTAACAAGGAGATGATAGTCGTGGAATACGCTGCTCAAGTTTCGGGAACGAGGACGTCTAATTTCCAGATGTGGATCAACCCGGAGATCCAGCAGAGGGCTGAAACTCTGTTTTCATCTTATGGCTTGACGCTCGCCGAAGCAGTCACAGTCTTTCTCCATCAATCGCTAAACACCGGCGGGCTACCATTTTTGCTTTCGCCCGAAAACACCCAGTACATGAAGGACAAGGCTATGGATAAATTTCTGGCCGAGGTTGAGAAGGGGTGGAAGTCTGCAGAAGTAGGAGGCTGGCGGACCTTAGACGAAGTGAAGGCCCGGCTGGAGATGACAGATGAATGAAATACGCCTGACCCCGGAAGCAGAGAAAGATCTTGTCGAAATCGAGTATTATATCTCCAAAAAGCTTCGCAACCCCATTGCTGCCCAGCGTGTTGTGAGCAAGATTATCAAAGATCTAGAAATTTTGGAGAGCTATGCATTGGCAGGACCATCGCTGCAGGTATTGTATGGTATCAAGACGGATTTGCGCATTCTTGTCTGTGGAAACTATATTGCTGCATACCGCGTTGAAGAGCGGTTAATATTAATTGCCCGCATCATCAATGCACGCTTAGACTATACACGGATTCTGTTTGGTGATGGAGACGATATTGCGCTTTATTGAACAATTTTGCAACCACATATTTTATGTGTTGTAAGCTGCCTGTGAATATGCCCTCGTGCCAATTCGCACTGTCAACGACACTATTCCTGCAAGTTTGTCCAGTATTATATTCATCCAGCGCCTCGGCCTACCGCTGGGGCGCTGTTTTCAAACATGCTGTTCCATTTCACAAATAGAGGAGGCACCCCTGTGCCCCGTACAGATTTTCATCTGACCCCAGAGGATCGCGAGCAACTGACGTATGTTGCAAAGGCAATCACCACCGTGGAACGGGAAAGGACAAGAGCCATGATTCTCTTGCTGGTAGATGAGGGGCTGAGCATTCGTGAGATTGCGGATCAGCTGAATATTGTGCCAGACATTGTTCCGAAATGGATGCGGCGGTATGAAGACAGAGCACCTGGCTCCTCCCTGCTTACCGTGATTCGAGCCAAAGAGATCAAGGGAAAACGTGACATCAGTGAGGAAGCGCGAAATTGGATTTGGGAAATCGCAGGCCCGAAGGAGACCAGGGGGACCATTCAGTCTGTTCTGGAGCGTGTTCACGCCGAAGCGGAAGAAGCCGGATTCCCGCGGCTCAAAACCGTGAGCTGGAACAGTATCTGTCT
>CANQII010000348.1 GCA_947623875.1 uncultured Oscillospiraceae bacterium
ATGATAAGGTTTTCAAGTTTTATCCCAACATCCCAAGGGGGAGAACACATGGACTTGTCTCCAAGACTGCAGGGGATCGCAGACCAGGTGCCCGCCGGCGCCCGATTTGCCGATGTGGGCACGGACCACGGCTACCTGCCGGTATGGCTGATCCTGCAGGGGAGAATTGCACGCGCCATTGCCTCGGATCTCCGGGCGGGACCGCTCCAGCGGGCACGGGAGACCGCCACCCAATACGGCACCGCAGATCGGATGGATTTTCGCCTCTGTGACGGCCTCACCGGGATCTCCCCGGATGAGGCAGATACCATCGCCATCGCCGGCATGGGAGGGGAGACCATCGCCATGATCCTGTCCGCCGCCCCCTGGACCCGGCAGTGCCGGCTGCTCCTGCAGCCCATGACCGCCGGGGAGGACCTCCGGCGGTGGCTGGGGGAGAACGGCTATCGGATCGACTCTGAGCGGATCGCCTGCGAGGGGAAGCGGTATTACACGATTCTCAGTGTCACCGGCGGGGAGATGCCTACCCAGACCCCGGCGGAGCTGTGGGTGGGGAAACAGAGCGATGATGTCCTCCGGGGCCCCTGGCTGGACTATATGATGGCCAAGGTAGACCGGCAGCTGGCGGGACACCGGGCGGCGGCAATCCCGGACGAGGCGGCAATCTCTGCCCTGGAAGAGGTGGCGGAGGGGATCCGCACCATGCGAAAGGAGCTTGGCTCATGACAACCGTAAAAGACGTATATGACGTACTGCAAAAACTGGCTCCCTTTGAGATCCAGGAGGGCTTTGACAACGCCGGCTTTCTGGTGGGACACCGGGATGCCCCGGTGACGAAGATCCTGGTCTCCCTGGATATCACCAGCGAGGTGATTCAGGAGGCGGAGCAGTTGGGCTGCGAGCTCATCGTGGCCCACCACCCGGTGATCTTCGGGGGCATCAAGTCCGCCACCGATGAGACCGTAACCGGCCGCAACGTGCTGGCGCTGGCGGAGAAGCACATCGCCGCCATCTGTGCCCACACCAACCTGGACGCCATTGAGGGCGGGGTGAATACCGCTCTGGCCAAGAGATTGGGCCTCCATGACATCGGCATGCTGGAGCAGACCGGCACGGACGGACAGGGGAGACCCTACGGCATCGGACGGATTGGCACGGTACCGGAGATGCCTCTGGATGTGTTTGTCCAGTATGTAAAGGCGCTTCTGGACGCCAACAGTGTGCGGTATGTGAAGGCGCAGGACACGGTGCAACGTGTGGCGGTGGGCGGCGGCGCCTGCTCGGACATGATGCAGGACGCCCTCGCGCTGGGCTGCGACACGTTTGTAACGGCGGACGTGAAGTACCACACCTACCTGGATGCCAAGGCCATGGGGCTGAACCTCATCGATTCCGGGCACTATGCCACGGAGAATGTGGTCTGTCCCGTGCTGAAGGATTGGCTTACGGAGGCCTTCCCGGACCTCACTGTGACCATCTCCCAGGTCCATCGCGAGGTGTATTGCGGCATCTGAGGGCATGATTCCAGCCTGTCCGGCATAGTCTGGGGCAGGAGGGGACAGCCTTATGAAACGGGACCTTTGTATTCTCATATCCATCTTGCTCCTGACAGCTGCCATCGTCTGGCTGAGCCTGGGACGGATTGCCCCGGCTATGGCGATGCAGCAGGGCAGGGACAGGCAGATCGTGATCCTGGACCCGGGACACGGCGGGGTGGACGGGGGCACCAGCGATGCCAGCGGCAAGAAGGAGAGCGAGCTCAATCTGGAGATCGTCCTGCGCACCGAGCAGTTGATGGCCTTGCTGGGGATTGAGACGGAGCTCACCCGGGACGCCGATGTCTCCATCCACGATGACACCGCCGGTACCATCCATGAGAAGAAGGTCTCTGATCTCAAAAATCGGGCGGCGCTGATTGCCCAGTATCCCAATGGAATGCTGCTCTCGGTGCATCAAAACGCCTTTCCGGATCCGGACTCCCGCGGGGCCCAGGTGTTCTACGGCGGCGGGGAAGTGAGCCTCCAGTGGGGGGAGCTGACCCAGCGGGTGCTGCAGGACACCCTGGGCCGCTCCAACACCCGCAAGGCAAAGCGGATTCCGGACACCGTGTATCTCTTTCAGCATGTGAGCTGTCCGGCGATCCTGGTGGAGTGCGGCTTTCTCAGCAACGGGGAAGAGGCCTCACTGCTGCGCACCGATACCTATCAGAAGAAGATCGCCATGGCCCTGACGGCTGCGTATCTCATGGAACAGCAGATGCAGCCGGACATTTGGCGAGGTGAGTGAAGCTTGGCAAAAGCGAAGATTACCTATTACTGCACCGAGTGCGGCAATGAGACGCCCAGATGGCAGGGGAGATGCTCTGCCTGTGGGGCGTGGAACACCATTGTGGAGATGCCCGCAACGGAGCAGAAGAAAAATACGGCAGTGCCGGCGGTGGCCACCCTGAGCCAGGGACAGAGCCGCCGCAAGCCCCGTCCCATAGACGAGGTGGAGGCCACCGATGAGCTCCGCTTTCAGACCGGTATGGCAGAGCTGGACCGGGTGCTGGGCGGCGGCGCGGTCCGGGGTTCTCTGGTGTTAGTGGGCGGCGCTCCCGGCATCGGCAAGTCCACCTTGATGCTGCAGATCTGCGACAACCTCTGCAAGTTCGCCAAGGTGCTCTATGTCTCCGGCGAGGAGTCTGAGCGGCAGATCAAACTCCGGGCCCAGCGCCTGGGGATCAAGGGGGACGGCCTGTCTCTCTACTCCGAGACCAACCTGGATGACATCGTCCAGGCGGTGCAGGACAGCACCCCGGACATCATGATCGTGGACTCCATCCAGACCATCTACAACGGGGATTCCAGCTCCTCGCCGGGCAGCGTGGCTCAGGTGAAGGAGTGCACCATGACCCTGATGCACATCGCAAAGAACATGGGTGTGACGGTCTTTGTGGTGGGCCACATCACAAAAGAGGGCTCTCTGGCGGGCCCGAAAGTACTGGAGCACATGGTGGATTGCGTGCTGCATTTCGAAGGGGAGGAGCACAACTCCTACCGGATTCTGCGGGCAGCCAAAAACCGCTTTGGTGCAACCAATGAGATCGGCGTGTTCGAAATGGGGGATCAGGGACTGCTGGAAGTGCCCAATCCCTCCGAGGCGCTGCTCTCTGGCCGTCCGGAGAACATGCCTGGCTCCTGTGTGACCTGCGTCATGGAAGGCGTCCGGCCGGTGCTGGCAGAGGTCCAGGCGCTGCTGAGTCCGTCTGCCTTCGGCAACGCACGGCGCTCCAGCAA
>CANQII010000349.1 GCA_947623875.1 uncultured Oscillospiraceae bacterium
GTCTCACACGCAAGGAGCTTCTTGCATCAGCAGAATCAACCTTTCCGATGTCCTAGGGCCCAGCCTACCGTGAAGAGTAGCGTTGGACATGCGGAGATCAGCATGGTGATGATCCGCTCCCAGAGCAGCATATCGGCGGGATTGCATTCGATCAGGCGGAAGGCATCCACGTAGTCCCAGTCATAGACCCCCAGCAGCACGCTGGCGGGCAGGTTGATCCGGGCCAGGATGGCGCCGGGGAAGGTCTCCATGACGCTGTCCACAAAGCCGCAGCCGTTGAGGCCCGCCTCCTCCCACTGCCGCACCATGTCCCCATAGACAGGCTGAAGTTGATTCCAACGCTGCAGCAAGGCGGCGATTCCCAGCAGAGCCATGAGAGCGGTGATCCCGATGCCCCAGCACAGCCCTGTGCGAAAATTGGCGCTGCTGCGGCTCCCAAACCAATAGCCAGTGCCGAGATACAGCAGACCCAGCAGGATGGCGTAGAGCCAGAAGGGGATGTGTAACGGCAGGTCTAGGAGGGAGTCGTAGCCAGGAAAAAGGCCACAGGCACCAAGAAGAACGGTGAGCACCGTGAGGATTCCCAGGGCGGCGAGGTATGCTGCGGGGAACTGCAGATGCTCCGGCACGTTGGGGATGCCCGGTCTGCAGACCGCAAAGAAGATGGCAGAGAGGCCCCCAGACAGCACAGCAAGGGTACCCCAGAACAGGACATCCACCCCCGGGGAGAAGGAGATCCATCCGCCGCCTCCGTCTATTCCCTCCGCCCCGGCGTAGAGCACCGCCCCGATGTTGGACAGGCAGAACAGACACACCGCGAGAGAGATCCAAGACCGTTTCATGATACAGGCCCCCCTTTCTTTTTTCTGGCACCAGTATACCACAGACGGAGAGCCTCGGCGCGACCGCCTATCCTCCAGAAACAGCCATCCCTCCGTCTAGCATCGGACAGAAAGTGTCTCAATTTTGTCATGGGGAGTGCTTGCAACAGAGAGTAAAATGGTGTAAACTGCCACCACAGAAAACCAACAGGGAGGTCTTGGAATGCGGCAGGAATGGCTGCAGCGCATGCTGAACATCGCAGGTCCCATACTTTCCAACCTGGAGGCGGAGACACTGCACAGTGCTCTCCCTGTGGAGAAGCCGGACCGGATGCCCTACGCCCATCTGGAGGCATTTGGCAGAACCCTCACCGGCATCGCCCCCTGGCTGGATCTGGATGGCCTCAC
This sequence comes from uncultured Oscillospiraceae bacterium, assembly GCA_947623875.1. Classification (GTDB taxonomy): domain Bacteria; phylum Bacillota; class Clostridia; order Oscillospirales; family Oscillospiraceae; genus Enterenecus. Next base: position 1,230 of record CANQII010000349.1, read on the forward strand.
CGGACCAGAGCGGGCGTTACAGGAGAAGATGCGCAAAACGGTGTTGGTCTGCCTGGACCACGCCACCGACCCCAACTCCCCAGACCATATGAACTTCTCGGAAGGATACGGCCAGGCATTGGTGGATGCGGCTTTTCTGGCTCACGGTCTCCTGCGGGCGCCTAAGGCTCTCATCCAGTCTCTGGACAGCGGGGTTCGAGCCAACCTGATCACTGCCCTCCAGGCCACCCGCTGTTTCACCCCCTTCCGCAACAACTGGCTGCTCTTCTCCGCCATGATCGAGGCGGCTTTATATGGCTTGGGCGCTCCCTGGCAGAGGGGGCCGGTGACGAGAGCCGTGTCCGCCTTCAAAGACTGGTATGTGGGAGACGGCATGTACGGAGACGGAGCCAAATTCCACATGGACTACTACAACAGCTTTGTGATCCACCCCATGCTGGTGGATGTGCTCCGCACCTTTGCTGTGGAAGTACCTCAATGCAGAGAACTGCTGCCCACAGCACTCCAAAGGGAGGCCCGGTATGCCGCCATTCTGGAGCGGATGATCTCCCCGGAGGGCACCTACCCCATTGTGGGCCGGTCTATCGCCTATCGGTACGGGGCCTTCCACGCGCTCTCTCACGCCGCCCTCATGGGCAATCTCCCGGCAGAATTGAAGCCAGCCCAGGTCCGCTGTGCCCTCACTGCGGTGATGCGCCGCACCGAGGCAGGCGGCATGTTCGACGAAAATGGCTTTTTAAAAGTGGGCATCGTGGGAGACCAGCCGGGCCTGGGTGAGGGTTACATCTGCACCGGCAGCGCGTACCTCTGCATGGCGGCATTTCTCCCCCTTGGTCTCTCTCCCGACGATCCCTTCTGGGCAGAGCCGGACGAGGACTGGACCAGCAAGAAGGTCTGGGCCGGCATCGACCTTCCCTGCGATCACGCCATGGATTAACGACTAAGGAGGTTCAAAGCATGGATTGGAAAACAGACTCCCCGGATCCAGGGAGCACCGGCATCATTTCTCTCCATGTTGTCCACTACATAGACAGCCAAGGGAAGCACATCAGCCTCGCCGGAAAGCTGTATCGGCCTGCAGAGCCCGGGAAGTACCCTGCGGTGATTCTGTGCCATGGCTTCAACGGCCACCACACGGACTTTCCTTTGGAGTGTACCACTTTCACCGGTTTCGGCTACGTCTGCCTCGCTTTCGACTTCTGCGGGGCCCAGGCCGATGGGCTGAGCATCGGCCGGACGTCGTCGGAGTACACCCCGTACACCATGGTGGAGGATCTGAAAGCGGTGATCGCAGATCTCCGGAGCCGGGACTTTGTGGGGGACCAGATCTTCCTCTTCGGCGGCAGCCAGGGCGGACTTGTGGCCGGACTCACCGCGGCGGACCCGGAGATCCAGGACCAGGTGGCAGGCCTCGCCATGTACTACCCCGCCCTCTGCATCCCGGAGAACTGGCACGGCGCCCCGGAGCAGGAGACCGCGCTGATGGGATATTCCATCGGGCCAGACTACATCCGCTCTGTGCAGGACATGGATCCCTATGCCATCCTCCCCAACTATCCGGGAGATGTGTGCATCGTCTCAGGAGACAAAGACATGCTGGTAACCATGAACTACATCCAGCGAGCTGTGGACGCCTACGGGAAAGACCGGGTGGATCTCACGGTGATCTCCGGCGCCGGCCACGGGTTTGTTGGGGAGGATGCAAAAACCGCCACGAAAGCGGTGCTGGACTTCCTGCTGGCCCACAGAGCCTAAGGATACGGAAAGGGGATCTGAGTTATGCTGCGCACGGTACAGGTACAGAACGGCCTTCTCAAGGGTCTGGTGGGAAAGGATCCCCGGGTGGCGGTGTTCCGGGGCGTGCCCTATGCCAAGCCGCCGGTGGGGGATCTCCGCTGGCGGGCACCCCAGCCCATGGAGAACTGGGAGGGCGTCCGCACCTGCTACGAGTACGGGGATATGCCCATGATGCGGGTGCACCCCGGCTATGGGGATGACTTCTACACCAGAGAAC
>CANQII010000350.1 GCA_947623875.1 uncultured Oscillospiraceae bacterium
TTCTGCGCGACCTTGTCTACCCCGCCCTGATGATCCTCTTGGGCAGCGTGATCTACGCCTTTGGCTTTGTCTGGTGCTGCGACACCAACGGCATCGCCTTCGGCGGCCTCACCGGCGTGGGGCAGATCGTGAACCACCTGTTTCCCCAGGTGCCCATCGGGGCCTGCGTCATCGTGCTGAACATCCCGTTGTTTTTCCTGGGCTGGAAGCTCATCGGCGGACAGCTCTTGGTGTCCTCCCTCTTCGCCATGTTGGCCAGCTCCCTGCTCACCGACTTTTTCGACTATTTCACCTATGAGCCCATGGATCCCCTTCTCGCCACCATCTTCGGCGGGGTGAGTCTGGGTCTCTCCCTGGGCATCATCTTCCGGCAGAACGCCACCACCGGCGGTACGGATCTGCTGGCCCGGCTCTTGAAACTGAAGCTGGCCTGGCTGCCCATGGGCAAACTGCTGCTGGGCATCGACCTCGCGGTAATCGTGGGGGTATCCCTCACCTTCCAGACCCTGGAGTCCGGCCTCTACGGCCTTGTGGGGCTGTACATCTCCTCCATCGTGATGGACGGGGTGCTGTATGGCCTGGACACCGCCAAAGTGGCCTATATCATCAGCGATGAGAATGAGCGGATCACCCAGAAACTCCTCTACGACCTGGACAAGGGCATCACCATTCTCCACGGCACCGGCGCGTACACCGGGCAGGAGCGGAAGGTGCTGATGTGCGCCTTCAAACAGCGGGAGATCGCCGTGCTGAGAGCGGCGGTAAAGGACATCGACCCGGACGCCTTTGTGATCGTAACCGATGCCCACGAGGTGCTGGGCGAGGGCTTCCAGGACTACAAGAAAGACGCCATCTGATTCAGCCAGGCACGCGAGAAAGGAGGCCGGCGGATGAGACAAGTGCATAAAGCCATCCCCGCCCTCCTTCTGGCGGCGTTTCTCCCCCTCAGCGGCTGCGCCTCCATGCTGGAGCGCTCCGTGTCCAGCGCGGAGATCCACGCAGACTACCCGGTGTCCGAGGAGGACGCCACCCTGCGGGTGGAGTCCTACCAGGCCCTGGTGAACTCCATCTCGTACTACGTGAACGAGCACAGCACCGCCGGCACCCTGCGGCTCTATAACTACGAGGGCAACGCGGAGGAGGACCTGCAGCGGGCCTGTGAGGAGGTGACCGCATCAGAGCCTCTGGCCGCCTACGGGGTCCGGGACATCCAGTACAACATCACCCGGATTCTCACATACTACGAGGTGGCCCTGAACATCAGCTACGCCCACTCCCAGGCCACTCTGGACAGCATCAAGACGGTGAACGGCCTCTCCGTTCTCCGGGGGGAGCTCGGCACCATGGTGGAGGAGCGGAGCAACCTCTCCATCCTGCTGCTCTCCTATTTCAACGGGGACGGCGATCAGGTGGAGGAGCTCTTTCATCTGGCCCACTACGCCAATCCCCTCTGCTGTCTCGGCAACGGCATGCCCGGCTTCACCGCCGCCTTCTACCCCGAGGAGGGACAGCGGCGGGTGCTGGAGCTCACCGCAGAGTGGCCCAACACCCTGGAGGAGCAGAAGGCCTACGCAGACCAGCTCTCTGAGGCCGCCTCTGCCCTTCTGGCGGCGGAACCGTTGGCAGACTCAGACCACACGGTAGAGAACCTGGCTGCCCTCCTCCGCACCCACGCGGTGTGGGCGGAGGACGGGGCGGACAACGCCCTGGCTGCCTTCACGGGAGAGCCGGTGAGCAGCACTGGTTTGATCCTGGCCATGGAGTACCTCTGCCAGCGGGCGGACATCCCGGTGGAGCCGGTGCTGGGCACAGACGGGAGAGGACCCTGGCTCATTGTCTCCACCCCATTGGGATTCCGGCATCTGCTGCCCCAGGGGCTGATTCCCCAGGAGCCGGAGCCCGTCCCGGAATCCACCGCACCAGTGGTGGAGCCGTCCACGGAGAACCCGGAGGACGGGTCTCCCACAGAGGGCACCCCGGCAGCGGACACACCCCCAGAAAGTATGGAGCCGGACAGCCTGGAGGCCCAGCCCACGGAGAGTATGGATGGTATAGAGGAAAATACCGAACCCATACCGATGGGCAGCACCGCCCCGGAGGACTCCAGCACGGAGTTGGGACAGCCGGAGTCCACGCAGTCCACACCGCAGCCCACCCTGGAGCCCCCGCCGCCGGAAGCGCCCCCGGCGGAGATCCCGCTGCTCTACACGGATGCGGAGATGCGGCTCATGGGCTACCAGTGGAACACCGCCCTGTACCACGCCTGCGCGGAGGCGGAACAGCCCCCGGAGACCACCCCGCGCCCGGTGGAGAATCCAGGCGAGAACCTGGGAGATATGACCTGACAGCCCTCCCCCATTTCCGCCTGTTGCAAAGATTGGCAGAAATTACCAGCAAAAACTTTTCATTTTTCCCTTGACAGCGCCGCTCGAATCTGGTATCCTCTCACTTGCGCTTGCGAGTGTAGCTCATCTGGTAGAGCGCCACCTTGCCAAGGTGGAGGTAGCGAGTTCGAGCCTCGTCACTCGCTCCAAGTTCGGCCGTCTCGGTCTTCGAGACGGCCGTTTTCTTTTGCCCCTATGCAGCCAGAGACAAGAACACACCTCCCCGGGGGCACATAGAATGGCCCCGAGGAGGTGCTTTTTCATCATGGAACATTTGATCCCCTGCGCCGGGGAGGACGAGGACGTCTTTCAGCGGGTGTGGCAGCGGGTGATGGGCGGACGGGACACCGTGCCGGCCCCGCCCGCCCCAACCGCAGATGCCATTCCCCCGGAGCTGCAGGGAGACCTGCCCTGCAGCTGCAAGAGGGATGTGCCCCTGGAGGCCCCCAGCCCCCAGACCGACACAGAGGCGGAGCAGGCGGCCCAGGCAGAACCTGCGCCCCAGTACATCCCGGAGCCGGTCCTCTCCACACCAGAGCAGAGTATGCGGGCTCCGTCCCCATCCAGCACCATGGACATCCCCACACCCCTGCCCCTGATCCCAGGCGGGCTGATCTCTGATGTCCCACAGCAGGACAGCACAGATCCCGAGCAGCCCATGCCGGATCCTATGCCGGGGAAAGAGACGCTGCCATTGGGGCAAGCCTGTACCCCCTGCCGCGGCAGCGACATGCCTCGTCTCTGGGAGCAGCCCCAGGAGGTGCCGGACCGCACCGCCCGGCTCCGGCGGCAGGTGATGGAGGCCCTGGAGGGCTGGCAGTTCTACCGGATGCTGGC
>CANQII010000351.1 GCA_947623875.1 uncultured Oscillospiraceae bacterium
GGCCTCTGGGGCGGCATGGCGTTCCAGGCCCGGAGCCAGGTGTCGTTGAGGCACTCCTCGGTGTCCTCCGGGCTCTGGAGAATGTGATCTGCCACCGTCCGGCAGTATGCGGTGTACTTGTCTGCAACGGCTGTCAGGGCCTGGGGATCTCGCTCCCAGAACAGCTCCACAATTTCGTTGTCTTCCAATGGGGTTCCCCCTTCCCAGTCTGAAGGATCCTTCACCCTAATAGACGGCATCCCTCTCCCAACCTTACAGCCCCAACCCCAGAAAATTGATCCCGCAAAGTGAGCAAAATATGCCAAAACCGCTCTGGACAACACCCATCCAATGGGGTATTCTAACCATAACGCAAAAAGCGGCCGGTTCTGCGGCCATTGGGAGGTACCTGCATGGACATCACAGACATCGTACAGCGGCAGAGGCAGTTTTTCGCCACCGGAGTCACCCTGCATGTGGACTACCGCATCCGGCAGCTCACCAAGCTCCGGGATGCCATCCAGAAGCGGGAGAAGGACATCGCAGCCGCCCTGCAGCAGGATCTGGGCAAGTCCGCCTTTGAGGGCTATCTCTGCGAGACCGGCATGGCCCTCTCGGAGATCAGCTACATGCTGCGGCATGTGCGAAGCTTCGCCCGGGAGAAGACCGTGCCCACCGCCATGGCACAGTTCCCCGCCAGAAGCTCGGTAAAGCCCATGCCCTACGGCAATGTGCTGATCATGAGTCCCTGGAACTACCCGTTTCTCCTCACCATGGAGCCCCTGGCAGACGCCATCGCCGCCGGCAACACCGTGGTGCTGAAGCCCAGCGCCTACTCCCCCGCCACCAGCGCATTGGTGGCAGACCTGGTAGCGTCCTGCTTCCCACCGGAGTATGTGGCGGTGGTAACCGGCGGGCGGCAGGAGAATGCGGCGCTGCTGGAGCAGAAGTTCGACCTGGTCTTCTTCACCGGCAGCCAGGCGGTGGGCAAGGAGGTCCTTCGGCACTGCGCAGAGCACCTCACCCCGGCGGTGCTGGAGCTTGGCGGAAAGAGCCCCTGCATCGTGGATGAGACCGCCAATCTCCCCATGGCGGCCCGGCGGATCGTCTTCGGGAAGTTTCTCAACTGCGGCCAGACCTGCGTGGCGCCGGACTACATCCTCTGCGCCGCCTCGGTGAAGGATAGGCTCATTCAGCTGCTCCAGGAGGAGATGGTGCGGCAGTACGGCGCCACCCCATTGCACAACCCGGACTACGGACACATCGTCTCGGAGAAGCACTTCAACCGCTTGATGGGCCTGCTGGACCCCGCAAAAGTGGTAAAGGGCGGCAGTTCCAATCCTGCCGCCCTGCAAATCGAGCCCACCCTGATGGACCATGTCTCCTGGTCTGATCCGGTGATGGGCGAGGAGATCTTCGGCCCCATTCTCCCTGTGCTCACTTTCCAGCACTTCTCAGACATCTACGCCATGCTCCAGGACCGGCAGAAGCCGCTGGCCCTGTATCTCTTCTCCCAGGACAAGACCCGCATCGCCGCGGTGAAAGACCGGATCCCCTCCGGCGGCATGTGCATCAACGACACCGTGATCCATCTCGCCACCTGCAACATGGGCTTCGGCGGCGTAGGCGAGAGCGGCATGGGCTCGTACCACGGGCTGGACGGCTTCAAGGCCTTCTCCCACACCCGGAGCATCCTGGACAAGAAGGCCTGGATGGACATCCCCATCCGGTATCAGCCGTATCACCACAAGTCCTACATGGCCCTGGCCAAGTTGTTCCTCCGCTGAGTCAGGCTGGCGTTCCGTTCAGCCGGGGATAGAAGTCGTAGATGGTGTGACCCAGCTGCGCCTCGATGTGCTGCTTCTGGGCCCGGGCGGTCTCATAGTGAAGCTGAGACTTGGCGTGGCGGCCCTTCCGGGACTCGATGTCCTGCAGCCGCCGCTCCAGGGTGGTGCCCCCTTCGCTGGTGCAGAGAAGGTCGCAGACCTGGATGATGCGGTCGTAGGGGGTGTTCTCATGCTCCCGGACAAACCGCTGCAGGAAGGGAAACTCCTCCCGGTCCCGGGGATAGGTGCGGCCGGCGGTGCAGTCTATGTCGTTGTTCAGGTAGGAGTGGGTGAGGCAGATGTCCGCATAGTCCGGATAGCCCCGCTCCCGAAGGTACACGTACCCGGCGTAGACGTGGCGGTTGGGCTCCAGTTTCCGGCCGATGTCATGGAGGGTGCCCAAGGCCTCGGCGTATTCTGCGTCCAGCCCCAGCTCTCCCGCAATCATCCCCGCCAATCGCCCCACGTACTGGCAGTGGGTGACGTACCCTAACGTCTCCGGGTTCTCCAGCCCCTCGGTGAGAAGGGCGTAGGCCTCCGGCACCGTGAGAGAGCGTCCCTGTCTCTTCTCCGTCTGCTCTGCCATATCGGTTTTCTCTCCCCTTCTCACAGCGACATCATGGCCATCTTGACATACGCCTTCAGATCTTCAAAGTTGTCCTCCGGGATGAGGCCATGTTCCATCATGGCCTTGTAGAAGCGCTTGAGAGTGGTGCCCATCTTCCGGATCTCCGCCTCAGAGGCCAGGCATTTGTACTCCATCCAGGTGCTGAGAAAGGTGAGGGCCTTTTCAAACCCCCGCTCCATGGGCACGATCTCCTCGTAGGTCAGGTAGGTGTTGAGGAAGAAATCTGCATTGTCCACGTACCGCTTGACGGTCTTGGAGGACAACTCCGCCTTCACCAGGTCCTCCCGGAACAGCTGCAGGAACGGGGCGTTGCGCTGCTGGTTCTCCTCACAGAGCCGCTCATACTCCTCTTCAGAGCAATTCTTCTCCCGCACAAATCCGTTGTTCTCTTCGTCCATAGGGATCTCCTTCCGTGCCGCAGCATCCTCCGCTGCGCCGTGTTTTCCCGTGGATTGTACACCAAATGACCCCGGCTGCACAACCGCATTTTCCCGATTTTTGGACTTGCCGGGCTGTACAGCCCGGCCAACCTGTGGTATATTTTAGTGGGCTGGTTCCCATACCGTGTTCTGTACCGGAGCCGCAGCCAAAACCACCCCTCGCATTTTCCAGAAAGTAGGATTCCAGACATGCCCCTCACCCTCCACAATGGCCGCCCTGCAGACACCTCCGGGCGGCTGGACAAAGAAATCCGAGTCTATGATGCCCTGGACCGGCTGGGCATCCCGTACCAGCGGGTGGATCATCCACCGGCGGCCACCATGGAGGTCTG
>CANQII010000352.1 GCA_947623875.1 uncultured Oscillospiraceae bacterium
CTGCAGACCAAGAAGCTTTCCAGCGGATCTTCACATACATCCTGTACCGGCAGCTGGAGTTTGCTGAGCAATACGGCCTGCCCGCCCTTCTCCGCTTCGCCCAGCTGAACACAGACTTCGTCCTGCTCTGGACCGCCCTGGAGGGGGATCTCCCAGAGCGGCTCCGCTGCTGGTCTGCCCAGATGGAGTACAGCACGGACAACGTGGCATTGCTGCTGGAGGGAGCCAAGGCCCTGGGAGAGGCGTAAGGCCGCCTGGAAAGCTGCCGAAACGATGCTGAATAGCCGCAAAAGCCTGGGATCCGGCTGATCCGGATCCCAGGCGCATGTAAATTAATTTCCCTTTACAGTGTTTTTTCAAGCTTTCTTCATGCCTTCATCAGGGCCAGCATCTCCACGTATTCCGGCTGACTCAGGTACTTCTGGAGAAGATCGTACTGGGACTGGTAGGGATCGGACCCGCCGCCGCTGGTGATCACGATATTGCCGCTGCTCCCATCGGGCGCCACGGAGCCGCTGAACCCAGAACTGCCGAAGAAGTCCTCGGGATCCATGCCGAACTGTGCCAAGAAGTCTTTGAAGTCATCACCGAACATGTCTCCGAAAAAGTCGTCATCGAAGAAGTCGCCAAAGTCGTCTCCCCCGCTGCTTCCACTGTTTCCGCCGATGCTGCCAGACATCCCGCCGCTGCGGTATGCCGCCTTCTTCCCCTGGAGGGTACCCACGGCGGTCTCAAAGATGCTGTCCACCGTCTTGAAAGCCCGGAGGAAGTTCTTGTTGGCCATGATGCCGTTGTACACGTCCGGGTGGTGCTCCTTGGCATACAGCATGTATGTGAGGATGAAGTACCGGAACTCCGCATGGGAGATCCACTCGTTGTCCCCGCCCATCTGCGGGCTGTTGGCCTGGGTGTAGTCGTAGGTGCGGAGGGAGTCCACGGTGCCCCAGCAGTATGCGGTGAACTCATTGAAGATGCCGTAGACCCCTTGTTGCCGGCTGGCCATGTTGGTGGCAGCAGTCTCCCCGGAGATGTAGGTGCCGTACCGGCCGCCGGAGAGGTTCTGGATCTCCTTCGGCACCACGGCATCGATCTCTGCGGAGTCAAAGACGTCGGTCTGGGTGACGGTGATGGAATTGCCGCTGCCGGTGTAGTAGATCTGCTGGTTCCAGCCGGCGGTAAAGCTCAGCTGGTGGTAGGTCTCATGGACGGCGGTGTTCAGGTCTGAGGTGATCACATGCTTTCCGAACATGCTCTCGTATCCCTCCGGCAGAGTGCCGCCCATAGAGAACCAGTTCAGGATGGAGGCCTCTCCGATGCCGGCTGCCATAGCCTGGCGGAGGATGGACGCCCCATCCGGGTCCAGGTTGTCCAGCATCGCCAGGATGTTGTCCATGGTTACCGGTGCGTCGTAGGCCGGCATGGCAGGCACAGACTGGGCTGTCAAGGAAAAAGGCTTCCAGGATGGATCGGAGGCGAGCTTCTCCTGGAAGAGAATGTTATAGAGAAAGATCGCCGTCTCCGCCCTACTCACCGGGTTGTACGGGTAGAAGTTGTGGGCCCCGTCTCCTCCCGTGGTGACCCCCGCCCGGTACATGGCATAGATGGCCTCAGCCCCCTCCATGCCCATGCGCACATCCGGGATGGAGTTGTCTGGCACGGTATTGCGCACCGTGGTAAGGATATCCTTGGTGGTGGCGTAGAGAATCTCCGCCATCTGGGCGCGGCTGGCCAGGGTCTCCAGGAGAGGCTCCCATTTGGCATCCAGGATGCCGTTGGCCTTGGCGTAGTCCACGTAGCCCTGATACCACGGGCCGCTCTCTGACGAGATGCTGGTGGGCTTCCCCTCCAGCTTCAGTTTCAGCTTGACGGCGAACACCAGTGCCTCGGAGACGTGCAGCTGTCCCGCAGGATTGAAAGTGGTGGCAGAGGTGCCGCTGATGAGCCCCTCCTCCACCATGGCTTTCAGCTGCTTCTCATACCAGGCCCCGGCGGGCACATCGGTGAAGCCGGTGGACGAGGCATGGGCAAACACGCTGCAGGAAAGGCACAGCACCAGCGCCAGCAAATACGCGATGGGCTTGCGCAGCCAATGCTTCATAGTCGATTGCTCCTCTCTCTTCTTGTTTCAGATCACAGGAAACCGCCCAATCTCATCTGCGGTTTCCCCTCCCGGACAGTATAGCACAAACTGGGATATGACGCAATTCCTGCCGTATCGATGTCTCCCCTGTTTTTTCATCGGATTGCAGAACCACTATTTCCATAATATGGGCACGCTCTGTGAAATCGGCGGTTGGATTTGCCGTTTTCCCCTTTTCTTTTGCTGTTTTCTCTGATATACTCAATTTGTCTGTGCAGGTGTTCTCTGCGCCGATCCTACGCCCCCCTACTTCAGGCAAGGTACGCCAGAAATGAGGCGCTCTTATGAAACATTCCCGATTCTTATGCCTATTGCTCGCCGTTGTACTGCTGCTCCCCCTGGGGATCTCCCATGCAGCAGACGCCAGCGAAGTACTCCGCGTGGGCTTTTTCCAGTTCTCCGGCTATCACATCCTTGAGGAGGACGGACGGCGCAGCGGCTACGGCTACGAGTTCCTCCAGCATCTGGCCAACTACGGGTCCTGGACCTACGAGTATGTGGGCTATGAGGACTCATACAGTGCGTGCCTGGATATGCTGCTGAACGGGGAGATCGACATTCTCACCTCGGTGTCCAAGACCCCGGCCCGGGAAGAGCAGCTGCTGTTCTCGGATCAGGACATCGGCGTGAATTCCACCATCTTCACCGTGAAAGCCGGCAATGAAGAGATTGTAGAGGGTGATTACACCACCTACGACGGCATCACCGTGGGCATGCTGGAGGGCAACTCCAAGAACGCCAACTTTGAGAAGTTTGCAAAGGAGCGCGGCTTCACTTTCACCCCCAAGTATTACGCCGAGCAGCCGGAACTGTCTGCTGCCCTGGAGAGCGGCGATGTGGACGGGATCGTCACCGGCAGCCTCCGGCAGCTGGAGAACGAGTGGCTGCTGGAGTCCTTCGATGCCAGTCCCTTCTACATCTGTTGCCGGAAAGACCAGCCGGAGCTGATGGCCCGGATCAACAACGCCATCAAGGCCATGGACTCCAATGAGCCCAACTGGCGCAATACCCTCCACGACACCTACTACGCCACAGACCAGGCCAACTCCATCGTGATCACCGCAG
>CANQII010000353.1 GCA_947623875.1 uncultured Oscillospiraceae bacterium
TGGCATACCAGCGGTCCAGCTGATTGCCCGGTAAGGGGACCTTTTCACACTTTGCCTGCAGCGCCTTTTGCAGTTTGGTGGAGCAGAAGAGTTTCATGGCGGTGCAATGCACTCCTTTTCAAATTGGGTGGAATCTTGCGCGGTTAGGACGGTCTAGAAGCCGGTGTAGCCGTACCTGTGCTGCAGGTCCTCTGTGATCTCCTCCGGGCTGGCTGCGGCGCCGTCTGCCTGGAGCCAGCTGCTTCCGGCTTTCTGCAGCAGGTGCCTGGGATCCTCGGGGTTCTGCAGGACCTGGAGGAACAGCTGGTAGTCCGCCGGGCCGTCCACCCATTCCGGCGGGATCCTGCCCTCGGCAAAGGTGCAGACGGGCAGCGGGCCCTCCATGGCGGGGAGATACCGGTGCACATGGATGTGGAACGCCCAGATACAATCCGCGCCCTCGCGCTCCCGGATGTACTGAAAGGCATCCCCCTCCCGGAGCAGGTCTATGAGACGGACTTCATCGTCCCACTCATAGGGCTCCCCATCGGGAAGGGTGTCCTCATCTACAGAGCCGCCCAAAACGTGGAGCGGGGTATCCCGATCCCCTGCAGGCGGCAGGACAAAGCGGTGCTGTCCGGCGCGATAGGACCAGCGGAGCAGGGACTCCAGGCGTTCGTGGAGAAAGGCAAAGGGCATGTCGGCCAGGACGATCAGGGTGCGGCGGGCCACATACTGCTGCAGGTCCAGGGAAATCTCCAGTTCAAACGCCGGGACCGCCTTTCCATACCGCTGCTGCAGCTGTTCCCGCACCGCTCTCCAAGGCTCGGTATAGTCGCCATTGCCTATGGGGAAGTATGTGTTGTTTGTGGTGAGCTGGGTGCCCTCGAGGTCAAAGTCTTCCCCAAACCAGGGGTGCGCTTTTTCCTGGATTTTGGTGGTAACAGCGCCCATCTTGGAAATCGCACCCCGGTCTCCGGTGACGGCCGGTTCCAACACGGTGCCCTCCGGGATATAGCGGTCTATCACGGACTGGGGAATTCCGTAATAGGCGCTGTGCAGCGCCTTGCGGATGGCAGGGACCAGCAGCTGGCTGAGATCTGCAGACGAATCGATCTGGATATCCCAGAGGATCGCGCAGAACCGATACTCCGGGAGAATGGCAATCAGGGCATCTGCATCTTCCAGGGAGATCAGGTGGGCGTACCAATAGTCCATGGGATCGTCCGGCACCGGGGTCTTTGCCAGCTTCAGGCCCATCTGTTTCTGCAGTTTGGCAGATAAAAAGAGCTTCATGATGTGTCTTGACTCTCCTCTCTAAATGGCCCTACCAGGCGCTCTTCGGCAGAGACCGGAGCTTCAGGGTGATTTTCTCGGCGCTGTTCGGGTTGAACCAGGCGTTTCCGGCCCACCTTCGCTTGCCCATGTATTCCTCGTGAGCTGGGTTGGAGAGAATCTCGCAGAAGTCCAGATAGCCGTCCACGCTGCCCACATCTTCCGGCGGGGCGGCGCCCTCATACAGAGTGCAGACAGGCAGGTCGCTCTCCGGCGCAAAGAAACTGCGGCTCACCTTAATGTCCAGACACCAGTTGTCTCCCAAATCGTAGTGGTACTGGAATACGGCCCCCGGCCGGAGATACTGATTCAGACGGGCAGAACGGTCCAGAGCGGAGTGCAGATTGGGATCTTTCATGCCATCGTCATATTCTGCCAGGAGATACAGATTGGTATCCTCGCCCGGCGCCGGCGGCAGGACAAACTCGTGCAGATGGCGGTCCGTCCAGCGGAAGGCCGCCTGCAGGAAGTTGTTGAGACCCCGGAAAGTGATGTCTGCGGGGACAACCAGGGTGCGGCGGGCTGTATAGCGCCCCAGATCCATTGTGATCTCCAGCTCCAGGGCGGGGAGGAAGCCGTCCTGCGGTTCCAACGCCGTCTGGATGCCGCACGCAGAGCGGGGACCGTGGTATGAGCCGGACAGGAAGGAACCTTGATAGCCCATGCCCTCGCTGGATTCGCTGGTGCTCTCATCGGCGGATTGGGGTGCAGAGACGGTGCTTTGGGAGGCAATCGAGGCTGGGAGCGCTTCCTGCTTTGGGACTGCAGTCTCTTCTCCAGGCTGCTCCGGCGCTGTGTCCGCATCCTCCCGGCCTGGGATGTGCACCTGGAAGTTCAAGAAGTTGGCCGCCCCTTTGGAGGTGCGGTTGTCCCGGTTGCAGCCCCAGAGGGCGAGCTTGGCGCCGGTCCAGGTGGCCCGCTGCAGGGGGTATGCGCTACCGATGGGCTGATAGGATGCCCCGTCCAGAGACCAGAAGAACCGGTACAGCTTGTCCTCTGTGAGCTGCAGCTGAAGGAAGAGGGTGCTGCCTGAGACGGGGAAGGACACATCCAGTGTCTCCGCTGCCTCTCCTGCGTAGGTGTCCACAGACACCGTGCCCCGATAGATCACCAGCCGGAAGCCCTTCTCGGTGCGCTGCAGCCCCAGATAGGCATAGGCGTGGCCGATCATGCCCAGCGCCGCCATGTCCCCCGCCGTTCCCTCTATCGTGAGGCCCGCCATCACGGTTGCGGTGAAGGCCGGGGCCTGGGGAATCTGGGTGAGGGCGTTGGGGGCATACCAGAGCAGGTTCTCCCGGGAATTGTTGGCGAGACAGCGGAGCCGCAGGCAGTTGCAGACGGTTTTCTTGGCCAGGAAGAGCTCTGTCTGGGGATTGGCCTGCCACTGCCATTGAAGGCCTGGCCGTCCGTCTGGGAAGGCATCTGAGGTGGCGATGCGGTACTGGGGCTTCCCCTCGGCGGGGAGATCCCATGCGGAGACCGGCTCGCCGATGCCGTCTCCGTTGGTGTCCTGGCCGATAAAGGGCCAGCCGTCCAGAAAGCACAGGGGCTGGAGATGGGTGATCCGCCCCAGCTCGATCACATCCTGGAAGTGGACAAACCAGTGCCGGCCGTCCTCCCCGGTGATCCAGCCGCCCTGGTGCGGTCCGTTTACAGCGCTGTCTCCCTGGTGCATCACGATCTTGTACTCGTAGGGGCCGTATACGCTCTTGCTGCGGAAACAGGACTGCCAGCCGGTGGCCACGCCGCCGGAGGGGGCAAGGATGTAGTAGAGGCCGTTGTACTTGTAGAACTTGGGGCCCTCGGTGGTGGGGGCGATCTGCTCCCCGTTGAAGATCTCCAC
>CANQII010000354.1 GCA_947623875.1 uncultured Oscillospiraceae bacterium
TGTCCTGCTTCTCCCTCACTGGATACTCCGGCGGGGGCAAGAAGATGATCGCCCAGTATGAAGACCCCAATGCAGAGAGCATCCTGCACACCCCCGGGATCTACGGGCTGAACCAGAACCACAAACACCTTCCCGAGATGCAGAAGATCTGCGGGCTGGAGACGGCTCCGATCTTCTGCCCCATCGTGGACGACTACTACAAGGGCATGGCCACCACCGTGCCCTTCCACGCCGGCCAGCTGAAGTCTGGGGTGAATCTCCACGACGTCTGGCAGGCCTTGACGGACTACTACGCCGGCGCCGGCACTGTGCGGGTGGCGGCAGAGGACGGCGTGCCTGGAAAACTGTACGGCGGCCATATGACAGGCCGGGACGACATGCTGCTGGTCATCGCCGGCAACGACCAGCGCTTTACCATCACCGCCCTTTTCGACAACCTGGGCAAGGGTGCCAGCGGCGCTGCCGTCCAGAATATGAATTTGATGCTGGGGTTCCCGGAGACCGCGGGCCTCAGCCTGTGAGGAGAGAGAGGCAGATGTTTCAGCAGACAGCAGGCGGCGTCTGCGCCGCCAAGGGCTTTCGGGCCGGGGGCATCCACTGCGGGGTGAAGCGGGGCCTGCCCTCAGGAGACGGAAAGCCGGATTTGGCTATGATTCTCTCGGAGACGGAGTGCGCCGCTGCGGCCACCTATACGCTGAACCGAGTGAAGGCGGCGCCACTGTATGTCACCATGGATCACCTGGAGGACGGGGTGTGCCGGGGCGTCATCGCCAACAGCGGCAACGCCAACGCCTGTGCCCCAGAGGGACATGAGAACGCCGTGCGGATGTGCGCTGCCGCCGCCAAGGCCACAGGCCTGCAGGCGGCAGACTTTGCCGTGGCGTCCACCGGCGTCATCGGACAGACCCTGCACGTAGAGGCCATTGAAGAGGGGGCACCGGCTCTGGTGGCCGCCCTCACCGCAGACGCCGCCGGCTCGGACGCCGCGGTGAACGCCATCATGACAACAGACACCCGCAAGAAGGAGACCGCCGTGCGGCTCTTCCTGGACGGCAAGGCGGTGTCCATCGGCGGCATCGCCAAGGGTTCCGGCATGATCCACCCCAACATGGGCACCATGCTGTGCTTTATCACCACAGACTGCGCCATCATCCCGGCCCTATTGCAGGAGGCTTTGCACGAGGTGGTGCCTCGCACCTTCAACCGGGTGACGGTAGACGGAGACACCTCCACCAACGACATGTGCCTCGTGCTGGCCAACGGCATGGCGGACAACACCCTCATCGAGTGGAAGGACGACAACTATACCGCCTTCAAGGAAGCACTGGCCCAGGTGTGCCGCACGCTGGCCCGGGGCATCGCCGCAGACGGGGAGGGGGCCTCCCGGCTCATCACCTGCAAAGTGAACTCCGCCCGCAGCGAGGAGAACGCAGAGCGGCTGGCAAAAGCGGTGGTAGGGTCCAGTCTCGTAAAGGCAGCCCTCTACGGCAGCGATGCCAACTGGGGCCGTGTGATCTGTGCCATGGGGTACTCCAAGGCGCCCTTCCGCCCGGAGTACACGGACATCGCCTTCGCCTCCAAAGCGGGGGAGATCCCCGTCTGCGTCCAGGGCACCGGCCTGGCCTTCGATGAGGACAAAGCCAAGGAGATCCTCAGCCAGGACGAGGTGGAGATCCGCATCGAACTCCACGAGGGAGAGCACTACGCGGAGTGCTGGGGCTGCGACCTCACCTATGAGTACGTCCGCATCAACGGAGACTACCGCTCATAATCCAAGCAAACGAAACATCAGACAAAGGAAGGATTCTCTCCATGTCATCCCATATTGAACGGGCGCAGGTGCTGGCAGAGGCGCTGCCCTATATTCAGAACTACAGCGGCAAGACCGTGGTGGTAAAGTACGGCGGCAACGCCATGGTCTCTCCGGACCTGCGCAATGCCGTGATCAGCGACATCATCCTGCTGTCTCTCGTGGGTATCCGGGTGGCTGTGGTCCACGGCGGTGGCCCGGAGATCACCGAGATGCTCACCCGGCTGCAGGTGCCCTCTCACTTTATCGACGGCCTCCGTGTCACCGACGAGGCCACCATGGACGTGGTGCAGCAGGTGCTCTGCGGCAAGGTGAACAAGGACCTGGTGTCCATGATCAACCGGCAGGGCGGCCAGGCTCTGGGCCTCTGCGGCATGGACGCCGGCCTCTTCCAGGCAAAGCAGCTGGCTCCCAAGTACGGACTGGTAGGCGAGATCGTGGAAGTAGACCCCACCATCGTCCAGGACGCTTTGGATCTGGGCTACATCCCCGTGGTGTCCACCGTGGCCATGGGCGTAGATGGCAACACAGCCTATAACATCAACGCAGACACCGCCGCAGCGAAGCTGGCCGTTGCCATGCACGCAGAGAAGCTGCTGCTCCTCACCGACGTCCCCGGCCTTCTCCGGGACGCCAACGACAGCTCCACCATGATCCCCCTGGTCCACGCCTCAGAGATCCCCGGCCTGGAGATGGACGGTGTCATCAGCGGGGGCATGATCCCCAAGATCCAGTGCGCGGTGGAGGCTGTGCGCTCCGGCGTGAACAGCACCGTCATCCTGGACGGCCGGATTCCGCACTCGGTGCTCATCGAGCTGCTCAGCGACGAGGGCGCCGGCACCATGATCACCCTGTAGGGAGGGAGCACCGTGACAACCCAAGCGCTGATGGATCTGGACCATCAATATGTGCTCCAGACCTATGGCCGCAATCCCATCGCCATCGATCACGGGTGCAACGCCACCCTGGTGAGCCCAGAGGGGAAAGAGTATATCGACTTCGCCTCCGGCATCGGGGTGCTCTCTGTGGGCACCTGCAATCCGGTGTGGCAGGCGGCGGTAAAGGCCCAGGTGGATAAGCTGGCCCATGTGTCCAACCTCTACTATACCGAGCCCTACGCCCGTCTCGCGGAAAAGCTCTGCACCCGCAGCGGCATGGCCGCGGCCTTCTTCGGCAACTCCGGTGCGGAGGGCAACGAGGGCATCATCAAGCTGGCCCGGAAGTACTCCCTGGATAAGTACGGCCCCGGCCGGGGCACCGTGATCACCCTGAACCGCTCCTTCCACGGCAGAACCATCACCACGCTGGCGGCCACCGGACAGGACGTGTTCCACCAGTATTTCTT
>CANQII010000355.1 GCA_947623875.1 uncultured Oscillospiraceae bacterium
AGAGGGCAACCCGGTGGAGGGCGTGCGGGTACAGGCCTGCAACGGCGACCTCTGCACCATCACCTACTCCGATGAGAACGGCGAGTTCAGCGTGCCCGTGGCGGACGATGCCCACTTCTCCGTGGCCTCCTGCCCGGACGGCCTGGTTGCCGACACCGACGACCACCTCTATGAGGAAGGCTATGTGATGATCTTCGAGCTCCAGAACGGCTGAGCTCGAATCTCTGCAATCCACGGCGGGGCCTGCTTCGGCGGGCCCCGCCGTTCCCAATCCGCCTGATGGGGCAGGGAAGAGATCAGGAAACATGTGGAAACCATACAGACCACACCAGGAAACCCCTTCCGTTTCTGTCTCTTTTCCTCTTTGACACCGTCCATGCGGCTGTGTACAATGGGAACCATGAGACCGGAAAACCAATACAAACGATGGAGGATATCGAAATGAAGCAGAGACGCGTGCTGGCCCTGTTGCTGGCCCTGACCTTGATCCTATCCAGTCTGGCAGGCTGTGGAGACAACGCTCAGTCTGAGGCGACTCCGCCGCCCGCCACGGAGGCGCCGGTTGAGACGCCTGCACCAACCCCGGAACCCACTCAAGAACCCACCCCTGAGCCTACTCCCGAGCCGACCCCTGAGCCGACACCGGAGCCCACTCCTGAACCTACTCCCGAGCCCACACCAGAGTCTACCCCGGAACCGACTGCGGAGCCAACCGTGGAACCCACGGAAGAGCCTGTAGAACCCACTCCTGAGCCCACGCCGGAACCCACGCCAGTCCCCACGCCGGAGCCGCCTAAGAGCCTCATCAACTGGAACATCCCGGAGGGCCTTACCGTGGGAAGCCGCCTGGCAGACTTCACCTTCACGGACATCAACGGGGTGAGCCACAACCTCTATAACACCCTGATCCAGAAGGACTTCGTGCTGGTGAACTTCTGGGCCACCTGGTGCGGCCCCTGCAAGGCAGAGATGCCCTCGATCAACCAGACCTATCTCACACACGCCAATGACATGGATGTCTTCGCCATGTCCATTGAGCCCACCGATACCGTGGACAGCATCAAGGAGACTTTGAGCGGGGAGGGCCTGAACATCAGCTTCCCGGTGGGTCTGGATACTCCGGGGCTGGGAAACCAGCTGGGCCTGAACGCAATCCCCGTGTCCATGATCGTGGACCGCTACGGCGTGATCTGCTACTACCATGTGGGCAAGCTCTCCGAGGACATGCTGGCCCAGATCGTGAACACCTATATCGGGGACAACTATCCCCAGTCTGTGCTTCTCTCGGACTGAGACCCTGATCCAATAGCCCATAGGTAAACAACAACACCGCCCAACCTTGTGATGACTCAAAGGTTGGGCGGTGATTTCTGTTCATGAGATGGAAAATAATAGAAGTTACTGCGGTGAACCCGCTGTCTATCAGAGAGGAGAGAGCAGATCCTTCTCGGCAAACCGCTGCAGCACCAGCTGAATGGTGTCTCGGACAAAGGCTGCATATTCCTCCTGGGACAGGGTGAGAAACTTGGAAACCGAGACCTCCGGGATCGTCCCCATGATGCCGATCTTGCGGACGATGGCCCCGTGAGGGAGGTACTCGATGTAGTCCGGGAAGGACTGTAAGGGGAGGATCTCGGTGAGGTACCCGGAGTCCGGATGGGATTGCAGGTACAGCGCCTCCATGGTGGCGATCTCCCCCATCCTGATGGGCTTGGGGACCAGGCGTTTCACGCTGTCCCAGGTCTCCTCCATGCCAGCGCTGGTGGCGGCCCACGCAGGGTCGGCGTGGATCCGCCGCCATATGGCACGGACCCGCTCTGGATCCCGGACCATGGTCTGAAAGGCCGCATCGGTGAGGAGATGGCTGTAGTAGCCGAGGAGGAAGGCGAATTCCTCCGGAGATGAGATCTCGTCTTTCCGCGGGAGGATACAGGCATCGCAGAAGACATCTGCGTTCTCTTCCTTCTTCCTGTCTCCCTGCATCCAGTGGGTGACCGCCCGGGGCGGGGTATAGGCAGTCCAATCCTCATTCTCCACATTGCAGTCCGGGGCGATATTGCCCACACAGAAGCCCCGCCGGTCCAGTTGGGGAAGGTGTTCCAGCACCCCGTCTGCGATCATGAGATGGGTAACCCAGGGGGCCATCAATACACCTCCAGGACTTTCTCTTTCTTGGCGTCCAGGATGATGGACACCATGCCCAGCTTATTTTCGCTGTTGCGGGTGTCAAAACGATAGGAGCGGCCGATTCTGCCGTCCTGCTCGTTCCAGTATTTGTAGTGGAAGGCGCCAGACTCATCGCAGTACTCCAGAAGATCCACCACAAAGCCGGCCTGCTCAAAGACGGCGCGGAGGGTATGGTAGTCGTAGAGGATCTTGTGGGTGTATGCCGGGTGATGGGGATCCCCGTTGCCGCCCACCTGGACCATGTTCTGATACCAGTCATTCCGGAAGTTGGCGTCCGGCACCGCTACCCGGATGTATCCGCCCTCTGCCAGAAAATCATAGCAGTTCTGGGCGGCGATGCAGCCTTGCTCCAATGTAAGGTGCTCCCAGACGTGCTCTGCCAGAAAGGCGGTGGGCTTTTCTGCGGCGAAGAGGCGCTGGAAGTCTCCGCGGTTCAGAAGGTCCAGTTCATCCTCCTGGGTGCTGATCCAGCCCTCGTATGACGTTTTGCCGGCGCCGAGGATCACTTTCACGGTTGTTCATCATCCTCCCATACTGGGTGTCAAGGGGTATCTTAGCGGCGGAGGGGTGGGCTGTCCAGGAGAATTTCGGGAGAGCGGCAGCGGCTCTAACCGTGCTGGGACAAGCTGGAAAGATACGCGATCTCTTCAGGACCCAGAATCCCCAGTGCAGAGAGCTTTGCCACCCGCTCCTGGTCCGGTATGTTGGTGTCGCAGATCACGTCCATCACATAGAGAAGCGGATTGGACGCCTGCAGCCCCTCTTCGTTCGCATCCCCAATGCCGAAGAAGATCTGATGCACCAGATGCGGGTTGGTCAGTGCCTCTGCGGATGTCCCAGCTGCGGGATCCAGGACAAGAATCTCCGGTGCTGTATCCTGGCCGCTGGCATCCTGCCAGAGCCCCGGAGCAGGCGGGATCTGCGCGATGACAGGGTCCCG
>CANQII010000356.1 GCA_947623875.1 uncultured Oscillospiraceae bacterium
GGACAAGCCGGAGCCCACAAAACAGCCCCACACCCAGATCGGCCCCATCACCCTGCCAGATCCCATGGTGTTCCTGCTCTCCAGTGTGGGCATCGTGATCGTGTGTCTCATCCTCCGGCAGATCTTCCGCACCATCCGAAAGGGTGCAAAAGCCCGGAAGGAGCAGAAGGAGAAAGAGGTGGCGGAAGCGGAGAAGGAAGAGGAATCCGAGACCTCTGCTGCCAAGAAGTAACCCCAGAAAACCATGCAGCGCCGCTGCCGGTATCGCCGGCAGCGGCGCTGTGTTGTCTTGTCTTTCCTCTCAGCTTCTGCTCCGCATGAGGGCCTTCATGCGGCGGTCATGATTGAGGATCTGCTTGCGCAGGCGGAGGTTCTCCGGGGTGACCTCCAGAAGCTCATCGTCTGCCAGGAACTCCAGGCACTGCTCCAGGCTCATCTGCTTGGGGGGCACCAGGCGCAGGGCCTCATCGGAGCCGGAGGCACGCATGTTGGTGAGCTGCTTCTTGCGGCAGACGTTCACCGTGATGTCCTCCAGTTTGGGGCACACGCCAACCACCATGCCCTCGTACACCGGCACGCCGGCGCCGATGAAGAGGGCGCCGCGCTCCTGGGCGAAGTAGAGGCCGTATGTCACGGACTCGCCGGTCTCATAGGCTACGAGAGAGCCGGTGTTCCGCCGCTGGATCTCCCCTTTGAAGGGGGCGTACTTCTCAAAGACGGAGGCCATGATGCCCTCGCCCTTGGTGTCTGTGAGGAACTCGTTCCGATAGCCGAAGAGGCCTCTGGAGGGCACCAGGAACTCCAGTTTGGTGCGGTTGCCGATGGGGGTCATGGTCTGGAACTCGCCCTTGCGGCTGCCCAGCTTTTCCATGACGGAGCCCACGTTCTCCTGGGGCACATCGATGACCACCCGCTCCACGGGCTCGCAGCGCACGCCGTCCACCATCTGATACAGCACCCGGGGCGGGGACACCTGGAACTCATAGCCCTCCCGGCGCATGGTCTCGATGAGGATGGAGAGGGACATCTCGCCGCGGCCTGCCACGTTGAAAGAGTCTGTGGAGTCCGGCACCTCAGACACCCGGAGGGATACGTCCTTCAGGGTCTCCCGGAAGAGCCGGTCCCGCAGCTGCCGGCTGGTGACGTACTTGCCCTCCCGTCCGGCGAAGGGGCTGTCGTTGACGGAGAAGGTCATCTCCATGGTGGGGGCAGAGATCTTCACAAACTCGATGGGCTCGGGGGCCGCAGGGGCGCAGATGGTGTCTCCGATGGTGATGTCCCCAATGCCGCTCATGGCGATGATCTCGCCGGCGATGGCCTGCTGCACCGGCGTGCGGTTCAGGCCGTCAAAGGTGTAGAGGGAGACGGCTTTCGCCTTGCGGGGCGGCACGTCCGGGGAGTGGTAGTTGCAGACGGAGATCTCCATGTTCTGCTTCACGGTGCCCCGCTCGATGCGGCCGATGGCGATCCGGCCCACGAACTCGTTGTAGTCTATCGAGGAGACCAGCATCTGGAAGGGGGCCTCGGGGTCGCACTCCGGGGCGGGGATATAGTCCAGAATGGTCTCAAAGAGGGGCACCAGGTCTTTGCCAGGCGCCTCCGGGGAATAGCTGGCGGTGCCGTTGCGGCCGGAGCAGAACAGCATGGGGGAGTCCAGCTGCTCGTCTGTGGCGTCCAGGTCCAGCAGCAGCTCCAGCACCTCGTCAATCACTTCATGGACCCGCTGGTCCGGTCTGTCTATCTTATTTACCACCACGATCACACGGTGGCCCAGTTCCAGGGCCCGGGACAGCACAAACCGGGTCTGGGGCATGGGGCCCTCTGCGGCGTCTACCAACAGGATGACGCCGTTCACCATCTTCAGGATGCGCTCCACTTCGCCGCCGAAGTCCGCGTGTCCTGGGGTGTCTACGATGTTGATCTTGGTGTCTTTATAATGCACGGCCGTATTCTTGGCCAGGATGGTGATACCGCGCTCCCGCTCCAGATCGTTGGAGTCCATCACCCGCTCCACCGTAGCCTGATTCTCCCGGTAGATGCCGCCCTGCTTCAGCATCTCATCTACCAGGGTGGTCTTGCCGTGGTCTACGTGGGCAATGATGGCCACATTGCGCAGTTTTTCATTCCGCATAGGAGATATCCCTCGTCTTTCCGCAAAATCGCCCATGATTATAGTATCGACCCCGGGAGATTGCAACAGAAATGTTTCACAAATTGAGACAGGTCTTTTCCCGTTCTCCTTATCAGGTGTCTCAGTTTTGGGCATTCTAAGGCACTTTTCGGCATTTTGGGGGCTGGAAAGTTCCAGTGTGCAAGAGACAATCCGGCACCGTAAGGATAATCCCGCCGGCATGGCGCCGGCGGGATTCTTGGATTTATAAGGTGTCCAGATAGGCGGAGACGTCAAAGGGCTCCAGGACGCTGTCCTTGCGGAGGTACAGGGGATGGTGGGGATGTCCCGCCTTGCTCCGCTGTCCGGCGGAGAACCAGCGGGCGCCTCTCCGCTCCCCCAGGGCGATCATGTCCCGCACGCAGTCCGGGAGATAGGCCCGCTTTTCGATGACAGCGCCCCAGGCCGCCCACACCGCCGGGTGTCCGGCCTGGTCCAGGGAGAGAAGGTAGTCGAAGGCGGCCATGTTCTCCCGGTGGAGGGTGAGGTTCAAGGTCTTGTCCATGTCGTCCGGCCGGGTGGCCCGCTGGGCGTACACGTTGAACATGAGAAAGCTGTCAAAGCCGTTGAAGTGGGCCACCCGCTCCACGGACTTCAGGGTGTTGTCCAGGTCGTCCGGGGCGGCGGTGGAGGGATTCACCCCCACGCAGATCAGCGGGTGGGATCCTCGGGTGCCTAGGATGTACCGGTACTCGCTGTATGTATTGGGCACATAGAGCCAGCGGTTCACATCGTACTCCAGGGACGGCTGCATGGCCGTGCGCAGCGCCTCCTGGAAGGGTAGCAGTTCTACCGTAGAGCTCTCCCCTTTTGGGATATGCATTGCCCTCTCTCCTCTCTAAATGGATTGTTGGTTGGGTCAGTCCTGGGTTTGAGACCAGAACAGCTCCTTGCAGCCGTACCGCTCACAGACCTCACCGAGGCCGCTGTCTATCTCCTCCCGGGGGAA
>CANQII010000357.1 GCA_947623875.1 uncultured Oscillospiraceae bacterium
TGTTCCACTCCATTCCTTCTGGATGAATCTGTCTGTTATTGTACCGGAGATGAGGAGAGCCGTCAAGAGGGGAATGTCATGGACTGTAAAGGGAAGGAGCTTGTCTGTTTGGGCAGGAGCGTGTAGAGATCAGACAAGCAACCTCAATTTCACCCTGATCCGGCAGCTTTTGCCCACAGCAGTGCTTATATATAAGGTAGGACCCACTGGATCATGGCGCACACTGCCACCGCAGGCCCCAATATTCAGCCATTCCAGTACAGTTTCCCGCCAAAGTCCCGCTCCCAGGCAGCTGCCCAGTCTCTGAAACCGCACACAGTCCCGTCACAGCACACTCCCATCCCCGCCTGAGGGGTTCTCAGGCACTGCAAAGCGCCAAAATCTGCGATTGCTATCTGTATTGAAATCAGGAATATAGCCTAACTGTATATCCATTTTCTATATTTTTCCAAGTTCATGATCTTAAGGGGCACCGGCCGTGTCTGGCCGGTGCCCCTTCTTTAACTCTATAAGCTCCTCTGGCTGCGGATTCATACCCGTCTCAGGCCACCGTCTTGCCATCCACAAAGACCGCCCGCAACCGGAGATTTTGCCCCAGCAGCACCAGGTCTGCTGTTTTGCCCACAGCGACCTCCCCGGCATCGATATCCACCGCCTTCGCTGGGGCTGTAGAGGCTGCATATACTGCCCGCTCCAAGGGAATCCCGAAGGACACCGCCCTTCGAACTCCCTCCAGCAGGCTGATGGAGGACCCCGCCAAGGTCCCGTCCAATAGGGTGGCTTTGCCCTTTGATACCCGGATGGGCTGTCCCCCCAACGTGTAATTCCCGTCCGGCATGCCGGCGCAGCGGAGCGAGTCTGAGATCAAGTTCACTTTGTCCCCGAAAAGTTGGAAGAGCACCCGCACCATGGCTGGGTGGACGTGGAGTCCATCGCAGATCAGCTCTGCCGTAGCCCCCGCATCAAACGCCGCCCCGATGATCCCCGGCGCCCGGTGGAGCAGTGGCGGCATGCCATTGCAGAGGTGGGTGGCGTGGGATGCCCCTGCGCGGAAAGCGGAAAGCGCAGTGTCGTAGTCCGCAGCGCTGTGGCCCAGGGAGACGGTACAGACCTTTGCAATCTTCCGGATGAACTCCAGTGCCCTTGGCGCCTCCGATGCCACGGTGATCAGCCGCACATTTCCGCCGCTCCGCGCATTCAGCCGCTGAAACATCTCGATATCCGGTGCGTGCAGATTCTCCGGGTTCTGGGCGCCCCGCTTCTCATAGCTGAGAAACGGCCCCTCCAGGTGGATCCCGGCGCACTTGGCACCGCTGCCCCGCCGATAGCCCCGGATGGCATCGATGGCAGCATTCAGTTCCGGCTCCTGGAGGGTCATGGTAGTGGCGAGAAAGCTGGTAGTGCCCTGAGATGCGTACCACAGACCCAATCTCTGCACGCCCTCCGAACTGCCGTCTGAGAAGTCCTCCCCGATGGCCCCGTGGGTGTGGATGTCCACCAGCCCTGGGATCAGGTAGCCGCCCTGGGCGTCCAGATCGGCCGGACCCTCAATTGCTCCGATCTCTTCCACCATACTGGAGAACCGGATCCCACCGGATACAAACCGATCCCCCTGGAAGATCTGTGCGTTCTGGATGATCATACGCCGCTCCCCTTCCCTTCTGCGCTCTTTTCCCCATTGTATCACGTCTCTCGGCCCAGGAAAAGAGCGGAATGCGCCGCCGCATTCCGCTCTGAAACGATCAACTCTGGTTGTCTTTGAGGAGTTGCGCCCGAACCTCCAGGATGCTGCCGGGGGACATGGAGAGTTCATCCACCCCGATGTCCCGGAAGAACTGGGAGAGAGACAGATCTGCCCCCAGTTCGCCGCAGATCCCTGCCCAAATCCCCGCCTTGTGGGCGTTCTCCACGGTGTGGCGGATGAGGCGGAGCACCGCCTCATGATGCCTGTCTGAGAAGGGCTCGCATGCCGGGTTCTGCCGGTCCATGGCCAGGGTGTACTGGGTGAGGTCGTTGGTGCCAATGCTGAAAAAACGCACCTCTTTGGCGAGTAAATCGCTGATGATGGCTGCCGCCGGGGTCTCAATCATGATCCCCAAGGGCACGTCCTGGTGGAAGGGAATTCCCTCTGCCGCCAGTTCTGTCTGGACCTCTTTGCAGATCTCTTTGGCCCGCCGCACCTCGTCCACTGAGGCGATCATGGGGAACATGATGGAGAGATTCCCGTATGCGGAGGCCCGATAGAGGGCCCGTAGCTGAGTGTGGAAGACGTTCGGCCGGGCGAGACACAGCCGGATGGCTCGGAGACCCATAGCCGGGTTCTTCTCCCTGGGTAGATCGAAATAGGAGACCTGTTTGTCCGCCCCGATGTCCAGGGTGCGCACCACCACAGGCTTTCCCCGCATCCCAACCAGGACTTTCCGGTATGCGTCAAACTGCTCCTCCTCGCTGGGGTAGTCCTCCCGGCCCAGGAAGAGAAACTCGCTGCGGAAGAGGCCGATGCCGTCCGCCTTCTCCTCCAGCACCGCCGGCAGGTCCTCCGGAGAGCCGATGTTGGCGCAGAGCATCAGCCGGGTGCCGTCTCCCCGGTGCACCGCCTGGCCCCGAAACTGCTCCAGCCAGGCCTTCCGGTGTTTCTCCGCGGCAGACCGCTGCTGCAGGTCTGCTGCAGTGTCCTCATCCGGCGCCATCCACACCTGTCCGGTGCCGCCGTCCAGGTACACCAGCTGTCCCTGGCACTCCGAGGGCAGGGACTCGTGGAGCTTCACCACAGCGGGGATACCCATGGTGCGGGCGAAAATAGCGGAGTGGGAATACGCAGAGCCGCTGGAGGTGAGAAATCCCGCCACCTTGTCCCGATCCAGGGACGCCGTCTCACTGGGAGCCAGGTCGTCTGCAGCCAGGACAAAGGGTCCAGGACCTTCCAGCGGCTGATAGGTCTCTCCCGTGAGGATTCGGATCACCCGCCGGGCGATGTCCCGCACATCGGCCGAGCGCTCCCGCATGTAGTCGTCCTCCATGGCCTCGAAGACGCCGGCAAAGTGGTTGCCCGCCTCCTCTACTGCGGCCTCGGCATTGCGCCCTTCCCCTACGATCAGGCTCTCTACACAGTCCA
>CANQII010000358.1 GCA_947623875.1 uncultured Oscillospiraceae bacterium
TCCATCTCCGTGGTGGTGAAGAACACCGGGTATCATGCGGGCACGGAAGTGGTCCAGCTGTATCTGCAGGACGAGTACGCCAGTGTGGTCCGGCCAGTGCAGGAGCTGGCGGGCTTCCGCAAGGTGTCCCTGGAATCCGGAGAGTACTGCACCGTTACCTTCACCCTGCACGCCGCCCAGACTGCCTTCCTGGACAAGGACATGCGGTGGAAAGTGGAGAAGGGGCGTTTCCTGGTCCGGGTAGGCGGCAATTCCGAGGCTATCCAGCAGACCGGCGCCTTCACCGTCTCGGAGGACGGCTGGGTGGACGGCAAGAGCAGACCCATGATCGCCCAGGCATCGGTGTCTGAGCTCTCTAAAACAGACGAAGAGACGGATCTGGACATGGAGTCCAACCAAGACCTGCTGCGGCTGGCCAAGACAGCACCGGAGCTGGCCCGGGACCTGATCCGCTTTATGAATCCAGAATTGGAGAAGTATCTATGAACTGGTATTGCAATCCCATCAACGTGCCGTATCGGTACTCTTTCAAGGCGGATCCCCGGGATCTGGGGAAGGCCACCGTGAACCGGGAGGCGGCAGACCCCTCTATGGTGTATTACCAGGGGCGGTATTGGATCTTCCCCTCCATGACAGCCGCCCTCTGGGTCTCGGACGACCTGGCCCATTGGGAGAGCCATCCCCTGGCCCCCAACCTCCCAGTCTACGACTACGCCCCGGATGTGCGGGCTGTGGGGGAGTGGCTGTACTTCACCGCCTCCAACCGGGGTGTTCTCTGCGATTTCTACCGCACCAAAGATCCCATCCATGGCCCCTGGGAGCGGATCCCCGGCGCACTGACGTACTGGGACCCCAACCTCTTCGCCGATGATGACGGCCGCCTCTTCTTCTACTTCGGCAGTTCCAACTCCACGCCCATCCGGGGCGTGGAGCTGGACCCGGAGACCATGCACCCAATAGGGGAGCCGGTAGACCTCATCTGGGGGGATCCCTGGACCCGGGGCTATGAGCGCTTCGGGGAGGACCACTGCCTCACCCCCAAGACCCCGGAGGAGACGGAGCAGCGGTTTCAGGAGCACCTCAGACGGCTGGGGGACCAGGCTCAGGGCATGAGCCCGGAGCGCCTGGCGGTATTGAAGGCCACCTTTGCAGACCTGCCGTACATCGAGGGGTCCTGGCTCACCAAGCACAACGGCCGCTATTACCTCCAATACGGCTGCCCGGGGACCGAGTTCAATATCTACGGGGACGGGTGCTATGTGGGAGACAGCCCGCTGGGACCCTTCACCCCGGCCCGGAACAACCCCTACTCGTACCGCCCCGGCGGCTACTTTCCCGGGGCAGGCCACGGCACCACCATGGAGGACGCCGCGGGAAGCTGGTGGCACGCCTCTACCATGCGCATCAGCGTGTGCCATCTCTTTGAGCGCCGGGTGGGCCTCTGGCCCGCCGGCTTCGATGGAGACGGAGAGCTCTTCTGCAACCAGCGGTATGGGGACTGGCCTATGGCGGTGGAGGATTTGCAGAGCGATCCCTGGGCAGATCCCCGCTGGATGCTCCTCAGCTACCGAAAGCATGTGTCTGCTTCGTCCTATCAGGAGGGGAGAGAACCAGCCCTTGCTGCAGATGAGAACGTGCAGACCTGGTGGCGGGCGGCGGAAGACGATCCCACGCCCTGGCTGTGCCTGGATCTGGGAAAGCCCATGGAGGTCCACGCGGTGCAGATCAACTTTGCGGACGAGCCGGACACGGACATTCCGTGCCCCGGGGCGTTCGTCCAGACCCCGGACATGCTCCGCTATATCGACACGGCGGTCCGGCCCACCCGGTGGCTGCTGGAGACCTCCCTGGACGGCGAGGGATGGACGGCGTTGGAGGACAAACGAACTGCGGACACAGATCTTCCCCACGACCTGGTGGTCCGGGAGGATGGCATCCAGGCCAGATATCTTCGCCTCACCGTGTATGCGGTGCCCTACGGGGTATCGCCCTGTATCTCTGGGCTGCGGGTCTTCGGCCTGGGAGACGGACCGCTTCCCGGCCAGACGGAGTACACGGCCCAGCGGATCGGGGATCTGGACTTTACGGTGTCTTTGCCAGAGGCGGCAGACCGGACCGGGTGCTGTATCCTCTGGGGCCACGCACCGGACAAACTGTATCACAGCTGCCTGGTGATGGGCGGCGAGGCCAAAGAGCAGCGCATCGGCGCCCTGGTGCAGGGAGAGCAGTACTGGCTGCGGGTGGACACCTTCAACGAGAACGGCATCACGGCGGGGGAGACCCAGAAACTCTGAGAGTGCGCTGCCCCTGAAACAACCGATCCTGAAACGCGTATAGATGAGAGCCCGTCCGGGAGACCGGACGGGCTCTCATCACTTTTGCCTCCTTTTGAGGCCTTGAAAAGGGAGAGAATGTTCTGCCAGAAAAGTGAATCGGATTTTACAATCCTTAGTGCGAAATTACAATATCCCCGGCCTCTCTGCGGGTATACTGCAGACAGTTCGAGGCCGGGAGGTTCCCTCAGGCCACAATACATCATGACAAGTGGAGGAAAAGAATATGAGTAAGCGCATTTTAGCCCTGATCCTAGCTCTCACGCTGCTGGCTGCCCTTCTTACCGGCTGCGGCGGGGAAAACACCAGCGAAAAAGGTGATCTGCCCGAGGACGATGAATCCCAGACCATCAGCATCAGCTACTGGATGTACGCCGATGACTACAAGTACTACAACAGCCTCTCCGAGAACCCCGTGGTGAAGGTTCTGAACGACAAGTTCAACGTAAAGCTGGAGTTCCAGACTCCCGCCAAAGGCTCTGAGGCGGACAACTTCCAGCTGATGATGGGCACCCAGGACTACACCGATATCATGGACATGACCTACTGCACCGAGTCCTTCGGCACCCTTTACGAAGACGGCGTCATCCTGGACCTGGCGCCGTACCTGGACGAGTACCTGCCCAACTACAAGGCCCTTATCGAGTCCAACGATGCCTTAAAGCGTGCCGTCTACGATGACGAGGGACACCTGTTCAGCCTGGCGGGTGTGGACGATGTGGACCGCACCCAGTGGGGCGGCATGGTCTACCGCCGGGA
>CANQII010000359.1 GCA_947623875.1 uncultured Oscillospiraceae bacterium
CGCTGCCGTGACGGCGTCCTTGTCCCGGACGAAGCTGCCCAGCATGTAACCGTAGCTCTCCTCGAAGGACATGATCACGTTGCCCTCGCCGCTCTCCTCCAGCTGGTCCTTCTTCTGGGCCAGGAACTTGAAGCCGGTGAAGGTGTCGTAGCAGGCGAGGCCGTTCATCTCGGCCACCTTGCGGGCCATCTCGGTGGAGACCAGGGACTTCAGAGCCACCGGGTTCTTGGGCATCTTACCGGTGCGGTTCTTGGCGCCGATGAGGTAGTCCAGCAGCAGCACGCCGGTCTGGTTGCCGGTGAGCACCTTGTACTCGCCGTCCTTGCCCTTCACCATGAGGCCCACGCGGTCTGCATCGGGATCGGAGCCCAGGATGAAGTCCGCGCCCTCGCGCTTGGCGATGTCCACGGCCAGATAGAAGCCCTCGGGGTTCTCCGGGTTGGGGGACACCACGGTGGGGAAGTTGCCGTCGATGACCATCTGCTCGGGCACGCAGATCACATGCTTCATGCCCAGACGGCGCAGGGCCTCCGGGATCAGCTTGTGGCCGGTGCCGTGGAAGGGGGTGTACACCATCTTGAAGGTGTCTGCCACGGCCTCAACGGCGGCCTTGTCGTTGACCTGCTCCAGGGCCTTGGCCAGGAACTTCTCGTCGGTCTCCTCACCCATGATGGTGATGGCGCCCTCGGCGACGGCCTTGTCGTAGTCCGCAGTCTTGACGCAGTCGAAGACGTCCAGGATCTGCATCTTGGCAGAGACCTCATCGGCGTGTTTCGGGGGCAGCTGAGCGCCGTCCTCCCAGTACACCTTGTAGCCGTTGTACTCCTTGGGATTGTGGCTGGCGGTGATGTTGATGCCGGCGATGCAGTGATACTCCCGGATGGCGAAGGACAGCTCCGGGGTGGGGCGCAGGGACTCAAAGAGCCGTACGGGGATGCCGTTGCCGGCCATGACGCAGGCGGCCTCCCGGGCGAACAGCGCGGAGTTGTTGCGGCAGTCGTAGCAGACGGCCACGCCCCGGGCGGCAGCCTCGGGACCCTCACCAAGGATGACCTCAGCGAAAGCCTGGGTTGCGTGACGGACTACGTGGACGTTCATGCGGTACAGGCCCACACCCATGGTGCCGCGGAGACCCGCGGTGCCGAACTCCAGCTGCGAGAAGAACCGGGACTCGATCTCCTTCTCATCGTCCTGGATTGCGGTGAGTTCCGCCTTCTCCTCCGCGCTGAGAGCGGGAGACTCCAGCCAATGGGTGTACGCTTCTTTGTAATTCATGATAAACTCCTCCTATCAAATTCTAGATCTCCAGCCGCACCGCAGACCTTGTCCGAGAACGCCGTCCGCGATACCGCTGTGGTGCATCAGAATCTCCCCCAGAGAGGAGATCCGCCGGGAAAACATCAGAAAGCGAAGTTGCCGTCTACGAAGACCGGCACTTCTTTGCCGTCCGCCTGGACGCCGGTGATGGAGAGGTCTGCCGTGCCCACCATGAAGTCCACATGGTTGATGGACTGGTTGAGGCCGGCCTTCTTCT
The DNA here is from genome assembly GCA_947623875.1 of uncultured Oscillospiraceae bacterium. GTDB lineage: Bacteria > Bacillota > Clostridia > Oscillospirales > Oscillospiraceae > Enterenecus. Next base: position 1,535 of record CANQII010000359.1, read on the forward strand.
GCGCCTCATCGCTGAGGGTGTCCCCGCCCTTGACGCAGGTGGGATAGGCGGAGCCAAAGGCCAGGTGGCAGGACGCATTCTCATCGAAGAGGGTGTTCCAGAAGAGCAGCCCTGTGTTGCGGATGGGGGAGTCGTAGGGAACCAGAGCCACCTCGCCGAGGTAGTGGGAACCCTCATCCAGATCCACAGAAGAGCGGAGATGCTCCTCTCCCTGCTCCGCGTGGAGATCCACGATCCTGCCGTCCTTGAACTCCATCCAGAAGTGATCCACCAGGTTGCCGCCCAGGGAGAGCGGCATGGCGGAGTACACTCTGCCGTTTACGCCGTCCCAGCGCGGGGCGGTGAAGATCTCCTCGGTGGGGATGTTTGCCACAAAGGGGACGCCTGCGGTGGAGCACTCGCTGCCGCCCAGCCACACATGGTTGTCCGGCAGTTGGATCTCCAGGTCTGTGCCCAGGGAATTGCGGTACCGCAGGGACTGGAACGCATATCCGTTCAGGATCTCGCAGCGGTGGGCTGTGGTCTCAATGTGCTCTTTCCAGCGGGCCACGCCCTGTCCGTCTCCGTTGATCCGGCAGACGGAGAAGATGGCATCCCAGAGAGCGTCCATGGCCTCTTCGCCCTTCTTGCCGGGGAACACTTTCTCTGCCCAGGCCGGGCTGGGATAGGAGCCCACGCACCACTGATAGCGGTTTGCCTTCATGGCATTGGAGTACTCCTTGGTGGCGTTGCCGGCCACCCGTCTCCAGGTCTGCATTCTGGCGGGGTCTACCCCTTTCATCAGCTCCGGGTCCGAGCCGGCAAAGGACAGCCGGGGGCACTCATTCTCCATCAGCCACGCCGTCTTGGCAGCGGCATAGGAGGGATAGACCTGGAACACGGAGTCCTCCGCACGAAGATACTTCTGCCGGGTGACGAAGTCGTCGCTCCACTCCACCAGTACATTCTTGGCGCCGCAGTCATAGCAGGCCTCCACGCACAGCCGCGCCAACGGGGCGGCCTCCGTGGAAGTCATGATCGCCGGTGTCTGGCCGGGCTGGACGTTCAATCCCACTTCCACCAGCAGGCGGGCAAACTCCCGCAGCTTGCTCTCAAACGATTCTACCAAAAGCAATTGCCTCCATTCCGTTTCGGTCTGTCTCATATTACCACTTTTATTCCCGGAGTGCAATTCATAATTGCATTTTTCTTTTGCCCGTTCTATAATGGCCCTGCCATTTTAGCACATTAAAGGAGTGTATCGCATGCTGCCTACCGTCATACCCGAGGGCTACGCCCCCAAACTCAACCTTTACGATACCCAGAGGGCCATCGGCCTTCTGAAGCGTTTATTTGAAGACCGTCTCGGCGCCTCCCTGAATCTCCGCCGTGTGTCCGCTCCCCTCTTCGTGGAGGCCTCCACCGGCCTGAACGACGACCTGAACGGCGTGGAGCGCCCGGTCTCCTTCGATGTCCCCGATGCCGGACGGGATGCCCAGGTGGTCCACTCCCTGGCCAAGTGGAAGCGCATGGCCCTCCACCGCTATCAGTTCTCCGTGGGCGAGGGCCTCTATAC
>CANQII010000360.1 GCA_947623875.1 uncultured Oscillospiraceae bacterium
CATGATCGAATATGTGGGTGCAAGCCCAAGTATGAACTGAAAGGGAGGATGCCTATGGTATGATTTGGTTAGAAGGTGCTTGACAATGCCCGCGAAAGGATTTGCTGAGTTGGCTGGCGGCAAATCTTTTTGATTGGGCATTCCATAGCCCCTGGCTTAGGTGGACGATGTGCAAACAAATGCACTGTCTGTCTGAAAGTTGAAAGTACGCATTGATTCTTTGCTCGCAAGAGAATTAAGTGGGGTGATTGAAAAAGCGTGTTAGCTTAATTGAAACGCAGCATGGTACTGTATTGCGAAGCTTACTGCTTAATTTATACATAGGTTCTGACGGCTTAATAACCGAAAGTTGTCTCGAAAACGCTGGTAGGTTATCAGACGGAGTTCTGCGTTATAGTAAGGCTTACACGCAAGTTGCACAGCAAAGCAGTATACTTTTTGTGTATTTTGCTGCATAGCATGTGCTGCAAAGGCAATCTGATTGTTTATGATTGCTGGTTTTCTCCTCGCATGAGGAGTGGATTGAAATAAATATGAAGAAGTTCGGCATGCGGGCCATCTATACCGCTCTTTTCTCCTCGCACGAGGAGTGGATTGAAATGTGATGATGCTCTTCGCCTTCAACCTGGAGAAGCTGATTTTCCCCTCACACGAGGGCCTGGGTGTTCCAAACAGTTCGCCCAGGCCCTCGGACTTTGTAAATTAGTATAATTGAGGGGGATTATCAGAATTATTATAAAATTAAACCAGCCTTCGTGAGGCTGGTTATAATTCGGATAATCACTTTGAGCTAAGCGGTGAGTGGATGATACCAGAGATGATACCAGAAAAGAGGTGAGGAGACAATGGAATTGGGGAAAGTGGTCTGGAAAAGGCAACAAGAGACGGGATTTTGCAAAGCTGCGGCCCTGGTGATCGCACTGGCCCTCCTCCTCTCCCTGGCCGGTTGCGGGGACAGCGCCCCCGGCAATACGGCCAGCAGCCCGGGAGAAGAGCGGCTGGAACTGTCTCTCCCCCTGATTGTCTCTGGCAGCACGCCATCCAATCTTGCGGCGGTGCAGGAGCGGCTCAGCGCCTACACCATGGAGCAGATCGGCGCGGCGATCCGCTTTGTGCCGGTGGAGATGGACACCCTGGAGAGCTTCTACCTTCTGAAAAAGGCCAAATCCAACGAGCCGGATTTCATCGCCCTGATGCCCGCCGGAACCCAGCTGCCCAACCTGGTGAGCGCCGGGCTGGTGCTCCCGCTGGATGATCTCTTGGCAGAGTACGGGCAGGACGCCATCGCTGCCAGCGACTACCTGAAGGCGGGGCAGCTGGACGGGGTGCAGTACATGCTCCCGGCGGTGAAGGATGTCTACACCATGGGCACCAGCATCGAGTTCAACGCGGCGCTGGTCCGAAAGCACGGCTTCGATATCGCCTCTATCCGTACCATCCGGGATCTGGAGCCTATGCTGGCGGAGATCAAGGCCCAGGAGCCGGACATCATCCCCCTCACCAACTACCTGGTCCCCGGATACACCCAGCTGCTGGGCGGCTATGACAGCCTCGGGGATGACCTGGGGGTTCTCAACCTGCAGGCCGGAGACGGTCTGCAGGTGGTGGACTGGTATGAGACGGAGGAGTTCCGCTCCATCGCCTCCATGACGAGGGACTGGTTCTTGAAGGGCTACATCTCGGAGGACATGATCTACACCCAGGAGAGGGGGATAGACCTGGTGGCGGACGGCAGGGCATTTTGCAGTGTGGGGACCATCACGCCTACCTCGGATCAGGGGACGGACCTGGACGCCGCATCCGGCCTGGTGGAGGTCCAGCTCATGGACCAGCCCCAGATCCTGAATAGTTATTACGCCGGCCTGGAGGGGATGTGCATCTCTACTTCCTGCCGGTACCCGGAGAAGGCGATGCAGTTTCTGAACCTGCTGTTCTCCGATCCCAATGTGGTGAATCTCCTCACCTACGGCATTGAAGGGGAGAACTACACTCTCACGGCAGACGGCGCTGCGGACGATGGCGGCCGGTACTTCCTCCTCTATGGACAGCCGTTGAATCAGAAGCTCGCATACCAAAGGCGGGACAACTACCAGAACTATGCGGAGAACTGTGCCTCCTACCTCGCCAACGACACCGTCTCCCCGGCTCTGGGCTTTGTCTTCGATTCCTCCCCTGTGAGCACCGAGGTGTCCCTCTGCCAGGGAGTGCTAGCCCAGTACTTCTCCGTGATAGACTGCGGCTGCGTGGACCCGGAGACGGAGATCCCCCGGTTCATCGCGGCGCTGAAAGAGGCCGGGATAGACAAGATCGTGGCGGAGAAGCAGCGGCAGCTGGATGAGTGGCTTGCCTCTTGATCACAGACCAGACGATACAAATCCCCGGGCGGAAGGTCCCGCCCGGGGTTTTTGGGCTTCGGGATTGCACAGAGCCCGGAAAAGGTTTATCATCACGGTACAACCTGGACTGCCTGACGCGTCCGGCGAGGGGAGGGAGCTGCTGTGCCCGAGGAAGCTGTGAGCAAGTGTATTTTGGGCGGGTACTACGGGTGGAGAACATTCAGAATGGGGCATCATCGGCACTGAGACAATATCCCTTTGGAGGTATGAAACCGTATGATGTCCCTACTGCTCGCCATGATCTACATTGCATTCATCGGCCTCGGCCTGCCGGACTCCCTCTTCGGCACCGCCTGGCCGGCGATCTATCAAGAATTTGGGCTGTCCATGTCTCTCGGCGGGGTGATCACGTCTATCGTGTACACCGGGACCATGGTCTCCAGCCTGTCCAGCGCCTGGGTGATCGGTAAGTTTGGCACCGGTAAGGTGACTGCATTCAGCACGGTGTTCACTGCCATCGCCATCCTGGGCTTTTCGTTCTCCGGCAATTTCCTCACCCTTTGCCTCTTGGCCATCCCCTTGGGCCTGGGTGCCGGCGCCATCGATACCGCCCTGAACAACTATGTCTCCCTCCATTACTCCGCCGCCCAGATGAGTCTGCTCCACTGCTTCTACGGCATAGGGGTAACGGTGAGCCCGTTCATTCTCTCCCTGGCCATGCAGCAGTCCGGCGGCTGGCGCAA
>CANQII010000361.1 GCA_947623875.1 uncultured Oscillospiraceae bacterium
GCCCACGGCATCCGGGTGGTGTCCAAAGTCTCCAACAAGAAGCAGAAGTTCACCGTGACGGACACCTATGAGGGCACTGAGGACGGCATCCTTGTCACCAGCACGCTGCACTGCACCTCCGGCGGCGGCAATGTTCCCCGCTTCGGCAAGACCTTCCGTCTGGACCAGGTCTTCGATGCCGTCCAGTACACCGGCCGCTGCGGCGAGTCCTATGCGGACATGAAGGAGCAGTTCCCCGTCCGCAATGTCTCCTGCCATGTCTCCGACATGACAGAGCCCAACATCCGGCCCCAGGAGAGCGGCAACCGGATGGACTGCTCTGTGGCCTCCGTCTCGGACGGCAAGATCACAGTTACCTTCCAGGCCATAGACCATCTCTTCGAACTGGGCATCAAGCCGTACACAGACAAGGCCCTTCTGGACATGAAGCACCGGGAGGACGAGGTCCGCACCGGCACATATGTCACGATCCAGGCCTTCCAGGAGGGCATCGGCACCGGCTCCTGCGGCCCGGTGGTGGCCCCGGAATTCCTGTACAGCGCCAAGCAGGACTACACCCTGAAGTTCTTAATCAAGGTGGCGCCGGCAAAGGGCTGATCCCCCTGCATACAGTCCATCCCTAAAAAAGCAGATCGCCCATCCGGGGCTCCCCGGATGGGCGATCTGTTGTCTTATTTCGTTGTGGGACTGGCCGGTTCAATTTTCTGGTACCAGCGTCTCTCCGCCAGACTGGGGCACATGGGTCAGGAGATACTGGATCCACGCCTCACAGCCGGTATTGGTGAAGTGCACCCCCATGTCCTCCGGGTCGCTGCAGTAGTCTGCCTTCAGTGTGCCGTCCTCGGCGTACATCACAGACGCCACATCCACCAGGTACCAGCCGTTGGTATTGCACATCTCCTCCAGCTTCTTGTTGTACTCCCGAATCACATCGTTGTTCAATCCGGAGCCCAGGATGTTGCTGGTGGCGGTCATGGGAGTCATGGTCTCAACGAAGACAGTGAGATCCGGTGTCTTAGCCTGGATGTTCTTCAGCAAGGTGGTGAGATTCTCTACGGTACCGTCCACGCCGTATACCGCGAGATCATTCATACCCAGCATGATATAGAGCTTCTTGGCGCCGCTCTTGGCGACCGAGTCCTCCAGAGACATCTTCTCCCCCTGGTATGCCGGGTGGACAGACCCATCGCTCACAGGCCAGAGGGCGTTTCCGCTGCCGAGGCTGCCGGCGGTGAGGAATTGGGCTCCGCCCAGTTTGTCCACCGCAGACTCATAGTAGTTCAGGCGGAGACTCACAGAGTCTCCCACAAACACGGCATCGTCAAACCAGGAGCCATCCACTGCCGTCTGCTCTGGTACGAGGCCGCTGCCGGCGGGAACCGCCGGCGCCTTGGAGACGTCTGCATTCGGATCTGCAGTTGGGGTGGGCGTGGGCTCCGTGCTGTTCTCCGGCTCGGTGGTTGTCGGGGCCTCGCTCTCCGGGGGCTGAGAGGCGGTGTTTTTCGGCGGCGGATCTTTCTTGTCTTCCTCGTCCCCGCCGGGGTGTCCGAAGATGGTGTACTGCAGACCCAGCCGCAGGGAGTTGGTGAGCCCGTATTCCGGGATCGCCGTATCAACGGCAAAGTCCGTGGTGTAGAGAGAGCTGTTCTCCGGGAGGATGGACAGGATGTACCCCGTCATCTGACAGGCCAGGATCAAGGTCACCATCATGATGCGGTACTGGCCGTCCAGGCCCCGTTTGGAGAGCACCCTGCCCCGGGTGATCCGGTAGATCAGGAGAGGCAGCAGGGCCAATACCAGGAAGAGCACCATGCGCAGGAGAGAGCCGATGATGCTGTCTCCAAAGCTGCCCTCCGCCGCATCGCCAGCGCCGCCGAAGTAGGAGCCGGTGATCAGATAGCTGGTGTGGGCCACGAAGACGATGATCGCCCGGACCAGCAGCACCAGGGAGCCCAGCACCCGCTTGAAGCCCACCCGCACAGGAAGCAGGTCCAGAATCAGGGAGACCAGGATGCCCATGGCCAGGGAGAAGAGGGCGATCCGGATCAGGGCAAAGGAGAAGCTGGGGTTGTCCTCATTGGCGGTAAAGATCCGCAGGAGGAGCTCCTGGTAGAAGGAGGACAGCGCAAAAAAGAGGACGGACAGGAACACAGGCATAGGCGCCTGTCCCCAGCTGTCTTCCCCTCTTCCCACATATCGGCCGCGTGTATTGCTCCGCATAGACACCCTCCTACCTGCCTCCGGTCCCCGCTGTATCTTCAAAACCCACCCTGTCCAGGATGCCGCTGCAAGTTTTAAAAATTGCGCAAAAAGTTCTGTGATACAACCGTTTTCCGGATTACTGATGGGAAGTATAAAGCAAAGTTGGCTGGTTTGTCAACACCCGCATACGCCTTTTACAAAGGCGAAACAATTTCCCCGTCCGGTGCTCAGATGCCCCATTTGCCCCCGTCCGGTGCCTTTTGAAACGCCGAAAAAGAGGCGCGGTTCATCGCCGCGCCTCTTGGATTTACTCGGGAACTGCCACGCCGCCGTCCATAAGATACCCCTTGTGCATGTCGTAGGCATCGCGGATCTCGTGGTCCTCCGTGATCTCCCCTTCATAGGACACCACCACGATGTCCCCCACTTTTACCTCGCCGCAGAGGAGATTCCGCTGGATCCGCAGGCTTCCCGCGTCTACCCGGTAGGTCTGCCCGTCCTTCGGGTTCACACAGATGGAGGTGTCATCCAGAAGGAGATAGTCCGCTCCACACTCCACCACCACGCCAGCCACAGTGTTCTCATAGGCGATCTCTTCGCTCTCTTCGCCGTGGGTATTGGCGTAGTCTATGATCTTCTGGGCCGCCTCCGGGCTGATGTTGCAGGTGTATCCGTAGTCCAGGATGTTGGTACTGAGAGTGCCGTTCTGGGAGAGGTAGATCACCCGGCGGTAGATCCCAAGCTCCTTTGCCGTAACCGTGAATGTCAAGCTGCCGTCCTGGAGCGGATCAAGACCGTCCTGGGCGGTGAGCATGGAGTCCTCGCAGTCCGATAACACCTCCCAAA
>CANQII010000362.1 GCA_947623875.1 uncultured Oscillospiraceae bacterium
ATCCGGTTGGCGATCCGGGGGGTTCCCCTGCTCCGCCGGGCGATCTCCATGGAGCCGTCCGGCTCGATGGGGACGTTCAGGATGTCCGCAGACCGGGTGACGATCATAGACAGCTCCTCCGGGGTGTAGAGCTCCAGCCGGAGGGTGACGCCGAACCGGTCCCGCAGCGGCGCAGACAGCTGACCGGATCGTGTGGTAGCCCCCACCAGGGTGAATTTCGGCAGATCCAGCCGGACGCTGTTGGCGGAGGGACCTTTGCCGATGATGATGTCGATGGCGTAGTCCTCCATGGCCGGATACAGGATCTCCTCCACCTGCCGGTTCAGCCGGTGGATCTCGTCCACAAAGAGGATGTCATTCTCCTGGAGGTTGGTGAGCAGCGCTGCCAGATCTCCCGGCTTCTCAATGGCTGGCCCGGAGGTCACCCGGATGTTCACCCCCATCTCGTTGGCGATGATGTTGGAAAGGGTGGTCTTGCCCAGCCCCGGGGGGCCGTGGAGCAGCACATGGTCCAGGGGCTCGTTGCGGAGCTTGGCCGCCTGGATGAAGATGCTGAGGTTATCTTTTGCTTTTTTCTGGCCAATATACTCGTTCAGGGTCTTGGGACGCAGGGAATATTCCCCTTCGTCCTCTTTCAGGAGGGTGGTGGTGATCAAAGGCTGTTCTGGAACAATCTCATTGCTTTCCGAAAACTCAATGCTCACAGGCGTCCCTCCTTACTTCACCATCTTTTTCAGGGCCTGCTTGATGATATCCTGCAGCTCCAGGTTGGCCATATCGATGCCGCTGAGCGCCGTGGTGATCTCCGCCGGCGCGTAGCCCAGCACCGCCAGCGCGGCAGTGGCCTCGCTGCGCTTGTCCTGGGGAATCACCGTGACGCCGCCGGCGTAGGTCTCCCCTGTGTGGGTGATGATCTGGCCCTTGGAGAGCTTGTCCTTCAGCTCCAGGATGATGCGCTGGGCGATCTTCTTGCCGATGCCCGGGGCCGCGGTGAGGGCCTTGGTGTCGTCTGAGACGATGGCCACGGCCAGGCCCTCCGGAGAGTTGGCAGACAGCAGCGCGATGGCGGCCTTGGGTCCCACGCCGGAGACCCCCAGCAGCATCTGGAAACTGGTGCGCTCCTGCTCGGTGGCGAACCCGTAGAGGTCCATCACGTCCTCCCGGGTGTACAGAAAGGTGTAGAGCTTGGCCGTCTTGCCCATGGTAAGGGTGCCCAGGGTGCGGCTGGTGGTAAAACAGCTGAACCCCACCCCGCCGCAGTCGATCACGGCGAGGCTGGGGCCGATATGGGCCACTTTGCCCTCAAGATAGTAGAACATTTGGTCTTCCTCCAGTCAGGGGTTTATCTGGCGACATTGGAGAGCAGAGAGGACGCAGACCTTGCGTGACAGAGGGCGATCGCCACGGCATCTGCTGCGTCATCGGGTTTCGGTACAGCGGTGAGGTTGAGAAGCCGGCGGGTCATGTCCATCACCTGCTTCTTCTGGGCCTTTCCATAGCCCACCACGGCCTGCTTTACCTGGGACGGGTTGTACTCGCAGATGGGGACCCCCATCCGCTCGGCGGTCATAAGAATTACACCCCGGGCCTGGGCCACGCCGATGCCCGTGGTGACGTTGTTGTTGAAAAACAGTTCCTCAATGGCCATCACATCCGGCTTGAACTGGTGGATCAGCTGCTCCAGGTCCCCTGCGATCTGCAGGAGCCGGGCGGAGAGCCGGACGCCGGCCGGCGTGTTGATGGCCCCGCAGGAGATGAGCCGGTACCTGGAGGCGTTGCTCTCCAGGATGCCGAAGCCCACAATGGCGAAGCCGGGGTCCACGCCCAAGATGATCATGTTTTTTCACCTCACAGTGGGTAATACCCCACGCTGCGGCGAAAAGGCAAAGAAATCGGCAGACGGCGAACATCTCCGTCTGCCGATCAAGCGCGGGGGTAGGAATTACGCTCTGGGATGGGAGCGGGAATAGACATCCCGCAGGTGCTGGCTCACGATCTGGTTATACACCTGGGTGGTGGAGATATCCGTGTGGCCCAGCAGTTCCTGGATGGACTTCAGGTCTGCCCCGTTCTCCAGGAGGTGGGCAGCGAAGGAGTGCCGCAGGGTGTGGGGGGTGATATCCTTGGTGATGCCGGCCTTCTGCTGATAGTACTTGATGATCTTCCAGCAGCCCTGGCGGGACATCCGCTCACCGTTCATGTTCACGAACAGTGCCTCGTTGTCCGGGTCGTTCAGGATGAACGGACGCACGTCAACGATGTAGTTCTTCAAGGAGTTGATGGCGGCCTTGTAGATGGGGACCAGCCGCTCGCCGCTGGTGCCGTTGCAGCGGAGGAACATGGCGGACAGGTTCACGTCCTGGACGTTCAGGGCGATGAGCTCGGAGACCCGCACGCCGGAGGCGTACAGCAGCTCCATCATGGCCTTGTCGCGGACGCCCTTGTGCTCCTTCAGGTTGGGCTGGGCCAGGAGGTGTTCCACCTCGCGGCTGGTCAGCACCGCCGGGAGCTTCCGCTCTGCCCGCTCTACCTTCATCGCCTTGATGGGGTTGGCAGGCAGCTGCCGGGTGTTGAAGAGGTAGTTGTAGAAGGACTTCAGTGCAGCGATGCTGCGCACAGCGGTGGACTTGGACTTGCCTTTGCCGAGCATGTAGTCGTTGTATTCCTTGACGTCCGCTTCGGTGACATTCAGCACGTCGATGTTGCCTTCCTCCAGCCAATGCATGAACTGGCGGATATCGCGGACATAGGAGCTCAGCGTGTTCTCGGCAGCCTGCCGGTCCCTAAGCCACTTCTCATATCCTTCGATGTAATCCAATTCGCTCAACTCCTTATATCTTGTTGGTGTACTAGGTTTTTTAATAAAGGAACGCACAAACCACAGTGAACATTGCAGGGATTACTATAATCTGCAAAACTGCAGCCAGTGCAAGGATCCCCAAGGGAAAGAGGGCTGCGATGGGTTGCGCTCGCAGCTGGGGCGCTTCTCCGGTTCTCAGCCGGCCCAGAGATTGGGTAAAGCTGCTGTCTGCCAGTACAAACAGC
>CANQII010000363.1 GCA_947623875.1 uncultured Oscillospiraceae bacterium
CTCCGTGGAGTTCTGCGGCGGCACCCACCTGGACAACACCGCCAAGGCCGGCGTGTTCCACATCGCCAGCGAGTTCTCCGTGGCCAGCGGCGTGCGCCGCATCGAGGCCACCACCGGACGGGCATCCCTGGACATCATGAACCGCAACCAGAAGCTGCTCTTTGAGGCCGCTGCCGCCTTGAAGGCCAAACCCGCCGATCTCCGGGCCCGGGCCGAGCAGACCATGGAGGATCTCCGGGAGCTCCGCCACCAGGTGGAGAAGTACAAGGCAAAAGAGGCGGCCGGCGAGGCAGACCGGATCCTCTTCGGCGGACACGAGGTGGGCGGCCTGAAGGTGCTCACTGCGGTGATCCCCAACGCAGACGCGGCCCGGCTCCGCCAGATGGGCGACACCATCCGCGGCAAGTCCGACAAGGTGGTTGCCCTTCTCGCCGTGGTGAACGACGGCAAGATCAACCTCCAGGCCGTCTGCGGCAAGGAGGCCATCGCCAAGGGTGTGAAGGCCGGCGACATCATCAAGGCCCTGGCCCCCATCTGCGGCGGCAAGGGCGGCGGTAAGCCGGAGTCCGCCATGGGCGGCGGCACCGATGTGATGAAGCTGGATAACGCCATGGCTGCCCTGGACGACTTCGTGGCCGGGAGGCTGGGCCTGTAAGGGAAAAGACCTTTGCAGCTCTGATAGACCAATGAGGATAGCCGGACTCCTGTTGATGCGGGAGTCCGGCTTTTTCAACCAGCAAGGGATTGCGGAAGCGGGGGAAATGTACTAAGATGGGCATATTGAAACGATGAGAGGAGGGATGCGCCATGCTGCAGGTGAGAAAGCTCAGTGTCACCCACAGGGAGGACTGCACCCCGGTGATCGAAGACCTGTCTTTTGTGCTAGCCCCGGGAGACCGGGCGGCGGTGATCGGGGAGGAGGGCAACGGCAAGTCCACGCTTTTGAAGCTGCTCTATGACCCGTCTCTGGTGGAACCCTATGCAGACTGGACCGGGGAGCTCCCGTCCGCCCGTCTGAAGCGGGGATACCTGGCCCAGGAGCTCCGGGAAGAGGAACTGGAGATGCCGGTGGAAGCCTTTTGCAGCCTGGCCGGGCTGGATCGCATTCCGCCGAGAGAGCTCCATCAGCTGGCCCAGCGGATGTCCCTGGACGGCAGCCTCTTTACCACAGACCGGCCCATGTCATCCCTCTCCGGCGGGGAGCGGGTGAAACTGCGGCTGGCCCTGCTCCTGCTGCAGAACCCCGATGTGCTGCTTCTGGACGAGCCCTCCAATGACCTGGATCTCGCCACCCTGGACTGGCTGGAGGACTTTCTGCTGTCCTGTCCGCTGCCGGTGCTGTATGTCTCCCATGACACGGTTCTTCTAGAGCGCACCGCCAACATGATCATCCATCTGGAGCGGATCCACCGCCGCAGTTTGCCCCGCTGTACCGTTTCCCGCGCCAGCTACCGGGAGTATGTCCAGGGGAGAGAGGGCGCCTTTGTCCAGCAGGAGCGGCAGGCTCGGAAAGAGCGGGCGGAGTACGATGCCAAGATGGAGAAGTACCGGCAGATCCGGGACAAGGTGGAGCACCAGCAGGCGGTTATCTCCCGGGGCGATCCTCACGGGGCGGCTCTCCTGAAGAAGAAAATGCACGCCACGCTGTCCATGGGACGGCGCTTCGCCCGGGAGGCGGAGAACATGACCCCCATGCCGGAGTGGGAGGAGGCCATCCTCACCGCCTTTGACGAGGAGGCTGCCACGATCCCGGCGGGGAAGACCATCCTGCGGCTCCAACTGCCCATATTACAGGCGGGAGAGCGGGTGCTGGCCCGAGATGTGCAGCTGTCTGTTACGGGACCGGAGCGGATCGGGATTGTAGGGCCCAACGGCTGCGGCAAATCCACGCTGCTGAAGCACATTGCAGAGGAACTGCTGCCCCGGAGAGACATCCGGGCGGCGTACATGCCCCAGGACTACGGAGATCTGCTCACCGGGGCCCTCACCCCAGTGGAGATTCTAGCCCCATCCGGGGACCGGCGTGCGGTGACCCAGGCGCGGACGCTGCTGGGGTCCATGAAGTACAAGGCGGAGGAGATGGAGCATCCCTCTGCCGGACTGTCTGGCGGTCAGAGGGCGAAGCTGCTGTTTCTCTCCATGGTGCTCCAGGGCAGCAATGTGCTGATCCTGGACGAGCCCACCCGCAACTTCTCACCGTTGTCTCAGCCGGTGATCCTCCAGGTGCTCTCCGCCTTCCCGGGGACCATTCTCAGCGTCTCCCACGACCGGCGCTATCTGGAGGAGGTGTGCACCCGGGTGCTGCAGCTCACAGAGGATGGCCTGAAACCAGCCTGAAAGTCTGAAAAATCACGCAAAAGAGTATCTTTCAGCACAATTTCAGTGAAAGACGACGGAAAACTGCCGTGATTGTTAATTTTCGGCAAACTGCTGAAAATGCGCTTGCACTAGCTCTCTCTTTATGGTATTCTTTCGACAGGCGAAAGCCATATTATTCTAGCTATGAGGTGAGAGCATGAAACGCAAAGTGCTATCGATCTTCTTGGCCGCGTTGATGCTGTTGTCCCTGTTCCCTGCGGCAGCAGCCACTTCGTCCGGCGGCTTCACAGAGTATGACTCTATCGACAGGGTAGTGGGGACCTACCAGTACGGTGTGGCATCCTACAACGATGACATGAGACTCTCCTATGGGTACTACGTCCCATCCGGCGGTGTCACCGTGCTGCTCTTTTTCAACGCATACGACAACACTTCCGCAAATCTGTTTACCAGTATAGCCGCCAGCACATGGATTACGGATCCCCGCATCAATGTGGTGGCCATCGAGTCCGGCGGCGCAGAATATGATCTTGTGAACATGTTCATAAACACATATGCGGGGAGAATGCGAAACTACTTCCAGGTGTACTATGACAACACCGATCTCATCTACGAATATGCCAGCTCAATTGGCACCTCCACCGGCATGCCGTTTGCTCTGCTGGTCACCGAGAGCGCCGGATACCGCTACATCAACTACTATGGCAACTACATCTCC
>CANQII010000364.1 GCA_947623875.1 uncultured Oscillospiraceae bacterium
AGATGCCGAAAAAACGCCCCAGAGGATGCCAAAAATCCCTCTTTTCCCTCTTGACACTCCCATTTCCCGGTGTTAGACTGGGGCGCAACAGAGCAAAGAGGGAGAAGAAACCGCGCAGCGGCGGACAGAGAGGGACACACCTGGTGGAAGTGTCCTGCGTGACGCGGCGGCTGTACCACTCCTGAGCTGTCCGGGAAGACCGGACCGGGCCCTCCCGTTACAGAGGACACGAGCGACAGCCTCCTTGGCTGTAAGCAGGGTGGAACCGTGGAGCGCATCGCGCCTCACCCCTGGAATTTCTCCGGGGGTGAGGCGTTTTTCATCCCTCGGAAAGGAAAGGAACTGTCCCCTATGTCTGAAGAAAACCTGTACACCTTTGAGAACGAGACGTACCGCAAGACCTACTGGCACACCTGTTCTCACGTCCTGGCCCAGGCCATGAAGCGGCTGCACCCCGAGGTAAAGCTGGCCATCGGCCCCGCCATTGAAAACGGCTTCTACTATGATTTCGACACCCCAGCCCCCTTCACCGAGTCTCAGCTGGCTGAGCTGGAGGCAGAGATGCGCAAGATCTGCAAAGAGAAGCTGAAGCTGGAGCGCTTTGAACTGCCCCGGGCAGAGGCCGTGGCCTTCATGGAGGAGAAGGGCGAGCCCTACAAAGTGGAACTCATCAACGATCTCCCGGAGGACGCCGTGATCTCCTTCTACCGCCAGGGCGAGTTCACCGATCTCTGCGCCGGTCCCCACCTGGACAGCACCGGCCGGATTAAGGGCAACGCCATCAAGCTCACCGCCTGCAACGCCGCCTACTGGCGCGGGGACTCCAACCGCCAGACCCTGCAGCGGATCTACGGCGTGGCCTTCCCCAAGAAGGAAGAGTTGGATCAGTACCTGGCACGGATCGAAGAGGCCAAGAAGCGGGACCACCGCAAACTGGGCAAGGAACTGGGCCTCTATATGCTGATGGACGAGGGTCCCGGCTTCCCGTTCTTCCTCCCCAAGGGCATGGTGCTGCGCAATACCCTGATCGACTACTGGCGCCAGGTCCACAAGCGCTACGGCTATGTGGAGATCTCCACCCCCATCATGCTGAACCGTCAGCTGTGGGAGCGGTCCGGCCACTGGGATCACTACAAGAACAACATGTACACCACCGTCATCGATGACACGGACTTCGCCATCAAGCCCATGAACTGCCCCGGCGGCATGCTGGTCTACGCCAGTGAGCCCCACAGCTACCGGGATCTGCCCCTGCGGGTAGGCGAGCTGGGCCTGGTGCACCGTCACGAGCTGTCTGGCGCCCTCCACGGCCTGTTCCGGGTCCGCTGCTTCACCCAGGACGATGCCCACATCTTCATGACCTGGGACCAGATGAAGGACGAGATCAAGAACGTGGTGAAGCTCTTCGACGAGGTCTACTCCGTGTTCGGCCTGTCCTATGAGATCGAGGTCTCCACCATGCCGGAAGACCACATGGGAGACAAGAAGGACTGGGATTTCGCCACCGAGACCCTGGAGGCCGCCATCACCGAACTGGGCAAGACCTACACCATCAATGAGGGCGACGGCGCCTTCTACGGCCCCAAGCTGGACTTCCATCTGGCAGACTCCCTGGGCCGGACCTGGCAGTGCGGCACCATCCAGCTGGATATGCAGCTGCCTGAGCGCTTCGAGCTGGAATATGTGGGTGAAGACGGCCAGAAGCACCGCCCCGTGATGATCCACCGGGTGGTTCTGGGCTCCATCGAGCGCTTCATCGGCGTCATAACCGAGCACTTTGCCGGCGCCTTCCCCGCCTGGCTGGCACCCGTCCAGGTGAAGATCCTGCCGGTAACGGACCGGGCCAACGGCTATGCCGATGAGATCGCCGCCAAGCTGGACGGCTGCGGCTTCCGGGTTGAGACGGACAAGCGCAACGAGAAAATCGGCAAGAAGATCCGCGAGGCACAGCTCATGAAGATCCCCTACATGCTGGTAGTGGGAGACCGGGACATGGAGAACGGCACCGTCTCTCCCCGGCACCGCACCGGCAAGGATCTGGGCGCCATGTCTCAGGAGGACTTCATCAAGCTGCTGGGCGACGAGGTCTCCTCCAAGGCCATCCTCTAAGCTGCAGCACCCCCCAAATCGTCAACAATCCCCAGCCCGGGACATTCCTGGGCTGGGGCGCTCTTTCCCGCAGTATCTCGCGTCTATGCTTTGAAAGGCAGGTCCTCATTATGTCCGCTGTGTCAGGTTATACCCACCTCACCCTGCAAGACCGGATTGCCATCCAAGCAGGCATCGAGTCTGGCAGCAGGAAAGCCGCTATCGCAGTCTCTCTTGGGAAGGACAAGTCCACCATCTCCAAAGAGATCAAGGCACACCGCTTTGCACGGCGCACCACCGCGCTCCCCCTGGAGTGCAAGCACTACCCCGATTGCTCTTATGGACACAAGTGCAGTGAGACCTGCCCCGGCTATGCCCTCTTTTCCTGTGCCCGCCGAGATCGAAGCCCTGGGGTCTGCAACGGCTGTGAAGAACGCGATGCGTGCCCATTTGACCAGTACGAGTACAACGCAGAACGGGCACAGGCGGAATACAATCGGCTGCTCACAGAATCCCGCGCTGGCGCAAATCTTCTACCGGAGGAAGCTCGCAGAATGGCCGAGATTGTGGGGCCGCTGCTGAAAAGCGGGAAGTCTCCTGCCACAATCTGCAAGACTCACCCCGAACTTGGGATCTCTTTCGGCACCTGTATCGCTACATTCAGGACGGTGTCCTAATCCCCTATGATCCGGAACTCAAGGTCTTCGAGAAACCCGCATCGCACCGCCAATCAAATCAGCATGACAGTTCTGGAGTGAAAAGGCGCAGTCGCCTCTCATGAATATGCCTGATCCCCCTCCAGGCCCTCCACTGGAATTGCCGCACACGGCATTTCTTGCGCTTCAAGCTCTCTCGACATAGCCCTACGCAACTATCAGAACCCCCAGTCTCCGGCAGCGCCGGAGACTGGGGGTTCGTCTTCT
>CANQII010000365.1 GCA_947623875.1 uncultured Oscillospiraceae bacterium
AGTCCGTGTCCTCCAGGGCGTAGGCCTTGCCGTCTATGGTAACGGTCCCTTCGTCCCAGTTGATCTTGTCCAGCAGCAGCCGGTCCTCCATGCCGAAGCAGGGATTCCGGCGGATCAGCTGTCCCTCCAGTTTGAAGAGGATCACCGTGATGGCCTTGTGCATCCGGGCCGCCAGATCCCGGTCCCGGTCTGAGATCCGGTTCTCGTCTGTCTGGTCCACCTTTACCGTCCAGCGGTGGATGTCGCTCTTGGCGTAGATGTCTGCGGCGAACATGGACAGTGGTCTCAGACTGATGCCGTATCCGGTCTCGATCACCTCCAGGTTGTTGTACCGTAGGGAGTTGGCCAGCACCGTGGCCACCAGCGTCTTGGAGCCTGCTGCGGCGCCCATCCAGAGGACGTCATGGTTGCCCCATTGGATGTCCACGCTGTGGTACTTCATCAGGGAGTCCATGACGATGTCCGCCCCGGGACCGCGGTCGAAGATGTCGCCCACCATGTGCAGGTGGTCCACCACCAGCCGCTTGATGAGCCGGCAGAACTCCACAATGAAGTTGGGGGCCCGGTCCAGGTCCAGGATGGAGCCGATGATGCCCTCATAGTACTCCCGCTTATCTGCGTCATTGTGCTCACTGCGGGTGTGGATGAGCTCGTCCATGATGTATGCGTACTCCGGAGACATGGCCCGGCGGACCTTGCTGCGGGTGTACTTGGCAGAAACGAGGCAGGTGAGCTCGGTGAGCCGGTGCAGGGTGATCCGATACCACTCTCTCAGGTCCGTGCAGCTGTTCTGGATCTCCTCCAGTTTGGGCTCGGGGTAGTAGATGAGGGTGGCCAGCTGATCCCGATCCTGCCGGGACAGGGAGGACCCAAAAAGCTCATCTACCTTCTCCCGCACCTCACCGGAGGCGGAGTGCAGGATGTGGTGGAAGGCCTCATACTCCCCGTGGACGTCTGAGAGAAAGTGCTCGGTTCCTTTGGGCAAGGCGAGAATGGCCTGCAGGTTGATGATCTCGGTGCTGGCGGCCTGCACCGTGGGATATTGCAGGGAGAGCATTTTCAGATAGTGAAGGTTGTCTGTGGAAATGGACATGTCCGAATCCTCCAGTCTTTGCGGCATCGGCAGGGAAGAAAAAGCAGCCGATGCCGGATGGTTTGCAGCGGCGGTTCCGCTGAAGGGAGATCTCCAGGGATCCCCGGAATGGTTAGCTGTAGTATACGCCTGGACGGGCAGAAAGTCCATACCGGCTTGGCAAGAATGTGCAAATTGCGGCAAGGCGGCAAGACCCATCAAAGCGCTTCCGTTGCTCGCTGCACTTGCTCAAGGCGAGTCCCTATGCTAGAATGGGCTGCGAGAAAGAGATGGAGGGACGTAAAGATGGCACAGTGGCAGGGAAGACCGGGAACCATAGTGTACGGGGTACAGGGAGAGGACGGGAGAAAACTGGCCCATCCACTGCTCATGCGGGCCATTCAGCTGTGGTGGGGCTGGGAGTCCATGCCCACCGTAGAGCGGTCCTCCAGAGGAAAGCCCTTCTTTTCAACAGTGGAAGGGTGTCACTTCAGTATCTCACACAGCAGGGGATATGCCCTTGTGGCGCTCTCCGATCATCTGGTGGGGGTGGACATCGAGATGGTCCGCCCTCGCGGGGAGCGGATCATGCACTACGCCCTCAGTGATAGTGAGTTTGAGTCCATGGACGGCACCTGGGAGGACTTCTTCCGGCTCTGGACGCTGAAAGAGAGCTGGGTGAAGCTGGGGGACACCTCTCTGTATCCCCCCAAAGAGGTGCCTGCTCCACCGCCGTGTCCGTATCAAAGCTATGCCGGGGAGGGCTGGCGGGCGGCGGTGTGCTGCAGCGGAGAGCCGCCAAAGGACATTATCTGGCTGCCCAGTGAGGAAATCCAGAATTTGGAATGGAAATTCTAGTTTTAAGCCAATTTTAAGGGAAAGCGCAAGGAACCCTTCAGAAAGCTCTGATACGATAGCCGCATCTTCAAATGAGAGGAAGGATCCTTCTATGAAGCTGCTTGGCTGTCTATCGGCGGTGTTTTATCTGCTGTTGAAACTGTTTCCCCTGTATTTTGGCCTCATCGGTATCTTCACCATCTTCCGCCGGAAGCGGATTCCCAAGGCGGCGCCGGCCACCCGCTTCGCGGTACTGGCCGCTGCCCGGAATGAAGAGGCGGTGATCGGGGATCTGGTGCGCAGTGCCCTGCATCAGAACTATCCGCCGGAGCTGGTGGACGTGTACATCATCCCCAACAACTGCACAGACCGAACGGCAGAGGTGGCCCGGGAAGCAGGGGCGAAGATCATCCACTGCCCAGACCCGGTGCGGTGCAAGGGGGATGCGCTTCGTCAGGCCTTTGCCCAATTGCTGCCCCAGCACTACGACGCCTTTGTGGTCCTGGATGCAGACAACACCCTGGCAGAGGACTATCTGGCCCGGCTGAACGATGCCTTTGTAGCCGGTGCCAAGGTGTGCAAGTCCCGTACTATGGCCGCCAATCCCAAAGCGGCTCCTACCGCCGGCTGCTACGGCATCTACTTCACCGCCTTCGACTGGGGCTGGAACCGTCCCCGGGACTGGCTGGGCCTCTCCGCCAAGCTCATCGGCACCGGTTTT
This sequence comes from uncultured Oscillospiraceae bacterium, assembly GCA_947623875.1. GTDB lineage: Bacteria > Bacillota > Clostridia > Oscillospirales > Oscillospiraceae > Enterenecus. The sequence continues at coordinate 2,631 of CANQII010000365.1, forward strand.
GCAGTGCGCAGCGAGGTGCTGGAAGAGATGGGCGGCTGGAACACCGTTACCATCGCGGAAGACGCTGAATTTGCCGCTATGCTGGCCCAGGCTGGGCAGCGTGTTCAGTGGGTGCCGGACGCCGTCAACTACGATGAGGAGCCCTTGGACTTCCTCACCAGTCTGAAGCAGCGCCGGCGCTGGTGCAGCGGTGTGATGCAGGCGGCCTCGGCCAGATTGAAGCACCTTTGGACTGGCAGGGAGGGGAATCCCTTCCTCCGTCTCGATATGACCATGTTCCTGCTCTTGCCCTTCGCCCAGGCCATCAACGGATTGTTGCTGCCCTTTACCATCCTCACGGTTCTCC
>CANQII010000366.1 GCA_947623875.1 uncultured Oscillospiraceae bacterium
GCAGACAGGCTGCGTGTTGTAAGGTCCATCTTCGGCATCCTCCCCAAGGACGCCTCTCTGGAGGCAATGCGGGATGCGCCGCTCAGCGAGGTCTGAGCTGTTCTATCCCCAAGAAGCGCAAAGCATCGGGTCCCCGGCGGGGCCCGATGCCATGGGCGCTTTCTGTATCAATCTGCGTCAGTTCTGCCCTGTCCAAGTCAAATTCGAACCATCCACATCGTTCCATTTCCAAAAGGAGGAAAACCTATGGCCATTATCAAGCAGCGCAAAAAAGGCTCAGACACCGTTTACGTCGTTGAAGCACTCTCCCGGTATGACCCGGAAAAGAAGCAGAAGCGATACGTGTATCGCCGGATCATCGGTAAGCTGGACCCTGTCACCGGAGAGGTCGTTCCCACGGGGAAACCGGGAAGGCCGCCGAAAAAGCCCGCCGCGCAGAGCACCGAAAATGCGGCGTCCGCACCACCCCAGCCCGAGGAGCACACCGTTGAGGAGCACACCGTCGATGAGTGCCTGGAGGTCATCAACCGGCTGCGGCAGGATCTGGACGCAGCACGGCAGAAGAGTTCCAGACAGGAGAAACTCATACAGGCCATGCAGAAATTATTGGCCATGTATGAGAGCGGGGGAAATTAAGCCAGTTCTCCTCGCCCGACTTTGCTCAGGCAGCTGCTTCTCCTCTGCGATGAACCAGGGAATCTCCGCCGCCAGCTGCACGTAGGTTGACAAGCACTCCTCCTTGGGATAAACTGGGGCAAGGATCGCCCAGACCGAACAGAGGGGTTGGTATCGTTGGCAAAAGTGACAGTTCTATGCTGGACATCAAGCGGGAACTGGGACCGGAGCGGCTAGCCATCGGGCTCATCCGCTTTGAGAACCATTTCTGCGACACCCATCCCTTCGGTGCCCTGTTCGGCATTGAACGGCTGTCTGGTAGTGGTGGGCGGCGACATCGTCTGCGCCTGTGCCCAGGCGGTAGGGCTGGTAAGCAGATTCCTCCCATCTGGCATCGAGAGCATTCGGGCAGTGCTGGAGACCGCATCCCGGGTGTGCTACACCATCGACATGCAGAACCGGAACAACGCCGAGATGGACACCGTGCTGAACTACACCTTCACCGGCATCATGCGGGTGAGCCGGGATGGGACCGTCAGCCAGGCCCAGAACCGGATCGTGAGCACCACCCAGGGTCTGGCGATGAACGAGCGAAATCTCTTGAAGACGGATGAACACGGCAAGACAACCCGGGAGGGCATCTTCGCCGCCGGCGATGCCTTCCTGGGCGTCAAGACGGTGGTGGAAGCCGTCCGAAATGCCAAGATCGTCGCCGAGGAGATGGACCGCTATCTCCAGGAAAAAGCCGCGCAACGTGCGGAATCCAAGTGAAGGCAAGCTGCATCAGCGAGAAAAAGCATCGAGTTCTCCCCTGAGGACCCGATGCTTTGTTCTTCCCACCTATGCAAACGGCCCTTGCGCTGCCCCCTAACGATTCTCTCCTTGACACCCCTCCCCGAATCCTGTACAACAGAGGCGCAAGCTACAGCGGGAGGTGCGCTATGGGATTTCGGCCAAAGACGGTACGGGAACTGCTGGATTGGTCCTATGCCAATCTGGCTGCCTATCAGGTGGCGTTGGCACAGGATCCGCCTGCATACAATAAGGTCTGCTGGATGACCCGCTCCAGGATGTACCGGGGTCTCCACTCCGGCGATATGCGCCGCCAGTCCCTTTACAAGAATGAGCGGGAGAAGCTCACCCACAAGGACCGATGTGCCTATTGCGGCGTCACAGATGTCCCCCTCACACTGGACCACCTGTTCGCCAAATCCAGGCACGGCACAGACTCCGGGGACAATCTGGTGTACTGCTGTCAAAAATGCAACTCTTCCAAGGGCAACAAAGACTACTTCCAGTGGATCCAGGCAATCGGCAGGCCGGTGAGCATCCCCGTGGCGGAGCGGTACCTGAAGAATGCCTACGCCCATTGTTTCCAGGCCAACATACTGGATCTCCCTCTGGACGCCGCCCCGTCCGATCTGCCCTTCGATCTCCGCTCCATCCCCCTCACATGGGATATCCCCGCCGAAACATCAACCAAGCCGAAAACAAGATGATGCAGCATGAAAGGTCCCCGGGATTGGGAAATCCCGGGGACCTTTCACTCGTTATCCTTCAAGACTGGGGCCAGACCTGCTTCGCCCGGACCATGGCGCCGATCATGACGGCGTAGCAGGCCAGCAGAAACAGCGGGAAGAACCCGATCCCGATGAGCCGGTCCATGCCGCCGAACAGGACAGGCACCACCATCAAGGTGGCGCTGGCCACTGCCATCTGGACTCCCATCACAGCGGGAGAGCGCTCCGGACCGAACGCCTCCGGCGTAAGGTAGTTGAAATTGGGGAACATCGGCCCATTCCCCGCCCTGATGAGCAGCAGGGCAAAGGTGGTAACCGCCGGCACCCCCGGGATCAGGAGCAGCACAAGGGCGATGCCCAACACGATCTGGAACAACCGGATAATCTTCCAGCACGGCAGGCAGGTGGCCAGGATGCCGCTGGTGAGTCTTCCCAAGGCCATGCCCAGGAAGTAGAAGAGGACGATACCAGCCGCAGCGTCTGCGGTCTGTCCTCTCTGCTCCACCAGGAAGGTGGCACTCCAGCCGTTGCAGGTGCCCTCAATGGCACAGGAACCAAAGAAGAGACACCACATCACCTTCACCCCCGGGATCCGTGCGATCTCCCGGAGTGGGATGGCCTCAAACTGGTCCTCCGGCAAGGTCTCCCCGTTTCCACCGGCACCAGACTGCGCAGCGGCCTTCTTCCACAGCGGCAGCGCCAGGAACAGGAGCACGGAGATCACCATTTGGATTCCAAAGGCAATCCGATACCCGTTGCGCCAGCCGCCGGACTGCTGCATGGCCAGGGAGAGAATGAACGGGCTCACCGTTACCCCTATGCCGTAGAAGCA
>CANQII010000367.1 GCA_947623875.1 uncultured Oscillospiraceae bacterium
GCATCGAGTTCACCTTCGTAGATCCCCTCTGCTCTGAGGAAGATCTGAATGCGGCTTTCCGCCCCAACACCAAGGCCGTGTTCGGCGAGACCATCGCCAACCCCGCCCTCACTGTGCTGGACATCGAGAAGTTCGCCAAGGCGGCCCACAGCCACGGCGTGCCTCTGGTGGTGGACAACACCTTCGCCACCCCCATCAACTGCCGTCCCTTTGAATGGGGCGCAGACATCGTGACCCACTCCACCACTAAATATATGGACGGCCATGGCGCCGGCGTTGGCGGCTGCATTGTGGACCACGGCGTCTTTGACTGGTTTGCCCATGCAGACAAGTTCCCCGGCCTCACCACCCCCGATGACAGCTATCACGGGGTAACCTATGCCGAGAAGTTCGGCTTGGGCGGCGCCTTCATCACCAAGTGCACCGCACAGCTGATGCGGGACTTCGGCTCCATCCAGTCTCCCCAGAACGCCTTTATCCTGAATCTCGGTCTGGAGAGTCTCCACGTCCGGATGCCCCGGCACTGCGCCAACGGCCTGGCAGTGGCCACCTTCCTGAAGAATCACCCCAAGGTCTCCTTTGTCATCTATCCGGGTCTGGAGGGAGACAAGTACCACGAGATCGCCAAGAAGTACTGCCCCAACGGCACCTGCGGCGTGGTATCCTTCGGCTTCAAGGGCGGCAGAGCCGCTGCTGAGACCTTCATGAAGCACTTGAAGATCGCCGCCATCGAGACCCATGTGGCAGATGCCAGAACCTGCGTGCTCCACCCCGCCTCCGCCACCCACAGGCAGATGAACGATGAAGAGCTGATCGCAGCCGGCATCTCCTCTGATCTGGTCCGCCTCTCCTGCGGTCTGGAAGACGCCGAGGACCTCATCGCCGACATCTCCCAGGCACTGGATCAGGTGTAAGACTGGCAACACAAGAGCGAGACAAACGAATAAGCGGTGCTGCCCTTCCCTTCGGAAGGACAGCACCGCTCTTTGCTGTCTGATTTCAGGTGAAATAGGGCTCCGGCAGGCCGGCCTCAAAGGGATATACCAGGTTCATCTGCCGGCGGCACTCATCCAGGATGTGCATCACTGCCAGGGTGTCGTCCAAGGGCACATACTGGCTCTCTGTCCTGCCCGCAGCGATCTCTTCCGCCACCCGGTTGAACTCGTTGTGAAGGGAGCCGTCTCCCCGGAACGTCTCTTTCTCGCCATCGGCCCGCACCAGGGTGACCTGGTTGGCGCCGTGAAAGAACATCAGCTTTATCTTGGCCTCCGAGCCCTCCAGAATGAGCTTCTCAAGCCCATCGAAGTCTCGGATGGAGATAGAGATGGGCCAGGTCTTTCCGTCTGCAAAGGTGAGCTGAATCTCTTCCCCGTAGTCCACCCCGTTCTCCACGGTCCCCTGGCACTGGATCTTCACCGGCATGCCGAAGAGCCGGTAGAGATAGGTGACGGGATAAATACCGGAGTCCAGCAGCGCACCGCCGGCCAGGGTGGGATCTGTAAGGCGGGGATAGCCTTTCACCACATTGAGGTGATAGTGGGCATCCACGTTCTGAATCTCTCCGAAGGCGCCCCGGTGCAGCCACTCCTTCACCTGCTGCGCCACAGGCGAGAACCAGGTCCACATGGCCTCTGCCAAATAGAGATGCTTCTCCCGGGCCAACGCCGCCAGTTCTTCTGCCTCTTTTGCTGCAACCGTGATGGGCTTTTCGCAGAGCACCGGCTTTCCCAGTTCCAGGGCCAGCTTCGCATAGCGGTAATGGCTGTTGTGGGGCGTACAGACATATACCGCATCCACACCTGGGGCAAGAATCGCCTCCTCCGGCGTGCGGTATGCCAAGCCCCCATATCGAATGGCAAAGTTCTGCCCCTGTTCCAGCCGCCTCGTGTATACCGAGGCAATCCGGTGGAGACCGTCTGCAGTGATCTGCCCTGCCACCTGATTGGCCAGACTGCCTGCACCGATAAAGCACCAGCGAAAGATTCTTCCAGGCATGCTTTCTGCTCCCCTTCTGTATGATTCACGCGCAGAGACAACCTCCCCGCAACTCCTGTATCTTACCACAACCTGGTACAATTGTCCACTGCTGCCGCCGGCCCTTCAAGAGGCAAAAGCACCCGCAGGAATGCCTGCGGGTGCCTTGAAAAACCTATTTCGTGTTCTTGGCCTGCTTGATGGTTTCGACGTTTTGCTTGCCGTAGAGGACAAAGGAGAGGATGATCAACGAACTGCTCAGCACCACCATGACAATGGACAGGGCTGCAGGGATGTCGTACCAGAAGATGTGCAGCAGAATGGTGATAAAGAGGAACACCGTGGCCACTTTTCCGTGCCAGACTGCGCTCATCACCTTGCCCGCTTTCCGGATAACCAGGACGCCGGTGATGCTCATGAAGATCTCCTTGGTGAACATCAGGACCACTGGCGCGATCACCCAGGGGAACCGAGAGACCAGACAGATCAGCATTGTGACCTGGGTAAGCTTATCCGCCACAGGATCCAGTATCTTCCCCAGGTTGCTGACCATGTGGAAGTGACGGGCGATAAAGCCGTCCACAACGTCTGTGATCCCGGAGATCAGCATCAGGATTCCGGCAGCCATCGCCTCCTGTTTCGTGTACAGCCAGGCGATCACTGGGATCAGCAGAATGCGGAACATGGAGAGCAGATTGGGAATCGTAATGATCTTAAATTGTGCGTTTTCTACGTGTTTCTCTTCCATAGACTCAACCTCGAACAGCAACATACCATCTCAGTAGTATAAACGTCTTCGTGATGGCATGCGACATTATAATCCAAACCCATGGCCACTGCAAGCCCCTGCACAGTTTTTTACGGAATCTTAATTGATTTCGAGAATTGAAAACTTTACTTCCGGGGGGCGGGGGCGCCCCCCGGAAGTATGTTTTTCACAGATTAGCCCTTGCAAACTCCGGAAGTTTGTTGTACACTCTCACCCGATCGC
>CANQII010000368.1 GCA_947623875.1 uncultured Oscillospiraceae bacterium
GAGCTTCTGATGCCGGCGCTGGAGGGAGCAGTCCCGCTCCCCCAGATGGATCACATGGCCGTGCCGGTCTGCCAGGATCTGAAACTCGATGTGCCGGGGCCGGAGGATCAACTTCTCCACATAGAGATCCCCGTCTCCGAAGCAGGCAACGGCTTCCGCCTGGGCCTCCTGGTAGAGCCGCTCCAGGTCTTCTGGTCCGTCCACCGGGCGCATGCCCCGGCCGCCGCCCCCGGCGCTGGCCTTCAGCAGCACCGGGTATCCGATGGAGGATGCAATCTCCGCCGCCTCCTCCATGGACACTGGGCCGTCTGAGCCGGGCACCACCGGGATGCCGGCCTGCTGCATCAGGGAGCGGGCCGCCGCCTTGTCCCCCATCTGGCGGATCACCGCCGCAGAGGGCCCGATAAAGGTGATGCCAGCCGCTGCACAGCGGCCGGCAAATGCGGCGTTCTCAGAGAGCAGTCCGTACCCCGGGTGAATGGCATCGCAGCCGGTGGCCTTGGCCACGGTGAGCAGGGCCTCCTGGTTGAGATAGCTGTCTGCCGCCTTGGCCGGGCCGATGCACACGGCCTGCCCGGCCATCTGCACCGGTATGGTATCCCGGTCCGCCTCGGAGTACACCGCCACCGTGCCGATGTCCATCTCCCGGCAGGTGCGCAAAATCCGCAGAGCGATTTCCCCGCGGTTGGCGATCAGGACTTTGCGGAACATGGCTGCAGCGGCTGATACCGCAAAATAGGCGCCCCGTATTCCACCAGCTCGCCGTCTGCACAGAGCACAGACAGCACCTGCAGGTCCTCAGGGGCCTTTACTTCATTCATAGTCTTCATGGCCTCCAGCAGGCACACCGTCTGTCCCTTGGACACCCGATCGCCGGGAGAGACAAAAGGCGCCTCCCCGGGGGCCGGCGCCGCGTAGAAGGTTCCCACCACCGGGGCTTTCAGGGGCACACCGTCTTCTTTGGGCTCCTGGACCGGCGCTGGTACAGGGGAGACGGCTGCAGGGCAAGGCACAGAGACAGGAGCGCCCTCCCGGCCGAGGTCCAGTGAGAAGGATCCGTCCTGGAGCTTCAGCCGGGTGAGGGAGCTGCGCTCAAACCAGTTCAGCAGCGCATACAGCTCCTGGTTTTCCATTATGCGTTGGCCTCGATGTACTTCACCAGATCGCCTACGGTCTTGATGGTGGGCAGCTCGTCATCGCCGATGGTGATGCCGAACTCATCCTCCATGGCCATGCTCATCTCCACCACAGACAGGGAGTCTGCGCCCAGGTCGTCCACCAGGTTGGCTTCCAGGGTGACGTCTGCGCCGTCGCAGCCCAGGTTCTCTACGATGATGTCCTTCACTTTGTCGAATGTGCTCATGATGGTACCTCCTGATTCGAAAAAGAATTTAGCTAAAAAATTTGAACTAAATTCTGGGCGTATTCTAATCCATAGGGGAGGGGGTTGTCAAGGGAAAGGGAGCGTCCAGGATCTAAAATGTTTCATGAATTATCCGGGGTTTCCAGGGGAAACCTGGTACAAAACGCAAACACAGCATGCTCCAGACCGTGATGCATTCCCTGTTTACCAAATGATTCCTGGTAGAATGGTCCTGAAAAGGGAAAAGCAGTGCCCAGAACACCATGTCGGTGTTCCGGGCACTGCTTTCAGCGGATACAACCCTTTTGGGCAGTTTTCTAGAATGGTCCCGCAGGGAGGCAGGTAAGGCCTTCTCAGTCTGCGTTCTCCATCAGGTAGCGCACGATGTCACCTACGGTGTCGCAGGACTCCAAATCGTCTTCGTCCATCTCAACGCCGAACTCGCCCTCCAGGGCCGCGCCCAGGGCCATGGCATCCAAATCGTCGTAGCCAAGGTCGCTGCGGAGCGCGGAGTCCATTTGGATGTCTTCCAACGATACGCCAAACTGCTCTGCCAGAATCGGTCTCACACGATCCAGGATATCCATAACAGTGTTGCCTCCTTGCATTTGGGATAGCGGCAGGCTGTCCTGCTGCCTGGCTCCAGCATAGACCCGTATGTCGCAGAATGCAATAGGTAATTTCACAAAAACAAGCAATGAACCCAATTTTTCCCGCACTTTATTTCCGATATTCTTGGAACTGTCGGCTGGCGGGCGATAACAGGGCGGGCAGCCCGCATGAGCAGGCTGCCCGCCGCTGCATTGGTATGGTTGCGCGTGATCTCAGATCTGGTTGGCCGCGTGATAGGCGCTGCGGATGGCGGCGGCGATGTCCGCGGTCTTCTCCCCGCTGCAGTCTCCCACGAAGGAGACGGGGACGTGGACATTGGCAGTGTCGAAGGGGACTTTCCTGGAGCCCACGGCCTCCACAATCCAGTCTGCGGGGATCACCACCGGCTCATCGGTCTCGGTGTGGACTGCCTCCACGCCGCTGGCCGTGTATCCCGTCACCCTGGTCTTTACATACTGGGCCACGCCGTGGTCCTTGAAGTCCTTCTGGATCAGCGGGAGGATGGTGGAGGACTCGCCGGTGGCGATCTGGTCCAGCATCTCCACAATGGCCACCTTGCAGCCCTTGTCCAGCAGATACTCTGCGGTCTCGGTGCCCACCAGGCCGCCGCCGATCACGGCGCAGGTGCCGGACACCTCCACTTTGCCCGCCAGCACATCCCAGGCGGACACCACGTTGGCCCCGTCTGCGCCGGGGACCGGCAGAGAGACGTTGGAGGCGCCTACCGCCACGATGGCGGCATCGGCCTCATTCATGATCTCCGGGGTGCAGGCCTCACCCAGGTGGAGTTTCACCCCCAGGGCGGGGAGGATCTCGCTGTAGTACTCCAGGGAGCGGAGGATCTCGGACTTCCGCGGCGGGACGGCGGCCAGCAGGATCTGCCCGCCGATCTTGTCTGCGGGATCGTAGACATCCACGGTGTAGCCGCGCTTGGCAGCCACCCGGGCGGCCTCCAGTCCGGCGATGCCTGCGCCGGCCA
>CANQII010000369.1 GCA_947623875.1 uncultured Oscillospiraceae bacterium
AGGCGGTGAGGGCTTCCTGGAGAGAGTACGATTTCTGCATGTGTATGCACCTCGCTGAGAGAAGTGGAGTGGAGGGAATGGTTTTGGTGGGGGAGAAGTGCCCCGATTGTTGGAAATCCCGCAGGAAATTCCTCCTTGACGGACCTGCCCCTGATGTGATATGATCCCTGCCGATCAGGTCAACCGAAGTTGACGCAGTCGGCCGAAGCCGACGGTTTCCGCGCATCCCAAGCAATCGAATGTGATATCTCGAAGGTATCAGTGCCCCTCGGCGGGGGTGCTGGTGCCTTTTTATGCTTTTCAGGGGATGCGGGATTTGGCGGCGGTTTCAACCCCGCACGTTAGACAGGAGGACGAAATCAAATGAAACATACCGATCATATGGTGCGGAAGATCACCTTTTCCGCCATGTTCCTGGCCATCGGCCTGGTGTTGCCGTTCCTCACCGGACAGATTCCCCAGATCGGCGCCATGCTGAGCCCCATGCACATCCCCGTGCTGCTCTGCGGCTTTGCCTGCGGCAGCCCCTGGGGCATGGCGGTGGGCTTTATCCTGCCCCTGCTCCGAAACCTGATGTTCGGCATGCCGCCTATGCCCGGCGCCATCAGCATGGCCTTTGAGATGGCGGCATATGGGGCCTTCTCCGGGCTGTTCTATCAGATCCTGCCCCGGACCAAGTGGGCGATCTACGCCTCCCAGGTGGCAGCCATGGTGCTGGGCCGGCTGGTGTGGGGCTGCGCTCAGTTTGTGGTGCTGGGGATCAACGGCACCCAGTTCTCCCTGGCCATGTTCTGGGCCGGCGCGGTGGCCAACGCCATTCCCGGCATCATCCTGCACCTGGCGCTGGTGCCGGTGCTGGTGATGGCCATGGAGCGGGCGGGCCTCACCATCCGGGGGCCCATGCCGGAACGTGCGGTCAAGAAGGCCGCTGCCTGAGAGACAAGCTTACACACTTCACAGAGAGGACGAGACAGGATCAGAATCCGGCCTCGTCCTCTCTTCTTGCTGAGAGCGCTACACCTTTGCCTTCAGGGCCAGGTGACGGTTCTCGTAGTACCGGTAGGTGGCGAAGGAGACGATGACGGTGAGGATGTCTGCGGTGACCTGAGACCACACGATGCCGTACATCCCGAAGAGCCAGTTCAGCAGGAACAGCATGGGGATGTTGAACACCAGCCAGCGGACAATCCCCAGAAAGAGGGCGTATCCGCCCTTGCCGAAGCCGTTGAAGAGGTGGACGTGGAAGAAGCTCAGGAACATCAGCGGGGTGGCCAGTACCCGCGCCCGCAGGAATCCCGTACCCATGGAGACGGTCTCTGCGTCCCGGATGAAGATGCTCATGATCTGGGAGGCGAAGACCTCGTAGAGGACGATGCTCACCGCAGCGCAGGCAAGGCCAAGTTTCAGGGAGTACCGGCGGGTCTCGTTCATTCGGGGCAGGTTGCCGGCGGAGTAGTTGTACGCCACAATGGGTACCATGCCCTGGCAGATGCCGATGCCGATGTTCAGGGGGAGACGCTCTGCCTTCAGCACGATGCCCACGGCAGCCAGCGCCACATCGGTGTACCCGGACATGAGCTTGTCTATCACGATGTAGTCCAGGTCGAAGAGAAAGGTTACCACCGCAGAGGGGACGCCCACGGTGAAGATGGCGGCGAGACTCTTCTTCTCCGGGACCAGATGAGGAGCACAGAGCCGCAGCACCGGCTGGGTGCTCCGCAGGCGAAAGAGCGCTGCGATAAAGAAGACGCAGGCGATGCAATTGGAGAGGAAGGTGGCGGCCCCGGCACCGTAGATCTCATGGCCCTTGGGGAACAGGACGAACATGAAAAGGGGATCCAGTGCGATGTTGATCACCCCGCCCAGGGTGATGCCGAAGCCGGCGATTCGGGATTCTCCTACGCTGCGGATGAGGTTGGAGAGGGTGTTGGAGAGCACCGTGGGGACCGCGCCGCATACAATGACAAAGAAGGCGTAACCCCGGGCGTACGCGAAATTGCTTTCGCTGGCCCCCAAAAGCCGCATCAGGGGATCCATGCAGACCAGTGTGACGATTGAGAAGAAGGCTGCCACTGCGATACCCAGATAGACGGAGAAGCTGTACACCTTCCGGGCCTCCTCCGGGCGGTTCTGGCCCAGCAGCCGGGAGATCAGCGCACCGCCGCCCACCCCGGCAAGGCCGGAGAGGGACAGGGTGATGTTGAACAGGGGCAGAATCAGGGAGGCGGCGGACACCATGATGGGGTTGTTGGTCTGCCCGATGAAGAAGGTATCCGCCATGTTGTAGATCAGGACGATGAGCTGGCTGATGATGGTGGGAATCGCCATGGTCCGGACCGCCTGGGGAACCGGCATATCGGCGAAGATCTCGGTGTTATTGGCGCTGTGGGGGGCGGCCATGTGAAAAGCTCCTTTCTAGCCCTGGCGAGGATTTTCCTGGGTCCCATTATAGCCGTTTTTTGCGCCCTGGCAACGGGGAAAACGAGAAAGTTTCTGAACTTCCAAAAACCGGAAAATCCAGGCCAGATCCGCCGGGATTTGCAGGTTGTGTCGTGAAAAGGACAGTTTGTGTCATTTCCCTTCCCAAACGGCGGAAAATGTGCTATTCTACAGATGCGGGAATTTCTGCCAATCCCCGCCTGACACCGCTAAGACCGTGGGATACGCCCGCGAGTCTATTCTCCTACTTTTCCAACGACACAAGCCGGATCCGTACGGATCCGGCTTGTGTCGTTGTGGCAAAGAGCGCAGGCGTGCCTTTGGGACGGTAGAAATCTTCACAATTGCCTGATATGGTACCTACAGTTTTTGCTGGGGCAAAGAGGAGCAGCTGCATTCGAGAGTCGGAGAGGAGAAAACATGATGCGCAACGTATTGATCCTGGGCGCCAGCGGTACCATTGGCAAGGCGGTATACCAGCTTCTGTCCAGGGATCCGAGC
>CANQII010000370.1 GCA_947623875.1 uncultured Oscillospiraceae bacterium
GTATGCCGCAGACGGCTACATGACGGCCTGGTTCCTCTGGCAGCTCCAGGGAGACCAGGATGCGGCAAAGGCCTTTGTGGGAGAGAGCGCCGAGATCCTGCACAACCCGCTCTATCAAGACCAGCAGGTGTCTTTGCCATGAGTGGAGGCACCCATTTCCCTGCAGAAACCTTACCATCTCGAAAAGCGCAAGGAGGCAGCAAAACCATGAAACGCATTGATTGCAATACCGGCTGGACCTGCAACGGGGCCGCCGTAACCCTTCCCCACGACGGCATGATCGGGGAAAACCGCAGCCCGGAGAACCCCTCCGGCACCGCCGGGGCGTTCTACCCCGGCGGGGTGTATCAGTACCGCAGGCAGCTCACCGCGGAAGACGATGCCACCTACATTCTGGAGATTGAGGGGGCGTACAAGGAGGCGGAGGTGCAGCTGAACGGCCAGGTTCTGGCAGAGAACCACCTGGGCTATGTGGGCTTCACCGTCGATCTCACCCCCAGTCTCCGAAGCGGAGAGAATGAGCTCACCATCACCGTCCGCAACGACCAGCTGCCCAACGCCCGGTGGTATACCGGCGGCGGGCTGTATCGCCCGGTTTGGCTCTGGAAGGGCGGCGCCACCCGCATTGCCCACACCGGCATCCGGGTATCCACCCCGGCGTGCGGGGAAGACGTGAGCGAAGTGGTGGTGCAGACACCCATCGTGAACGGCTATGGGGAGGTATCCCATGTGCGGCTGGAGACCCAGCTGCTGGATACAGACGGCACAGTCGTCTGCCGGGAGAGCACCCCGGTAACCCTTTTCCCAGGGGAGGGACCCGTCATCACACAGCGCCTTTATCTCCGGGGCTGCCGGCTCTGGAGCCCGGAATCTCCCGCGCTCTACACTTGCCGGGTGACCCTCCGGGAGGACGCGCCCTGGACCACCATGGACAACTACCGGGCCGCCAAGGCGGGAAAGGCTCCGATTCTCTCGGATCTGGACAGCACCGAGACGTCCTTCGGCATCCGGCACATCCAGGCGGACCCGGTCCACGGGCTGCGGATCAACGGGAAGGAGACTTTGCTCCGGGGCGCCTGCATCCATCCGGACAACGGCGTGCTGGGCGGGGTAAGCCTCTATGGGGCTGAGCTGCGCCGAGTGCAAAAGCTGAAAGAGGCGGGGTTCAACGCCATCCGCATCGCCCACCAGCCCGCCTCCAAGGCGCTGCTGGACGCCTGCGACCGCCTGGGCATGCTGCTGATGGAGGAGACTTTCGACCTCTGGACCCTGTCCAAAACCGCCCACGATGACGCCGCCACCTTCGATGCAGACTGGCCCGCCGTGCTGTCTCACACCGTGGAGAAGGACTTCAACCACCCCTCGGTGATCCTGTATTCCATCGGAAACGAGATCGGCAACCTGCACACCGAGGACGGCATCCGCTATTCCCGGCTGCTCTCCGATGCCTTCCGCAAACTGGACCCCACCCGCCTCGTAACCAACGCCATCAACGGCGGCATGATGTCCGGCTCAGACAACCTGGCCATGCTGCTGGAGGACGGCCTGGTGGGACCGGCGGACTTTGCCAAGCTCACCGGCAAGCCGGACGCCACGGCGGAGGACTTTGTGGCCAAGGTGGTGGAACTGCTCAAGACTGGAGACATCAACGATCTCATGACCGTCTTCACCAGCAGCCTGGACAAGCTGCTCTCCCACCCCGTGATGGAGGCCCGGCGGGAGGAGGTCTGCTCTCACCTGGACGTGTGCGGGTACAACTACATGCTGTCCTGCTATGAGCATGATACGAAAACCCATCCCAACCGGATTCTCTGCGGCTCTGAGACCAATCCGCCCAAAATCGATCAGCTGTGGGCACACGCCGAGCGGGACCCAGCCAACCTGGGAGACTTCACCTGGACCGGCTGGGACTACATCGGGGAGACCGGCGTGGGCATCACGGACTACGACGGCACCGTCCGCTTCGCCAAGCCCTATCCCGGGCTGCTGGCCTACTGCGGCGATCTGGACATCACCGGATACCGCAGGCCACTGAGCTACCTCCGGGAGATCGTATTCGGCCTTCGGAAAGCCCCTTACCTCTCCGCAGAACTGCCCCAGCACTACGGCGCAGACGCCAAAAACACCCCATGGTCCGTAACGGAGACGGTGCACAGCTGGACCTGGCGGGGATACGAGGGCAAGCCCATCCGGGTGGCGGTGTACACCCCGGGGGACTGTGTGGCACTGCTGCTCAATGGGCAGGAGATCGGCAGAGCGCCCGTGGAACACTGCCAGGCGTACTTTGAGACCACCTATCAGCCGGGCGTGCTGGAGGCGGTGGCCTATGCAGACGGCCAGGAGATCGGCCGGGACCGGCTGGAGACCGCGAAAGGCGAGGTCCGGCTGGCTGTCCGGGAGGAGACCTACGGAGATCTCCGCTTCCTGGAGGTGCAGCTTGCCGACGCCAACGGAGTCCCCGTGATGGACCAGGAGCGGCAGGTATCCGTCTCCCTCGCTGGAGAGGCCAAACTTCTGGGCTTCGGCTCCGGGGATCCCTGCAGCCTGGAAAACTTCCAATCCCCCGTCCGCACCACATACCGGGGCCGGCTGCTGGCCGTGGTGCAGGGTGCGGGAGAAGTAACCTTTGCGATGCAGTGAGGAGGTGTGCGCCATGGGTGCACAGTGGATCTGCCATCCTGGAGACAACCGAGACACCCGGCTGGTGCCGGTGTTCCGGAGAGTCTTCTCCGTCCGGGAAGGACTCAAAAGCGCCAAACTCCGGATCACCGCCCACGGGATCTACGAGGCCCAAATCAACGGCCAACTGGTAACAGAGGACAAGTTCACCCCCGGCCTCACCAGCTACTATCACCGGATCCAGGTGCAGGAGTACGACGTAACCGCCCTCATGCACCCAGG
>CANQII010000371.1 GCA_947623875.1 uncultured Oscillospiraceae bacterium
TGCAGCAGTATGGGGCCCGCAACATCGTGGTGGATCCGGTGATGGTGTCCACCAGCGGCTCTGCCCTGATGCAGGACGCCGCCGTCTCCGCCCTGGCCGGGAAGCTCATCCCCCTGGCAGATCTGGTGACTCCCAACATCCCCGAAGCTGAGGTGCTCTCCGGGCAGAAGATCGTCTCGGAGGCGGACATGGAGAGGGCAGCCCGGGCAATCGGGGAGAACACCGGCACTTCTGTGCTGCTGAAAGGCGGCCACAACATCAACGATGCCAACGACCTTCTCTACAACGTCTCTTCCGGAGCGCTCCGCTGGTTTTACGGCAAGCGCATCCAAAACCCCAACACCCACGGCACCGGCTGCACCCTGTCCAGCGCCATCGCGGCCAACCTGGCGAAAGGGTTCTCCATGGAGAATTCTATCCAGCGGGCCAAGGACTACCTCTCCGGCGCTCTGGCGGACATGCTGGACCTGGGACAGGGGAGAGGCCCCATGAACCACGCCTTTGCCCTCACCGGCGTGTACAAAGAGGAGGCCTGAGCCCATGGGCGAGAGACAAGGTACCACCGCACGTCTCCTGAAGGCCACCCGAGCACTGTGGGACTCCTATAACAAGCACCCGTTTGTGCGGGGCATTCAAGATGGGACCCTGCCCCGGGAGAAGTTCCGCCACTACATCCTTCAGGACTACCTCTATCTTCAGGAGTACGCCAAGGTGTACGCCATCGGCATCGCCAAGGCCAAGAGCCCGGCCACCACAGCCCTCTTCTCCAACTATGTGAACATCCTCACCGGCACGGAGATGGATATCCACCGGGGCTACATGGGCAAGTTTGCCGTGACGAAAGAGGAGATCGCCAGTACGCCCCGCTCCCTTACCAACCTCTCCTACACCTCCTACATGCTGCGGGTGGCGTACGAAGAGGGGGAGGCGGAGATCCTGGCCGCCGTGCTGTCCTGCGGCACCAGCTATGAGGTGATCGCCAAGAAGCTGGCGGCTGCCAATCCCGCTGCGGCAGACCACCCCTTCTACGGGGAGTGGGTACAGGGGTATATCTCCGAGGAATATGCCAGCGCCAACCGGGAGATGGAACAGATGCTGGACGCCCTCACGGCGGACTACACCGAAGCCCAGCTGCGGCACATCGAGGAGATCTTCATCGTCTGTTCCCGGTACGAAAAGATGTTCTGGGACATGGCCTGGGAGATGAGTTTCTGAGATGAGACGCTGCGTTATCATCGGGGGAGCCCCCATCGGGAACTATTCCCGAATCAAATCAAAGCTCCGCCCGGACGACTTTCTGATCTTTTGCGACAGCGGCCTCCGGCATCTGGAGCCCCTTGGAGTGCAGCCGGACCTGATCGTAGGCGATTTCGACTCCGCCCAGAACCCCCACATGGCGGTGGAGACCATTGAACTGCCCACGGTGAAGGACGACACGGACACCGTGTTTGCCATCAAGACCGCATTAGCCCGGGGCTTTACAGACTTCCTCCTGGTGGGGGTGATCGGCGCCAGGCTGGACCACACCCTGGGGAATGTCTATATCCTTCTCATGCTGAACCACCGGGGCTGCACCGGCGCCATAGACGATGACTACTCTACCATGTCTCTCGTCTCCCGAGAGCCGGTCTCCATTCCGGACACCTGCAGCTTCTTCTCCCTTCTGAACATAGAAGGCTCCGCCCACGGGGTAACCATCCAGCACGCCAAGTACCTTCTGGACAACGCGGAGATCCCGCCGGAGTACCAGTACGGGGTGAGCAACGAGGTGCTGCCCGGTGAGACCGCTGTGGTCTCGCTCCGGGAGGGCACCCTGCTGCTGATCCAGGTGGACCGGCCGCCGGAGGGGCAGCGGGTCTGAGGACATCCGAAACAACACGAACTGTGCCGCAATATGCCAGCAGCCGCCCGGTCCGGGCGGCTGCTGGCGTCTTTCTTGTTGCGGCTGGGAACGAAAAAAGGGGGCGTCCGGATGGCGGGGTTCAGGCTCTCAGCACTGCTGCAGCAGGTGAAGAAAGAACGCCACAGACCGATGCAGGCACTCCAGGCGGATCCGCTCGTTGTTGCCGTGGATGGTCTTCCGCTCCTCGCCGGTGAGGTCCATAGCGGAGAACCGGTACACCCGATCGGAGAGATCCCGGTAGTGGCGGCTATCAGAACACTGGACCATGAGATACGGAGAGATGAGGGAGCCGGGCCAGGTGGCGGCCACCGCATTGGCCACCTTGTGCCAGCCCTCACAGTCTGTCCGGGAGATGGGACTGGGCTCCATGTGGTCCATTACGGTGAGGGTGATGTCCGCGTCCCCGATGGTATGGCGGATGTACTCCACCGCAGAGGCCACGCTGTCCTCCGGGTTCAGCCGCATGTTGGCCACCAGAGAGGCGGAGGGCGGGATCACATTGGGGGCCTTGCTGCCTGTCATCTGAGTGAAGGCCACAGTGGTGCGCACCAGTGCGTTCAGCTCGCCGCCGGACTTTTTGCACACAAGGTCCAGCACTGGGCCAAAGCACCAGAGATTGGCGAAGATCATCCGGTAGAGGAAGGTGGAGTGGCGGCCCAGACGGTTGAACATCTCCTGCACCGGCTTTGTGATGTGGAAGGGGAAGGGATGGCCCTCCACCTTGGTGCAGGCGGCAGCCAGACGGCCCACCGGGGTGTGCGGCGCCGGAGCGGAGGCGTGCCCGCCGGAGGAGGAGATCTTGTACTCCAGATTCAGCATGCCCTTTTCTGCGATGCCTATGAGGGCACAGGGCTCTTTCACCCCGGGGAACACATCCTGCACCACGGCGCCGCCCTCATCCACCACCATGGATGGGGTGATGTTGTGCTGCTGGAACCACTCCACGATCCGCACGGCTCCCATGCCGTTTACCTCCTCGCCCCCGGAGAAGGC
>CANQII010000372.1 GCA_947623875.1 uncultured Oscillospiraceae bacterium
GAGATAATAGCGCTGCATATTCCCATCCTCCTCAGTTCAGCATAATGTCGTCTATGGTGCCGCCGGCCGGGATCATGGGCAGCACCTTTTCTTCCCGGTCGATGACGCACTCGATCCACACGGGGCCGGTCTGCTGGAGAGCGTCCTCCATGGCAGCCCGCACCTGATCCAGGGTCTCGCAGTGATAGCCCCGTGCGCCGAAGCCCTCTGCCACCTTCACGTAGTTGGTCTTCCGCTCCGGCTCGGTGCTGGAGAAGTGGGAGTGATAGAACACCGTCTGCCACTGCCGGACCATGCCCAGAACGGCGTTGTTGAAGATCACGGTGATCACGGGGACGTTGTAGCTCACGGCGGTGCAGGCCTCGTTCAGGTTCATGTGGAAGGAGCCGTCTCCGGTGATGTGGATCACAGGGCGGTCGTCCGCAATGCCGATCTTGGCCCCGATGGCAGCGCCGTATCCGTATCCCATGGTGCCAAGGCCGCCGCTGGTGAGAAAGTGGCCCGGCTTTACCCGCCGGAGATACTGGGCGGCCCACATCTGGTGCTGGCCCACGTCCGTGACGTAGTACGCATCCTCGCCGGCCATGTCGCAGATCAGGCGGATCACCTGGTGGGGCTTCAGCTTGGTGTTGTCGTCCTGAGGCACGTAGTCCTCCGCCTGCCAGGTGCGGATCTGCTGCATCCACTCGTCATGGGTGGCCTCCTGGATCAGGGGCAGCAGCTGCTGCAGCACATCTTTGGCATCGCCGGTGATGCTCTGGGTCACCTTCACGTTCTTGTTGATCTCGCTGGCATCGATGTCGATGTGGATGATCCGGGCCTGGGCGGCGAACTTCTTGGGGTTCAGGGCCACGCGGTCGCTGAAACGGGTGCCGATGGCCAGGACCACATCCGCCTCATTCAATGCCAGGTTTGCTGTGACGCATCCGTGCATGCCCAGAAGGCCTAGATCGTGCTTTTCGCCGTATCCCAGAATGCCGGCGGCCATGATGGTGTGGGCGGCGGGGATGTCTGCCTTCTCAATCAGGGCCCGGAGCTCCTCCCCAGCATCGGAGAGGCGCACGCCGCCGCCGAAATAGATCACGGGGCGGCGGGCCCGGTTGATCACATCTGCCACTTCCGCAAGACCAGGGTATTCCCGGGACTGATACACCGGATGGACTGGCGGCTGGGGTGTGAACTCGATCTTCTGGGCGGTGATGTTCTTGGGGATGTCCACCAGCACAGGGCCTTTTCTGCCCTCCTGGGCGATGGCAAAGGCCCTCCGCAGGGTGGGAGCCAGGTCTTCAATGCGCCGCACCACGGAGTTGTGCTTGGTTACAGACATGGTGATGCCGCCGATGAACACCTCCTGAAAGCTGTCCTTGCCGATCTGGTCCGTGTTCACGTTGCCGGTGATGGCCACCATGGGCACGCTGTCCATGTACGCCGTGGCCAGGCCGGTGACGATGTTGGTGGAGCCCGGTCCGCTGGTGGCGATCACCACGCCGGTGCGGCCGGTGGCTCTGGCGTAGCCGTCTGCCGCGTGGGAGGCGCCCTGCTCATGGGCGGACATGATGTGGCGGATCTTGTCCTGGTATTCGTATAGGGCATCGTAGATGTTCAGAACGGCACCGCCGGGGTATCCGAACACCGTATCCGCTCCCTGCTCAATGAGCACCTCCGCCACAATCTGGGCACCTGTTAGCAGCATTGCGCTTCCCTCCATGAGATCTGTCTTGGGCCGGAACGCCGGCCATGTGAAATGTCATTATAAACGGTGGGGGAGATCTGTCAAGAGAGGAAAAGCACAGGATCGGGGTGAGAAAAGCGGATTTCCTTATCAAAATCGGCTTTTTTGGCCTTTGTGCAGGAAAAGGACGGGAGAGTGGTACTGCTTAGGATGAGGAAAGGCGGTGTTTCCAGCGCATGCTGCGCTGAAAATACCGCCCTTGACAGATTGTATCAGGTTCCCTTCCCAGTCAGGAGTGATTCCACGGCGTGCCGCTTCTCATACAGAACACAGCCGCCGATGTGGTCGCCTGCCAGGAGACCGCCCTGCTGCAAGGCGGTGAACAGCGGAGACTTAAGCGCCTGCCGCAGAGAGGTGTCCCGCACATTGGTGTCCGAGTACGGGGAGAATGGGCAGGGTTCCGCCCCGCCATGGGAGTTGATGTGGAAGAAGCCGCGGCCTGCGGCGATGCACCCGCCGCCGCTCTTCTCATCGCCGGGGAAGGACAGAAAGACCATCTCCGGATATTCCTCCCGGAGCCGGGCAATGCCCTCTTTCAAAATGGTGCGCTCCGCATCGTCAGGAGCCAGTTCCAGGCTCTCCTCTGTGACGGGGACGAACTCCACATACACCACCAGTTTGCAGCCCCGCTCAGCCAGGGTGTCCAGAAATTCTGGGGAGGTAACCTCCTGCACATTCCGGGTGGTTGCCGTGATGGATACGCCGAACAGCAGCCCTTTTTCATGGAGTGCATCCATGTTGGCAATCAGCTTCTCGTAGACACCTTTGCCACGGCGTTCATCGGTCTCCTCTTTGCCGCCCTCTATGCTCATCACAGGGATCAGGTTGCGGCACTTGTCTAGAAGCTGGAAGTACGCCTCATCCATGTAGGTGCCGTTGGTGAAGATGGGGAAGATGATGTTGGGCATCTTTCCGGCGGCCTCGATGATGTCCCGGCGCAGCATGGGCTCCCCGCCAGCCAGAAGGATGTAGCTCACGCCCAGCTCATCCGCCTCCTGGAAGATAGCCAGCCACTCCTCGTCTGTGAGCTGGCACACTGGCGCGGCGTCTACCGTGGCGTGGTTGCACCGTGAATAGCAGCCGGCACAGTGAAGGTTGCAGCTACTGGTGATGCTGGCAATGAGAAAGGGAGGGACGTGCTCTCCCGCCTTTTCTGCCTCCGC
>CANQII010000373.1 GCA_947623875.1 uncultured Oscillospiraceae bacterium
CTGTGCCAGTACGTGGACGTGTGCATCTCCAACGAGGAGGACGCCAAGGACGTGTTCGGCATCGAGGCCGAGGCCACCGACATCACCGCCGGCGAGCTCAACAAGGAGGGCTACAAGTCCGTTGCCAAGCAGCTGGCAGACAAGTTCGGCTTCGAGAAGGTGGCTATCACCCTCCGTGAGTCCAAGTCCGCCTTCGACAACGACTGGTCCGCCATGCTCTATGACGTGGCTTCCAACGAGTACTGCTTCTCCAAGCTCTATCACCTGCACATCATCGACCGCATCGGCGGCGGCGACAGCTTTGGCGGCGGCCTGATCTATGCCCTCACCAACGGCTACAGCACCCAGGGCGCCGTAGAGTTCGCCGTGGCGGCCTCCGCTCTGAAGCACTCCATCGAGGGCGACTACAACTTCGCCACCATCGCAGAGGTGGAGAAGCTTGCCGGCGGCGACGGCTCCGGCCGCGTCCAGAGGTGATCTGAATGGTGCATTCCAACCCGCTCAGCGTTGAGGGCGTGGGGCAGAAGTTCCTGGCGTTCGGCGAGATCATGCTCCGCCTCACCCCGCCCAACTATGAGAAGATCCGCGTGGCCACCAGCTTTGAGCTGAGCTACGGCGGCAGCGAGGCCAACATCGCCCTGGCTCTGGCCAACCTGGGTGTGGACAGCACCTTCTTCACGGTGGTGCCCAACAACTCCCTGGGCAAGAGCGCCGTGCGCATGCTGCGCTCCAACGACGTGCACTGCACCCCCGTGATCCTGAGCTCCAAGGAGGAGACCCCCACCCACCGGCTGGGCACCTACTACCTGGAGACCGGCTACGGGATCCGCCCCTCTAAGGTGACTTACGACCGCAAGCACAGCGCCATCAGCGAGTACGACTTCTCCAGCGTAGACGTGGACGCCCTTCTGGACGGCTTTGAGTGGCTCCACTGCAGCGGCATCACCCCGGCTCTGTCCCCCAGCTGCGCAGACTTCACCCTGAAGCTGATGAAAGCGGCCAAGGAGAAGGGGCTCACCGTGTCCTTTGACGGCAACTTCCGCAGCCTCCTCTGGAGCTGGGACGAGGCCCGGGACTACTGCACCCAGTGCCTGCCCTACGTGGACGTGCTGCTGGGCATCGAGCCCTACCACCTCTGGAAGGATGAAGCGGACCACGCCAAGGGCGACTGGAAAGACGGCGTGCCCTTCCAGCCCAGCTACGAGCAGCAGGACGAGGTGTTCCAGCACTTCGTGGAGCGCTATCCCAACATCAAGTGCATCGCCCGCCATGTGCGGTATGCCCACTCCGGCAGCGAGAACAGCCTCATGGCCTACATGTGGTACAAGGGGCACACCTTCGAGAGCCGGCTATTCACCTTCAACATTCTAGACCGGGTGGGCGGCGGAGACGCCTTTGCCAGCGGACTCATCTATGCCATGATGAACAACTACAAGCCCATGGATATGGTGAACTTCGCTGTGGCCTCCAGCGCCATCAAGCACACGATTCACGGCGACGGCAACATCACCGATGACGTGGAGTCCATCCGCAGCCTGATGAACATGAACTACGACATCAAACGGTAGAGCACGGAGGTATTATTGCTGTGAAAGAATTCATGAACCGCGATTTCCTGCTGGAAACCGAGACTGCCCGCCATCTCTTCCATGACTACGCGGAGCACATGCCCCTGGTGGACTATCACTGCCACATCAGCCCCAAGGAGATCTACGAGGACCGCCGTTTTGACAACATCGTCGAGGTGTGGCTGGGCGGCGAGAACCCGGATGGCTCCTACTTCGGGGATCACTACAAGTGGCGCGTGATGCGCTCCAACGGCGTGCCCGAGGAGTATGTCTCCGGCAACAAGCCCGCCTATGAGCGCTTCCTGAAGTTTGTGGAGGCCCTGGAGATGGCCATCGGCAACCCCATGTACCACTGGTGCAACCTGGAGCTGCGGCAGTTCTTCGGCTTCGATAAGCCCCTCACCCTGGAGACGGCGGAGGAGTGCTGGAACTTCGTCAATGACAAGCTCCGCAACGACCCCGATCTCACCGTCCGGGGCATCATCAAGAAGGCCAACGTGGCCATGATCGGCACCACCGACGACCCGGTGGACAGCCTGGAGTGGCACAAGAAGATCGCGGACGATCCCTCTATCTCCGTGAAGGTGTATCCCTCCTTCCGCCCGGATAAGGCCATCAACATCAGCAAGCCCGGCTTCGCCGAGTACCTGGAGAAGCTGGCCGCCAGCGCAGGCATGGGTGCCCTCACCACCACCGCTCAGGTCCGGGAGGCCCTCACCAAGCGGCTGGAGTTCTTCGCCGAGATGGGCTGCCGCGCCAGCGACCACGGCCTGGACTACATCCCCTATCGTCCCGGCACCGAGTCCGAGGCGGATGCCGCCCTGGCGAAAGTTCTGGCCGGCGGCACGGTCTCCGTGGAAGAGGCTGAGATCTACCAGACCAACATCCTGATGCACCTGGGCCGCGAGTATCACCGGCTGAACATCGCCATGCAGCTTCACTACAGCTGCCTGCGCAACATGAACGCCCGGATGTACGCCAAGATGGGCCCGGACACCGGCTTCGACATGATCGCCCAGAACACCTGCGGCGGCGACATCGCCAACCTGCTCAGCGCACTGGACGAGACCGGCGAGTGCCCCAAGACCATCCTGTACTCCCTGAACCCGGCGGACAACGAGCAGCTGGGCACCCTCATCGGCTGCTTCCAGGGCACCGAAGTCCCGGGCAAGATTCAGCAGGGCTCTGCCTGGTGGTTCAACGACACCAAGAGCGGCATGGAGGCCCAGATGAAGTCTCTGGCCAACCTGGGGCTGCTGGGCAACTTCGTGGGCATGCTCACGGACTCCCGGTCCTTCCTCAGCTA
>CANQII010000374.1 GCA_947623875.1 uncultured Oscillospiraceae bacterium
TGCGACTTCACCCCCACGAAAGACCCCAAAACCGTGCTCATCGCCGGCGGCGGCATTGCCGGCATGGAGGCCGCCCGTGTCCTGAAGCAGAAGGGCCACAATCCCATTCTCTGCGAGGCCGGAGACTCCTTGGGCGGACAGTTCGTCATCGCCGGGCAGGCACCCCGGAAGTCTGAGATGGCTCTTGCCATGACTGAGATGGCGGCCCAATTGGAGCGCCAGGGCGTGGACATCCGCCTCAACACCCCAGTTACCCCCGAGCTGATCCTGCAGGAAAAGCCCTTCGCCGTCTTCAACTGCATCGGTGCCGAGCCGCTGGTGCCCAACTGGCCCGGCGCAGACCTGCCCAACGTGGTGAACAGCCATGACGTGCTCTCCGGCAAGGTCCAGATCAGCGGCAATGTGGTGGTTATCGGCGGCGGCATGGTGGGCATGGAGACCGCAGAGTACCTCGCCGAGCGGGGCTGCAAGGTGACGGATCTCGAGATGCTGAAGGAGTTCTGCGCAGACCTGGGCATGGCCCGGAAGATCTGCGTCACGGAGAGCGTCTACGCCGCCGGCATCACCCCGGTAACCGAGGTAAAGGTAACGGAGATCACAGACCACAGCGTGATCGGCGAGAAGGACGGCGCCCCGGTAGAGTACCCCTGCGACTATGCTGTGGTGGCCATCGGCAGCAAGGCCCGGGACGGCAAGGCGCTGGAGCAGTGCTGCCGGCAGAACGGCATCGGCTACCTCTCTCTGGGGGACGCCGCAGGCGCCCGCCGGGCACTGAACGCCACCCGGGAGGCCTTTGACGCAGCTCTCCGCCTGGACGATCCCGCCTTCCAGCAGGACATCATCCGGGGTCCCAAAGTGGTGTTTGTCACCGGGGGCACCGGCACCATGGGACAGGAGACGGTAAAGCAGCTGCTGGCCCGGGCGCCCCGCTTCAAGGTCCGCATGCTGGCCCGTCCCAGCGACAAGAACCGGGCGGTGGTGAAGAAGCTGGCCAGCCCCTTCCTGGAGGTGGTCTGGGGCGACATGATGGACACGGACTGCATCCGCCGCTGCGTGGACGGCGCGGACTATGTGCTGCACATCGGCGCCATGGTCTCCCCCGCCGCAGACCAGTACCCGGAGAAGACCCTCTACACCAACATCGGCTCCACTTTGGCCATCATCAAGGCCGTCCAGGACCAGCCGGACCCGGATAAGGTGCACTTCGTGTACGTGGGCACGGTGGCAGAGACCGGAGACCGGCAGTATCCCATCCAGATGGGCCGCTGTGGCGATCCCCTGAACCCCTCCGTCCATGACTACTACGCCATGAGCAAGGTCTTCTCGGAGTTCTCCGTCTTTGAGAGCGGCCTGAAGCACTGGGTGTCCATCCGCCAGACCGGCCAGTATCCCTCTGCAGAGGGCGCCGGCGAGGAGCCCATCATCTTCCACCAGCCGGCCAACAACGTGCTGGAGTGGAGCACCTCCATCGAGAGCGGCATCTGCATGGCCAACATCTGCGAGGACTGGGTGCCGGAGAGCTTCTGGCGCAAGGCGTACAACCTCTCCTCCGGCAAGGGCTGGCGTCTCACCTGCTGGGAGCTTACCAACATCTCTGTGAAGGGCATGGGCCTCACCTTCGCAGACATCAACGATCCCCGGATGATGGCCAAGTACAACTTCCACGGCCACTATTTCTCAGACAGCGATGCCCTGGACGACATCCTGCACTTCCGTGTCATCGACCCCAAGGTGTATCAGCAGGGCATCGTAGACGGCATGGCAGCCATGATGAAGAACCCCATGATCGCCGCCATGATCCCCGGTGCTGCCGCCATGCGGGAGCACAATAAGGAGATCGCCAAGAAGCGCATGGGCTACACCTGGATGATGGAGAACAACGAGACGGACTGGATCAACGCCTTCTTCGGCAGCCGGGAGGAGGCAGAGGCCATCCCCTCTATGGAGGAGGGCTTCCAGCTCTTCCACCCCAGTGAGGAGGAGCAGTATCTGGACCACGGCTACGATGAGACCAAGCCCTTCGATTCCCTCACCGCAGAGGACCTGGAAAAGGCAGCGGAGTTCCGGGGCGGCACCCTGGAGACAGAGGATGTGCCGGACATGTACACCCCGGTGCGCTGGAAGTGCGCCTTCGGCCACACCTTCAAGGCCTCGGCCAACACGGTGCTGAAGGGCGGCCACTGGTGCCCGGAATGCATGCGCCGGGAGTGGCACAACGCCGAGATCGCCCGGAAGAACCCCTTCTACGCCCAGGTGTGGACGCCGCTCCACGGGGATAAGCACGACTACCACATCCCCATGGCCTTCAGCGCCTACGACGTCTGGCAGGAGCTGCAGCAGAAGCTGGGCCTGGACATCGGCTGATCTTCAGAGAAACGGCATATCACCCAGCACACAGCACAGAGCGGCGGGACAGCGATGTCCCGCCGCTGCCACTTTCTTTGCAAAAAGTGTTCTTAAATTCGACATGAGAATCGCTTTTTTGGTATAGGTCCCTGCTGCCTTCTGGTATTCTCTACCCAGAAAGGATATTCAACTGCAGTAAAAGAAGAAACAGGAGTGTGACCAACCTATGCTGAAACTCACAGACCTCACCATAGACCACCTGCACAATCCCATCGGACTGGGCAGCAGCCAGCCCCGATTCAGCTGGAAGCTACTCAGCGACCAGAGCGGCACCGTGCAGACCGCATACCGGTTGCAGGTAGTAGACGGGGAGAAGATCTGGGACACCGGCCGCGTGGAGAGCGATGATAGCGTCCTGGTGGAATACCTGGGACCGACCCTTCTCCCCCGCACCGCATACCGCTGGACGGTAACCGTGTGGGACAACCACGGGGAAGAGACGGAGGCCTCCG
>CANQII010000375.1 GCA_947623875.1 uncultured Oscillospiraceae bacterium
TCAGGAGGACCTTGTATGCCGTCTCCGCCTCGCCGGCCTCAGTGAGGACGGGGAGCAGGAACGGGGTGGAGAGGAATCCTGTACCTACCTTATACTGATAGTGCTCCACCGCCGCTTTCAGCCGCTGCTGCACCTGCTTCTTCATCTCGCCGCCCAGCAGTCCCAGGGCCAGAGGCCGCACCAGTTTGGCCTGCCGGTCTGTGTCCAATTCGGCGTACTGGGGGTAGATATACTGGGCCCGCTCGGCAGCCTGACGCAATTTCGGGGCGAAGTCCAGCTCCAGCATGTCTGCGATCTGGGCCATGGTGCGCATGGCATAGTAGAGGTATGCAGTGCACTCCTCCGGGTGCTTCGCCTGGGCGCCGTACACCTTGTCTTTGAACTCCTCCGGCTCCAGCCACTCGCCCAGATGGATGCCCTTCTCATAGTGACCGTCCTTCTCCACGTTCTCCAGGAGATACGCTGCATACTTGCGGATCATAGGCCAGCACCGTTCCAGCACAGCCCGGTCTCCATAGCGGAGGTAGTACCGCCAGGGGATGAGGTACACCGCATCTACCCAGCCCACGGAGGAGCCGGTGGACTTGTACATCATCTCCACGCCCTCGTAGGGCACCACGGCGGAGAGCAGGCCGTTGGGATACTGCCCGTCCTCCAGGTCTTGCAGCCACTTCCGGAAGAAAGAGGCGGTGTCCATGAGATATGCGCCGGTGTCGAAGAAAACCTGGGCATCTCCGGTCCAGCCCAGCCGCTCCCGGGTGGGACAGTCTGTGGGGATATCCAGGAAGTTGCCCTTCATGCTCCAGAGGGTGTTCTCCACGAGACGGTTCACCCGGGAATCGGAGCACTGAAAACTGCCGGTCTGCTCCATGTCTGAGTACACAGCGATGGCGGTGAAATGCTCCGGGACAATGTCGATGTCCCCGATCACCTCCGCATAGCGGAAGCCAAAGACCGCAAAGGAGGTCTTGTAGTGGTCCACACCGCCGGAGCAGGTGAAGCGGATCTCCTGCAGCGGGGTGCCCACGGTTTCCCCGGCAGTCTTTCCAGTGAGCAGCTTCTTGATGAGTGCCGTCTGGGTCCAGCCAGCGGCGGGTTTCTGTTCCTGGATCCCGGAGAGGTCCACATGGCCGTCTTTCAACACCTCGCCCATCCGGAGGGTGATGATCTGTCCGGGCCTGCCCTGTACCGTGAACTCCAGATAGCCTGCGATGTTCTGCCCGAAATCCAGCACCTTTCCCTGCAGGGATGTTGCGGAGAACCGCTCGTGCTCTCGGACGGGGACGTTGTCTGAGGCGCAGAGCACCGCCTCCTTCGGGCCTGGTACCGCCTTGGCCCGGCCGCTGTATGTGGGCACCATGCGGGCATCGTATACCTCGCCGTCCTTGAGATCGGCAAAGCGGATGGGCCCGTCATTGGACCAGGACCAGGTGCTGTCTGTGCTGATAGTGTCTATGGTGCCGTCCTCGTAGGTGAGCTCCAATTGGGCCAGCACGCTGGTCTGTCTGCCGTACACGTCCACCACGCCGTACGCCGCAGTGCTCCCCCGATACCAGCCGTCTGCCAGGCGAAGTTCGATGGTGTTGCGTTCTGTCAGAAGTGCAGTGATGTCGTAGGTCTGGTACTGGATCCGCTTGCGGTAGTCCGTGATGCCGGGGGCCAGGATGTGGTCTGTGAGGCGAGTTTCATTTATAGTGACGTCGTACACGCCTCTGGCGGAGGCATAGAGCCGGGCACTCCGGATTGGTTTCCTGGCGGAGAAACGCTTCCGGAAGCAGTCTGCCGGGTACCGCTTGCCCTTCTTGGGGGCCACGATGCCAGAGATCCACTTGGCCTGCCAATCTGTTGGGTGCAGCAGGCCCATCTCAAACCAACTCTCGCTGGCTTCCCCGGGCTGATTGTTCTCATCCCAGAGGGTGACGGTCCAGTCTACACGGTCCTGGCTGGAGAGGTCCGGTCCGCCATAGGGAATGTGGGTCATGCTGGAGGACAATACCTTGCCGCTATCCCAGATAGTCTCCCCTTCCCGCCGGGCGACGATTTGGTATGCGGTCTGTGTCTCCAACACAAGTGAGGTGCCCTATGAGAGCAGTACATCTGAGAACAGAATACCTGGATCGGCCTCTGGGTCTGGGCATTGCAGCCCCGCGGTTCAGAGACTCGTGCGGATGCGGGCCTGCGCTTCCGCTTGGGCGATGCGAAGCATCCGTTCCCCGGCATAGGTGAAAAGAGCGCGGAAAGAGGGACAGTAGTAGTTGTGGGGACCGTCCTCGCAGGTGATCCAGTCGTTCTTGCAGCCGCCGTTGCAGATGCGCTGCCAGGGGCAGCTGCTGCACTCCGCTGGTTTCTCATGGCCCCAGGCCAGAAAGTCTTGAAACACCGGACCGGCGACTATCTCTGCCAGGGAGGCCTCTCCCAATCGACCTGCCTTCCAACGGTCCAGCACATAGAAATCGCAGGGATAGACAGAGCCGTCTCCCTCCACCACAAAGTAGCCGCCGCATAGGCCGCAGGTGGCGCAGGCGCTGCCGGGTTCTCCCAACAGCAGGTGAATGTAGTCGTCAAAGAGACGGATGCTGTGATAGACGCCCTGCTCCCAGTCCCGGTACCAGAGATCAAATAGACGGCAGAGAAACTCCCCATATGCCTGGGGCGTCAGGGACCACTTGCGGCTGCCCCGCGCTTCTCCGATGGGATCCAGGCAGGCGATGAACTGCATGTAATCGAACCCCAGCTTTTTCAGCTGCTGATAGACCTTCTGGGGACTTCGGGCGCACTGGGCGGTTACCACGCAGAGGGCGTTAACCTTCACGCCACGGCGGAGCAGCAGCTCCGCGGCTCTGCGCACGGTATTCC
>CANQII010000376.1 GCA_947623875.1 uncultured Oscillospiraceae bacterium
ACACATTTTCATCCCGGCTCACCGGCCCGGAGGGGCTTCCAGCCCCTCCCAGCAGGAGAAAATCGCAAGATCCGGAAAAGCTGCCCGTGGATGACCGCACCCCCAGAACCGGCTCCTTCACCTTCCGGAACATGGAGTGCACCGGGGCTGAAGTGGCTGCCTGCTACATCGACGGCCTTCCGGAGAGCCCCATCGAGAAGGTGCGCCTGGAGAACATCTCGGTGACCTTTGCCGAGGATGCCAAGCCCGGCAAGCCTGCCATGCAGAACTTCGCCGAGGACCGGTGCAAACTGGGCTTCTATCTGGACAATGTCCGGGACATCGAAGTGCACAACTGCTCCATCAGCGGTGCAGAGGGCGAGCCTCTCATCACGGACCACACAGAGTCGGTCACCGTGGACGGCCTGGAGGTTCACTAAGGCGCAATTCCCCGGGGACAGGCTGGGCCTGCCCCACAGACCCGCCCCATCGGCGGGAAGAAATGAGGTACTCTGAATGGACTACAGCCAGATTGACGCATATGTACTCCGGCTGGTGGAGGAGTCCACCCCGGAACGGACCGCCTGGAACCTGGAGCAGATCCGGGCGGGGAAGAAGACCAAGTGGAACTACATCGACGGCTGCATGCTCACCGCGCTGCTGGAGATGTCCCGGATCACCGGGGATACCCGCTACTTCGACTTCGTAGAGCACTTCATCAATGCCTTCGTGGAGGAGGATGGCGCCATCCGCACCTTCCGGCCGGAGGATTCCAACCTGGACGATGTGAACGAGGGCCGGGTGCTCTTTGAGCTCTATCAGCGCACCGGCAAGGAGAAGTACCGCAAGGCCGCGGAGATTCTCAAGTCTACCCTGGACGACCATCCCCGGACCTATGAGGGCAACTACTGGCACAAGGCCATCTATCCCAACCAGGTGTGGCTGGACGGTATCTATATGGCGCAGCCTTTCCGGGCCATGTACGAGAAGTATCTGGGCGACCAGGACTACAGCGACATCGCCTCCCAGATCCGCAACGTGCGGGCCAAGATGTTCAACGAGGAGAAGGGCCTCTACTACCACGGCTACGACGCCTCCCGGTGTGCCTTCTGGTCTGACCCCATCACCGGCTGCTCCAAGAACTTCTGGCTCCGCTCCCTGGGCTGGTTCTCTGTGGCTCTGGCGGACCTCTCTGAGATCCTGCCGGACTGCCCGGAGCGCACCGAGTTCCAGGGCATCCTGAAGGAATTTTTGGAGAGCGTCCAGCGCTATGCAGACCCGGAGACCGGCATGTTCTGGCAGGTGCCGGATCAGCCCGGCCGGGAGGGCAACTACCTGGAGACCAGCGGCAGCGCCATGCTGGCCTATGCCACCCTGAAAGCGGCACGGCTGGGGATCCTGGACAAAAGCTATGCCGCCAAAGGCCAGAAGACCTTCGACGGCATCGCGAAGAAGTATTTGACATTTACGGACGGCGGACTGAACCTGGGCGGCATCTGTCTCGTGGCAGGCCTGGGCCCGGAGAACAACCGCCGCAGAGATGGCTCCTACGAGTACTACATCTCCGAGCCGGTGGTGGAGAACGACGCCAAGGGCGTGGCCCCCTTCGTGCTGGCCTACACCGAGGTGAAACGGCTCACAGCATGATCTTCATGCTGTCTGAATCGCTGGTGGGCGCGGGATCTTCCGGCTGATACCGGCTGGGACTCACCCCGTACTTCTTCTTGAAGAGCCTGGAGAAGTACAGCGGCTCAGAGAAGCCGCTGAGGGCAGAGACTTCGGTGATGTTCTGTTTGCCGTACGCCATGGACAGCACGGTGGCCGCATTTTCCAGCCGCCGGTCTGTGAGGTACTGCAGGGGCGTGAGGCCGGTCTCCTTTTTAAAGAGCTTCTTCAGGTACTCGCAGTTGAAGGGCAGGGTGTGCAGGTAGGCGTTGAGATCGAAGGAGGCGTCCGGGAAGCACTGGTGAATCTGGTGCTGAATCTCCAGAACCACTGAGCTGTGGGCCCGCTCCGGCTCCTGCAGGGTGAGGGCGGTGGCGATGAGCTGTCCGTAGATGGGCAGCAGCACGTTGAAGCCCGGGGTCTTGCTGGTGTAGCACCGGTAGGCGCCCTGAAAGGCGTCCAGCAGCAGATTGCTGGAGTCCCCCCGCACCAGGAAGGGATCCCGGTCCGGGAAGGTGGCCTCATCCATGTTGATGTGGATGTTGGTAAAGCCGCAATGGCTCTGATTGCTGTGGGGCACCCGGGTGGGGATCACCACGATATCGCCGGTAGTATAGGGGATGGAGCGGTCGTCAAAAAAGATCGTGCCGTCTCCGCTGGTGCAGTAGATCAGCTCCCAGCTGTTATGGGTGTGTCTGGACACGGACAGTGTAAGGGCATGCTTGCCCACATAGATAATTCGATTCATAGTCTCACCTGTTCTCCTGTCTGGATGGTTTGTGGGATAGACTTTTGCCAGTTTATCAAATGAAAACCGGCTTGTCTACACTTTAACAAACATTTTCCGCCGATTTTCCTGATTTTCCACCCATATGAGAGAAAAGGACCCGACAGAGCCTGGGCAAGAGGAACGCTGCCCGGCGCAGAGTTCTTTTTTCCCAGGCTCTGTACCTGGGACTGCGCAGTATATCGTACCATTTTCCGCTTTCTCAAAAACCATACACAGGGCTGACGGCGTCCGGCACCTCTCCGGCGTCCGGACCTGTCTGATGAAACCGTGTAATAAGGAGCGAGAGCTATGGCATACTTGACCCTGAAAAATATCGACCTGTGCGGTCGCTTACCTCTCAAGAGGATTCTTTAGTGTGCTAAAGTGTCCGATCTAGTCAAAAATAGGGGC
>CANQII010000377.1 GCA_947623875.1 uncultured Oscillospiraceae bacterium
GGCGCGGATCGCCAGCACCACGAAACTGCTCACCGCTCTCGTGGCGGCGGAGCAGACAACGGATCTGGATGCCCCTGTCTCTATAGATCCCCAGTGGACGGGGATCGAGGGTTCCTCCATCTACCTGAAGCCGGGGGAGACGGTCTCTCTCCGGCTGCTGCTGTACGGCCTGCTGCTCCAGTCCGGCAACGATGCGGCGGTGGCCATCGCCAACCTCGTGGCGGGCAGCGAAGAGGACTTTGCAGACTTGATGAACCGACGGGCGGCGGAGATCGGCATGGCAGACAGCTCCTTTGCCAACGCCAGCGGCCTGGACGGGGAGGACCACTACTCCACCGCTTTTGATATGGCGCTGCTGGCCAGGGCATGCCTTGCCAACGAGACGGTGCGGACAATCTGCGCCGCCAAGACTGCCCGGATCGGGGAGCGGACCTTTGTGAACCACAACAAGCTTCTCACCCGGTATGAGGGCTGCATCGGCATGAAGACCGGCTACACGGAGAAGGCCGGCCGCACCTTGGTGTCTGCCGCCCAGCGAAACGGGCAGACCTTGATCTGCGTCACCCTGCACGACCCGGACGACTGGCGGGACCACGCCGCCCTCCTGGACTATGGATTCTCCGCCTGGCCCAGGGCGTCTCTCTGCACCGAAGGAGAGGTGTTCGGCACCGTGCCGGTGTCCGGCAGCCTGATCCCCGCTATCACGGCGGTGGCAGCGCATTCTGCAGGGTATCCTCTGGGCGCCGGAGAGCAGCTGGAGCAGACTATTGAACTGGACACCGGTCTCACCGCCCCGGTGCGGCCGGGTCTGGTGGTGGGGCAGGCCACCTGGTCCCTCAATGGTACACCCGTGGTGCAGGTGCCTCTGGTGAGTAGGGACAGCGCCCTCACCGATGGGAAGGCACCCTTGCCCTTCTGGGAGAGGATCATGGCCTTTTTCCAGGGGCTATTCGGATAGCAGCACAAACCAAGAGAGAACAGAATTGGGGGGAAACAACGTGCGAGAGCGGCTGCAGAAGATACTCTCTCAGGCGGGCATCTGCTCCCGGAGAGCGGCGGAGACCTACCTCACCGAGGGCAGAGTCTCCGTGAACGGGAGCGTTGCCAAACTGGGCGATCAGGCGGACCTGGAGACCGATGAGATCCGCGTGGACGGGGTGCCGCTGGAGAGGCCCAGCACCCACACCTATCTGCTGCTCTACAAGCCCCGGGGCTATGTATGCACCCTCTCCGATGAGAAGGGGCGAAAGACCGTGGCGGACCTGGTGGCGGGCTGCGGCGCCCGGGTGTGGCCGGTGGGACGGCTGGACCTGGACTCTGAGGGCCTGCTGCTGCTCACCGATGACGGCGCTCTCACAAACCGCCTCACCCATCCCTCCCACAACGTGGACAAGGTGTATCTCGCCTGGGTGCAGGGGGAGATCCGGCCCGGGGCAGAGATTCTCCGGGAGATGGTGCAGCTGGACGGGGAGCCCATTCGAAAGCCCAAGATCAAGGTGATCCGGGAGACACCTGCGGGCGGCCTGCTGTCTGTCTCCATCCACGAGGGGAAGAACCGGCAAGTGCGGCGGATGTGCGATGCCGCCCATTTACATGTGACCCGTCTGAAGCGGGTGCAGGAGGGCCCGCTGGTACTGGGGGATCTGCGCCCCGGCCAGTGGAGACCTCTCACGTCAGAAGAACTGCGTATGCTGCACATATGACTGGATACAGAGAGGGGAAAGCGGGACATGGACGAGATTCTCCAGGTATTGCGGGAGGCCTACGGGCCGGACGCCACCTTTCGGGAGGGACAGGCAGAGGCCATACTGGCCATCCTCCGGGGACAGAACACCCTGGTGGTGCAGAAGACCGGCTGGGGCAAGAGCCTGGTGTACTTCCTGGCCACCAAGATCCTCCGGCAGCGGCACAAGGGCTTTACCCTGATCATCAGCCCGCTGGTGGTGCTGATGAACAACCAGGTGTCCTCTGCCGCCCGGCTGCACCTGCAGGTGCGCACCATCCACTCCGAGAATCAGGATCAATGGGAGACCACCCAGGAGGAGCTGGACCGGGACAGGGTAGACGCCCTCATCATCTCCCCGGAGCGGCTGGCCAACGAGGGATTTCGAGACCGGCTGGTGCGGAGCCTCGCGGCCAAGATCGGCCTTTTCGTGGTGGATGAGGCCCACTGCATCTCAGACTGGGGCCACGACTTCCGCCCGGACTTTCGGCGGATCATCGACATTATCCACCTGCTGCCCCCCAACATCCCGGTATTGGCCACCACCGCCACCGCCAACAACCGGGTGATCGCGGACATCCAGGCCCAGTTGGGCCATGACATCCAGATTCAGCGGGGCAGCCTGGTGCGGGAGTCTCTGGCATTGCAGGTGCTGCAGCTGGACTCCAAGGAGGAGCGTCTCGCCTGGCTGAAGGGGAACGTTCCAACGCTTCCCGGGAGCGGCCTCATCTACTGCCTCACCGTGGCGGACTGCGACCTTGTGAACCGGTGGCTCCAGCAAAACGGCATCGCCAGCACCAGCTACTTTGCGGACATGGACGCGGAGAGCAAGCAGCGGGCGGTGGAGGACTTCATGGAGAACCGGATCAAAGCGCTGGTGGCCACCGTGGCCTTCGGCATGGGCTTCGACAAGCCCGACATCGGCTTCGTGATCCACTTCCAGAAGCCCGGCAACGTGGTGGCCTACTACCAGCAGATCGGCCGGGCCGGCCGCGCCTTGGATACGGCCTACGCCATCCTCATGTGCGGCAAAGAGGATGACGCCATCAACCACTATTTCATCGACACCGCCTTTCCCACCG
>CANQII010000378.1 GCA_947623875.1 uncultured Oscillospiraceae bacterium
CATGATACACTCTAATCTCATCCGTTTCAAGCGGCATTTCACTGTTCGCGCACGCATTGGCATCGCCCTCTCCACTTCCTATGCGGTCAAGGCACATGCGCTGCTCCAATCCTCGCGTTCATGATGCGATTTCTCTGAGAAAAGCCATGATTTTGCGAAATCAGCACTTGACTTTGATTTCCGCTCCTCATACAATGGTGATACGTTTCACGAAGGCAGTTCAGTCCGTTCCTCGCACTTTTCTGGAGTACAATCTTTCTTTTGGTTCCCATCAGCAGCTCACTTGATCTGAAGGAGGCAGCGTATGAGCGTCGACAGAAATTCAGCGTCACCCACCCCAAAGAAGGGCAGAAAGAGGACCATTTTCCTTGCAGTTGCCCTGGTCGTGGTAGCGTCCATCGCAGGGGCCGTCATCTGGCAGCACGTCCGTCCGTTCAGCCCATACAAGTTCCAATACAACAAATGGGAGGAGCCGTACTCCCAGCACGTCCCCCTGGAGGAGATGAGCTTCGGTGCCTACGGCCACTACTTTGGGTACCTCTTGCCTATCCAAGAGCCGGAATACGTGGAGACACTCCCCCTCCCCTGTGACATCCGGTACTACGCCAGCCCAGAAGACAAGGAGCCGGTACTCACACTGGAAAAGGGCACTGTAGTCCACGTCCCTGCGGAATCCGGCGTCTCCGCCGGCAATTCCAGCACAAACAACAGGGGCACCCCGCTGAGAACCTGGCCATCTTATGAGAAGGGATGGCGGTACGGACTGGCCTTTGTCCCGGAGGGCAGCGAGGGGCCAACCGCAGACAGCCCCATGTATTACGTCCGCACAGATGACATTCGAGCAGTAGCTGCCAAGTTTGTAGACGCCAATTGGGACATCCTGTCTCCCAATAACTTCCACACCAAGCGCGAGGCCCGTGAATTCTTTGTCCTCACCATAGACCGCACGCTGTACCAGGAAGGCTGCTACTGCTCCCCGGACCTGTAGGGGGAGGAGAGAAAGCGGCGGATCAGACATGGTCATTAGCCCCGCACCGGCCGCGCCGGCGCGGGGCTTTCTCATCCTCTGCTTTCCGCCCTGGAACCACCACCGGATCCGGCCATCTCACTGCAATGCCACAAACTTCGCCAGACCCTGCTAAACCGCTTGAAAACCGGCCTCTTCTCTGGTACAATCGGGCAGAACAATTCCAAACATACATTGGAGGTACCAATCACCATGGATCAGCAATGGTTCGCCGATATGGAGGCACGCATTCCCCACGGAGAGGTGCGTACCCGGTTTGCCCCTTCCCCCACCGGCTATATGCATGTGGGCAATCTCCGCACCGCCCTGTACACCTGGCTCATCGCCCGCCACGCCGGCGGCAAGTTTTTGCTGCGCATTGAGGACACAGACCAGGGCCGCCTGGTAGAGGGCGCGGTAGACGTGATATACAACACCATGCGCCGCTGCGGCCTCACCTGGGATGAGGGCCCCGATGTGGGCGGCCCGGTGGGTCCCTACGTACAGACCGAGCGCCGCTCCCTGTACAAGGAGTACGCCAAACTGCTGGTGGAAAAGGGCGCCGCATACTACTGCTTCTGCGAGAAGGCGGAGTCCAAGGAGGACAGCGGCGAATTCCAGCGGGAGGACGACCCCTGCCGGAATCTGGACCCGGCGGAGGCCCAGGCCCGGGTGGACGCCGGGGAGCCCTATGTCATCCGGCAGCGGATCCCCCACGAGGGACACACCACCTTCCACGATGCCGTCTACGGGGACATCACCGTGGAGAACAGCGAGCTGGACGACCAGATCCTGCTGAAGCGGGACGGCCTGCCCACCTATAACTTCGCCAACGTGGTGGACGATCACCTGATGGGCATCACCCATGTGGTCCGGGGCGCGGAGTATCTCTCCTCTGCCCCCAAGTACAACCTGCTGTATGAGGCCTTCGGCTGGGAGATTCCCACCTATGTGCACTGCAGCTCCATCATGATCCAGGACAGCGAGACCGGTACAGTCCGCAAGATGTCCAAGCGCCACGGGGATCCCTCCTACGAGGATCTGCTGGCAGACGGCTATCTCAACGAGGCCGTGGTGAACTACGTGGCCCTTCTGGGCTGGGCACCCCGGGGCGAGCTGGCAGAGCGGGAGTTCTTCACCCTGGACGAGCTGGCCGCCGTCTTCGATATCGAGGGCGTCTCCAAGTCCCCCGCCGCCTTTGACATCGCCAAGCTCACCTACTTCAACGCCTCCTATCTCCGTTCCATGACCCCTGAGGCCTTTGCCGCGGCGGCAGAACCCTGGATCCGCAAGAGCGTCTCCAACCCGGCCCTGGACCTCAGCGCTATCGCCGCCCTGCTCCAGGCCCGCTGTGAGAAGCTCTCAGACATCCCGGAGAAGGTGGACTTCTTCGACAAGCTCCCCGTATACGGCGTGGACCTCTACACCAACAAGAAGTCCAAGACCAACTCGGACGTCTCCCGGAACATGCTGAAGGCCGCCATCCCCGCTCTGGAGGGCCTGCCCACTTGGGATCAGGCCTCCGTCCACGACTGCCTCATCAATCTGGCGGTGCAACTGGGGGTAAAGAACGCCACCCTGATGTGGCCGGTGCGCATCGCCGTGGCCGGCAAGGCGGTAACCCCCGGGGGCGCGGTGGAGATCTGCTGCATCCTGGGCCGGGAGGAGGCCATCCGCCGGCTGCTCATCGGCCTCGCCATGTTGGGCTGAGCAGAAGCCCTAGACAACCCATCCATACACCCCGCAGGGGCGGCGCCGTCTCACCGGCGCCGCCCCTGC
>CANQII010000379.1 GCA_947623875.1 uncultured Oscillospiraceae bacterium
ACGAAGAAGGGGGCGTCTTCGGGCAGGGGATCCACCACGCCGCCGCCCAGAGCATAGATGCCGGTCTTGAAGTCCGTGATCCGCTGGGCGTTCATGGCCTGCTTCTTGGCGTACCGGGCGTCTGCGCTGTCCTCGCTGTCGAAATAGCCCTTGGCGTTGACCCGGGTCATGTCGTACATGGTCATGGAGGCGGTGGCCTTGATCCGGGTGTCCAGGGCTGCGGTGTTCAGGGCCATGCCGCCCCAGCCGCAGATGCCGATGATGCCGATCTTCTCCGGGTCCACGTTGTCTTGGACGGAGAGGAAGTCCACCGCTGCCATGAAGTCCTCGGTGTTGATGTCCGGGGAGGCCATATACCGGGGCGTGCCGCCGCTCTCGCCGGTGAAGGAGGGATCGAAGGCCAGGGTGAGGAAGCCCCGCTCTGCCATGGTCTGGGCGTAGAGGCCGGCGGCCTGCTCTTTCACGGCGCCGAAGGGGCCGCACACCGCGATGGCGGCGAGCTTGCCATCGGCATCCTTCGGGGTGTACAGGTCTGCTGCCAGGGTGATACCGTACCGGTTGGGGAAGGTGACCTTTCTGTGGGAGACTTTGTCGCTCTGGGGGAAGGTCTTGTCCCAGGTCTGGGAGAGGGTGAGGGTCTGCATATGCATTGCTTCCTTTCGTTAGCTTGATTTTTTGATCTGGTAGATGAAGTAATCCAGGGTATCCAAAGCCCGCTGCTGGCGGTGGATGTCCTCCAGTAGACGGCCCCGTCCCGCCCGGAGCATCCGGATCTGCTGCTCGCCGGTGTCTGCGGCCAGCACCGCCTGGATCTCATGGTCTGTGAGGCCGGCGCTGGTGAGGTCTGTGGTGTCGAACTGTGCTTTCATGGAGCACACCTCCTTGGGTTGGCTCCATCATAACCGATGGGTTGGGAAACATCAAATACCTCTTTTATATCGAATCTCATGCTTGACAGGTATAGAATTTTCCGGTATGGTACAGACAGCAAACGAAAGGGGAGACTTTCATGGAACTGCGGGTACTGCGCTATTTCCTGGCGGTGGCCAGAGAGGAGAGCATTTCCGAGGCGGCGGAGGTGCTGCACGTCACTCAACCTACCCTGTCCCGGCAGCTGATGGACCTGGAGGAGGAACTGGGGGTACAGCTCTTTGAACGGGCCCGCCGGAGCCGGAGAATTGCCCTCACCGAGGCGGGCATCTTCCTGCGCCGGCAGGCGGAGGAGATTGTGCTGCTGGCGGACAAGACAGAGGCAGCTTTTTCCGGGGAGGCAGGGGTGATCGCCGGAGATGTGTACATCGCCGCCGGAGAGACGGAGGCGGTGCGGCTGCTGTCCCAAACGGCAGGACTCCTGCAGAAGGAACACCCCCAGATCCGGTTCCACATCTCCAGCGGAGATGGCTTATATGTGGAGGAGCAGCTGGACAAGGGCCTGGCGGACTTCGGGCTGATGCTGGGTCCGGTGAATCCGGAGAAGTTCGAGGTCTACATGCTACCCCACAGGGATGTGTGGGGCGTGCTGATGCGGAGGGACGCCGCTTTGGCAGAGAAGGAGACCATTCAGGACACAGACCTCTGGTCCAAGCCGCTGATTATGACCCGCCAGGCCACCTCCTCCGGGATGCTGCTCCGCTGGATGGGGCGGGAGGCATCTGAGCTGAACATCGTGGGAGACTACTCCCTGGCGTACAATGCCTCCCTCATGACGGAAGAGGGGCTGGGATATACCCTTACTCTGGACGGGCTCATCAACACCTCCGGAGACAGCCCGCTCTGTTTCCGGCCGCTGGACCCGCCTTTGGAGCTGGAGGCCCGTCTCGTGTGGAAGAAGAATCAGCCCTTCTCCCGGGCGGCCCAGCTGTATCTCAGGCAGCTGCAGACCATGTGCCAGGAGGAGAGCGTGGAATAACAGGAGTAGAGAAATGCGCCGCAGCAGACGAGAGACATCTGCTGCGGCGCATTTTTACTGTGGAAACGGCACAGGAGTGCAGGCGGGCCGTAGTGTACATCACGTTGTGCTCGGGCAGATACCCCATTGGAACAAGCCTGCCTGATAGAGGTTTTCGTAAATCTGCGGTGGGTAGAAAAGCCGTCAAGGCGAATTCCGGCGGCGGATCTGCCGCCGCCGCTTACTTTCGGCGGTATGCGGGTGCCTCCCCAAAGAAGAGATCCCTGCTCTGCATTGCCATTACTGTTCCCCTGCGGGAGCTTTCAGAGACGCTCGCTGTACACGGTCTGGACTGCTCAGTGGTCAGTGTCAATAGGGCGTTCCCTATGAATGTGTATTGGATTAATAGGTCCTACCCGGCAAAAAATCATGTTTTGCATACGGGGTCTCTATTTTGACCAAATTCGCGTAAAAGTTTTGATAACATGCTGAAACCAGGCGTTTAACTAACTTTTTCGCGGATTATTGCGATATGATTCCAATCAATCCCCCGCGGAACCACAGGGTGCATAAATCGTCTTTGCAGCATTACCGGAGATGGCAGGTGGCCTGGCGGATGCGAACCAGCACTCACTGCCCAGCCGTAAAAGGTTGAGGCCTATGCCGGCCACGGAATAGCGCAGCTATGGGGCTAAATCACGCTTATGGCGCACTTTCGGGCATATATCCGTAGGGTGTTACTGGTACGGAAGCATCGCTGGTCTTGGGCTTTCCGGGACCCATCTCAGGGGCATTGGCATCGTACAAC
>CANQII010000380.1 GCA_947623875.1 uncultured Oscillospiraceae bacterium
TAGATGTTGGGCGAAATGGTGCCCTTGGAGCGGTTGGGGTTGATTACGATAACCATTCCTTGATTCCTCCTTGAAGAGTGGAAGCGCATTGATTGAGACGCCCCATCGGCTCAGCCGATCCGGGCGGTGATTTTCCAGGTGCCGCAGGGCAGCGGCAGGCTGTGTCCCTGGGCCGGGGCGCCGTTGCAGGATGTGATCTCCTGGCCCTCCGGCAGGGTGAATACGGCCTTGCAGTCGAAGGGAACGGTGATCTCGTAGTGCACCCCATCGCCCTCCCAGGCCCATTTGCTCACATAGCGGCCCGCTGGGGAGTCCCACACGGCAGAGATCCCCGGGAACCGGCGATCCGTCTGGGGGCAGACGTTGGCCTTCTTCCAGCCATAGCTGTCCTCCGGCATCTGTAGGCCGGCCAGAGAGCGCAGGATCCAGCCCACGATGCAGCCGTATGCGTAGTGGTTCATGGAGTTCATGCCGGTGCCGCTCACCTTGCCGTCCGGGAGCACGGAGTTCCACCGCTCCCAGATGGTGGTGGCCCCCATGTTCACCTCATAGAGCCAGCTGGGGAAGTCCTCGTTCAAGAGAAGGGTAACCGCATAGTCTCCCAGGCCCACGCTGCTGAGGGCATCTGCCAGCACGCCGGTGCCCACAAAGCCGGTGTCCAGGTGAATCCGCTTGGCGTCCAACCGGGCCTTCAGATCTGCTGCGGTACGGGCCTGATACGCCTCTGGCACCAGGCCGAAGGCGATGGCCAATGCGTGGGCTGTCTGGGTGGGCATGGCTAGCCGTCCGGTGGGAGTGAAATACTCCTGCTGGAAGGCAGTCTTGATCTCGCCTGCCAGAGCGGCGTATTCTTTGGCGTCTTCCGCCTTGCCCAGGACCGCTGCTGCCTCGGCGGTGAGGGAGGCAGACCAGTAGTAATAGGCGGTGGCCACATAGGCGTTCTCCGTGCCGCCGAATCGACTCTCTTTGTCCGGGTTGTCCAGGGCCAGCCAGTCTCCGAAGTGGAAGCCGCAGGTCCAGAGCCGTTTGCCTCCGCAGCGGGTCTCGTCCTGCTCCCGGATCCAGTCCGTCCAGGCCTTCATGTTGGGGTATGTCTCCTCCAGGAGGTACTTGTCCCCGTAATACTGATAGAGGGTCCAGGGGATTACGGTGCCGGCATCGCCCCAGGCACAGGCGCCGAAGCCCCCGGCGGCCCCTCGGTCTCCCGGCTGCCGCCCGGCGGCCTCATCCCGGGCCCGGAGCACATCCGGCACCACAAAGGGCACGGCGCCGTTCAGGTCCTGCTGCTCTGCCCACATATCCCGGAGGTACTTGCGGTAGAAGGCGGCAGTGTCCATGCGGAAGCAGGCGGTGGAGGCAAAGATCTGGGCATCTCCCGTCCACCCCATCCGCTCGTCCCGCTGGGGGCAGTCTGTGGGCACGTCCAGGAAGTTGTCCCGCTGGCTCCAGAGGGCGTTCAAGATTAACCGGTCCACCTTGGCGTTGCCGGTTTGAATGCTGGCGGTCTCCTCCAGGGCGGAGTACACCGCCCAGGCGGTGAAGTCCGCCGTCCCGATCTCCTCCTCGGTGAGGCCGGTAACCCGCACATAGCGGAAGCCGTAGAAGGTGAAGTGGGGCCGTACCAGGTGCTCTCTGCCGTCTGAAATAAAGGTATATGCCGCCTCCGCGGTGCGGAGGTTCTCGTTATAGAAGTTCTGGTCCTGGAGCAGCTCGCCGTAGTCCAGGTGGATCTCCAGCCCGGCGTGGATGTTGGCGGTGAACTCCACCCAGCCGGTGATCACCTGGCCGAAGTCCAGCACCAGCTCCCCTGCCGGGGTGTGAAGCAGCTCCGGCTTCAGAATCCGCTGTTTTGTCACCGGCGGGCTGAGCCGCTCCACCAGGGCGCCTTTGGGGGCGTCTGCCGGGATCACGGAGCACACCTCCCGGTCCTCCCCCTCCAGACGGGCATCCCACACCTCACCATCGTAGATGGAGCTGGAGAGGACGGGACTCACCCGGCAGTGCCAGCTGTCTCCTGTGGCGATCACATCCTTGCTGCCGTCCTGATAGGTGATATGGAGTTCTGCGATGAGCTGCATGTGGGGTCCGTAGATCTTGTCCTGCTTGTCCCCAAAGCCGAAGCGGCCGTGGTACCAGCCTCTGCCCAGAAGCACAGAGATCCTGTTTTCCGAGTGAAGAAGAGGCGCCACATCGTATGTCTGATACTGAATTCTATGCTGATAGCTGGTGCAGTACGGGGTGAGGAACTCCTCCCCCACCTTGACGCCGTTGATGCTGGCCTCATAGAGCCCCAGGCCGCAGATGAACAGCCGGGCGGAGGCCACATTATCTTTGCATGTAAAGTCTCGAAACAGCTCCGGATGCTCTTCAAAGGGAGCCCGGATCCAGCTGCCCTGCCAGGCCTCCTCCAGTTTGCCGGTCTCAAACCAGTTGGGAGAGGATACGGCGCTGTCTCCGGTCTCATCCCAGACCGCAACATCCCACCAATAGCGGGTGCAGGGCTCCAATGAGAGCTCCGGGGCGTAGGCCAGAGAGGAGATGTCCTCCCGCCTGCCGCTGTCCGCCAGGATGTCCTGCATCTCCGGATCTCTTGCCACCCGGACCCGGGCCGCCTGCTGGCGGAAGCCTCTGGCGTATTCCGTGACCCAGGAGAAGACAGGCTTTCCCAGGTCGAA
>CANQII010000381.1 GCA_947623875.1 uncultured Oscillospiraceae bacterium
GTTCATCCGCCTGGGCAACGATGTGGACCCGGATGCGGGCATCATCACCATCGAGGCCACCCCGGAGCAGTACCGGGTCTGGCTCCTGGAGGAGAAGCGCAAGAGCCGCCTCCGCAAGAGCTGCGGGGCGGAAGAGCTCTATTACCGCAACGCAGATTGGGCAGACCCGGAGTGCATCTGCGATGAGGAAGCGGATGGCACGGAAGACATG
Organism: uncultured Oscillospiraceae bacterium; assembly: GCA_947623875.1. Lineage (GTDB taxonomy): Bacteria > Bacillota > Clostridia > Oscillospirales > Oscillospiraceae > Enterenecus. Next base: position 212 of record CANQII010000381.1, read on the forward strand.
GCGCTGGACAACCTGCAGGAGGAGAAGCTGCTCGCGGCTCTGCGGCACCTGGACATCGCAGAGCGCAACCTCATGGAGCTGCTGTATTGCAAAGAACTGTCTCTGCGGGAGACGGGGAAGCGGCTGGGGATCTCATACAGCACCGTGCAGACCCGCCGGGACGACATCCTCCGGAGGCTGTGCAAGTACCTCTGAGAAGAAAATTGGGAATAATAAAAATATTTTTCCTTATGTAACGTACAAAACCCGGTTTCGCGGGAGAATACCCCTATAGAGAGGCCAGTCCGGCGGCCTCCGGGGCGCGAGCACACAGGAAGGGGGGCTGAACCCAGTATTCACGCCGCAGCCCCGGAGATGTCCCGGTTGCCGCCGCTGGCCCCTATCATACGGCCCGATCCGGGGCCGTGTATCCGAAGGAGGAATCAAATGCAGTCCAAATTCCATATCCCGGGGATCCGGGGAGGCCTTGCCGGTGCCGCCGGCGCCCTCCTCCTCACGGCCCCGGCGTTCGCCGCCGCTGGCGGCGGCGGAGACTTCTGGAGCGCAGCCAGTTCGCTGATGCAGGACATCTACACCCACATCCTGGGGATCTCCACCATCGCCGCTGTGGTCTGCGCCAGTGTGGCCCTCATCATGATGAACTTCAGCCGGTCCGGCCGCACCGTGGATGAGTCCAGAGCCTGGCTGAAGCGGATCGTGCTCACCTGGATCATCCTGAACTCCCTGGGCTTCATCGTGGCGTACCTCACACCCCTTGTCCAGGGCGGCCAGTGGAGTCCCACATGAGCGTCTCCGGGGCGGCTCTGCCGCCCCGGAGAGGGAGGGGATAGCCCATGGGGATCCTGGATTCCATCGTACAGTGGTTTGCCGATCAGATCACAGACGGCATGGACCTGATCTCCTCGTCTGTGCTGGACGCCCTGGGGACAGACCTCAGCCTGTTTGTCCGGTATTTCCCCGGGGCGGAGACCATGTACACGGTGTTCCTGTCCATGGGGATCGCCCTGGTGATCCTGGGCATGGCCTTTCAGCTGCTCCGGAATTTCGGCGTGATCGCGGGACTGAAGGCGGAGGAGCCGGCAAAGCTGGCCTTCCGAGGCACCCTGTTTCTCTTCCTGGTGTGGAACAGCGGGGCGATCACCCAGATGGCCCTCAGACTGATTACCCCGGTCTATCGGCAGATCCTGGACACGGAGATAGAGAACGCAGCAGGCGAAGTCAGCTTTGTGAAAGCCATTGGCAGAGCTCTATATGGAGTTGCCAATCCTACTGTAACAGCAATCACACTGGTGTTGGCGGTGGTGCTGGCCTGGAACTACCTAAAGCTTCTGGTGGAGGCGGCAGAGCGGTACATCGTGGTGGGGGTGCTGGTCTATACGGCGCCTCTTGCCATCGCCTGCGGCAGCACCGAGAGCACGTCCAACATCTTCAGTTCCTGGTGCCGGATGCTGGCGGGCCAGCTGCTTCTGCTGGTTATGAATGCCTGGTGCCTGAAGCTCTTTGCAGTCATGGTAGCCCGCCTTGCCGTAGGTTCCTTTGGAGCATGAGGAGGGCACTATGAAGACAATGATTTTGCTCACACACGTTCTCTCCAGTATCGCCCTGGCAGCTGAAGCCGATCCCCCGGAACTCAACCCTGATGGAAGCTTCTTTCTCTGGTTTCTCTGTGCCCTGGGCTTTCTCAAGGTGAGCCAGCACATGGACACCATTCTCAGCAGTCTGGGGCTGCACGTCACAAAGACCGGCGGCTCCATGCTGGAGGAGGTGGTGATGGCCGGCAAGGCCGTAACCGGCCTGTTCAAATCTATTGGCGGGGCCTTCAGCGCCGCCGGGATCGGACGCAGTCTGGGCGGCAAAGACGGGGGCGGCGGAGACCACAACCCGCCTGCCGGAGCCGATCTGGGGATCACCGGCATCCCCGCGGGACCCTCCGGCCCAGGGGGGCCTGGGGTTCCCACCGGTCCCGCCGGATCCAGCAGTGCAAGTGGGACCAACGGTGTTCCCAGCGCCCCGGTGTACAAGACCGGCGGGGACAGCAACCCGATCCCCAACCCAGTGCCGAAACACTTCCCCGGTCCCCAGACAGCCCCCAACCCTGTTGGCACCAAGACAGCGGCCACTGCGGCCCAGGGAGACATCCAACAGAACCCCAGGCCGCCTCAGCCAGACCCAGAACAGGCGGCGTATGCAGAGCTTGGCATCACCGTTGTCCCCACCGGGGCTGGGCCTGCCAAACCGGCCGGAGAGACAGCCAAACCCCCGCAGACCGGGGATCTTCCCGTATGGGACGGTCCCGGATACCCGGAGGAGATCGGCACCGGAGTGCCGGTGCCCCTGCCGGACTGGGATGGCCCCGGCTATCCGGAGGAGATTGGCACCGGAACCCCATTGCCGCCGCTGGAGTGGGACGGCCCAGGCTATCCCGATGACATAGGTGGCCCGGAGC
>CANQII010000382.1 GCA_947623875.1 uncultured Oscillospiraceae bacterium
CTTCCCTCCTGCAGAGGACCTTTTATCTCCGGTCTTCTTACCGCTTTCGGTCTCGCCTGGAAGTCCGGCATTGCGGCGGAGGTGCTGTGTCCGCCGGTCCATGCGGTGGGTTCCAAGCTGCAGGCGGCGAAAGTGGCCCTGGAGACGGCAGATCTCTTCGCCTGGACCCTGGTGGTGGCGGCGCTGTCCCTGCTTCTGGAGAAGGGCCTTCGTCTCATCCTGGAGAGGAGGGAAGAGAGATGATCGAATGCAGAGATCTCTCCTTCCGTTACGGGGAGAAGACGGTGCTGGACCATTTCAACCTCACCATTCCAGACAAGGGAATCACGGCTCTCAGTGGCCCCTCCGGCTGCGGCAAGACCACCTTGCTCCGGCTCATTGGGGGTCTCCAAAAGCCGGACAGCGGAGAGATCCTGGGTGTCTCTCCCCATGAAATCGCTTTTCTCTTCCAGGAGGACCGGCTGCTGCCCTGGCGGAGCGTGCAGCAGCACATCACCGATGTACTGCCCCGGAATCGGAGAGGGGAGGCAGGGCGCTGGCTGGCCTTTGCCGAACTGAAAGGGGAGGCCAGGAGTCTGCCGAGCGCACTCTCAGGCGGCATGGCCCGGAGACTGGCGCTGGCCAGGTGTGCGGCGTTAGGCGGCAGTTTTCTCCTGTTGGACGAGCCCTTTGCCGGGGTGGACGCCGAGCGTGCGGAGCGGATGCTGAATCGGCTCCGAGACATGGGTACTCCGGTCCTACTGGCCAGCCACCAGGCACAGATCCTGGCTCAGGCCGATCAAGTCATTCACCTGGACGGCACCCCGCTGCGGGTGTGTCCGGAGTAGTCAAGCAAACAGACAGTGCAAAGTCACGCTGCAGAGAGGAGACCGTGAACATGGAACTTTGGGATGCCTACGACAGATTTGGCCATCAGATCCCCGGCGTGACGCTGGTCCGGGATGCCCCCATCCCGGAGGGATACTTTCATCTGGTCTCAGACGTGCTGGTCCAGCATGCGGACGGCACGGTGCTGCTGATGCAGCGCCACCCCAAAAAGCACTTCGGGGGATACTGGGAGGCCACCGCCGGGGGCTCTGCCCTCCAGGGAGAGGACGCCCTCACCTGTGCCCTCCGGGAGCTTCAGGAGGAGACCGGCATCGCAGCGGAGGAACTGGAGCATGTGGGCACTGAGGTGTGCCAGGGCACGATTTACGAGGAGTTTCTCTGCCGCACAGACTGGAAGAAGGGCCGTATCTACCTCCAGGAGGGGGAGACCGTGGCATACCGCTGGGTGCCGGCGGAGGAGTTTCGGGACATGCACCCCAGCGAGCTGGTCACCTCACGGATCCAGAAGTTCGTGGAGGGCGTGAACCGCTGATACCATATGCAAAACCAGAAAAAGGGATTCCAGCAGCGCGGCCGCGCTGCTGGAATCCCTTTTGTGGTATGTGTTTGTTTCGCTGCCCTCAATACCGGTTGGTCCAGTTCATGAGAACCGCCTCCGGTACCAGCCAGGCCGCCATGTAGATGAGGAAGTTGGGGATGGTGAGGCTGGCGTAAGCCCCGATGGAGGTGAGGTAAAAGGTGAGAAAGAGACCCAGAACGCTGCCCACGATGGAGGCGATGAGACCCCAGCGGATGCACTTGCGGAGCCTCCTGCCCCCCAGAACGGCATCGCAATAGGCGGTGATGCCCTCTCTGGATAAGACTGCCACGGGGATGATGTCGTGCTCTTGATTCCGGGCGGAGAGGTCCAGACGCCGCTCCACAGAGGGGAAGTCGATGCCCTCTGTGTTGATGTGAAACTTCCGGTCCAGCATGTCCGGGATGATGTTGGGGTCCCGGGTGGCGAGGACAGGGGACACCCCGTCCCGCACCAAGGCCGCGATGCTGGGGGCCACGGAGTCCCCCAGGTTATAGAGCAGGGGGAACAGGCCTGCCAGATGTCCATCGATGGCGCAGAAGATGGCGTTGCGGATGTTGTGCCCCGCCGGCATGGGGATCTCCATGATGTGCATGAAGGACGCCGTGCCCACCAGCACCTCCTGGTTCCGGATGACGCCGGAGATGCCGCCCTCGTGGACCACCACGCTGGACACCTCCCGGTACAGGGCACCCTGGGCTTTCAGAAGGTTGTAGAAGGGGCGGGTAAGGCCGCAGTCCAGGGCTCGGATCAGGGTGGCGGTATAGCCCACTACTCGTTCCGTAGGCGCCCCGCCGAACACGTTCACCTGGGTCACTGCTACAGAGCCCGGGGGGAAGAGGTCCAGGTCTGTCATGAGAATGCCGGCATCGGCGCACCGGGAGATGCCGGGCCAGCCTGCCAGTGCTGCCCCCACCCGGTTCAACCGCTGGGTGATCTTCCGATAGGGCAATCCATAGACCAGAAGGGCGGTCCAGGAGGCGGCAGCGGTAAAGGTGGCGGAGGCGCACCAGAAGAACTTCTCCGGGCTGCGCTGGCCGATGGACGCCATCACAGCTGCCAGAAGACCGCCTAAGACCAACAGGGGACCGGCGGCACGGTATACCTGGTGGGGACCGTCCTCCGCCTGCAGCACGCTGCCGATGCCGTTGGTGGTGTCGGAGCGCTTGTTGTACGCCGGATGGGCGTTCCACATGTTCTCATCCAGAGAGACGATATACGGGGTGTGTACCGAGGCCGCCAC
>CANQII010000383.1 GCA_947623875.1 uncultured Oscillospiraceae bacterium
ACCGCAGCCGGCGGCACCTCCCGGTATGCCACCGAGGGCGGCTCCTTCACATATTGGATGAAGGTACAAAAAGGTGCTGAGAACTACCTGGTCTTCCACCTGGTCCAGGAGGACAACGGCAAGACGCTGCTGCTCCAGTCCGGGGACACCGTGCTGTACTCTGAGACCCTGAACTACACCGGCCAGTCTGATCTCTATGAGGTGAGCATCCGTCTGCCGGATGAAGTGGTGAACGCAGCCCAAAACAAGACCTTCCTGGACGAGGAAGTGCCGGACATGATCCCCATCACCGTCTCCGGCCTCGATGGCGCGGAATCTGCCCGGCTGGGCTCCTTCGTGTACACCAAGGTCCTGGTAAACCACCTGGCGTACTTCGTGGACTGCGGAGACTGGGATCCCAGCACCCTCTCCGATGGCGATTTCCTGGGCAAGTATAACTCCGTCACGGAACAGGTTTATGGCGCAGACCCGGTGACCGGGAAGATGTGGGGCATCTGGGACGACTCCGATCCCGGTACCGCCGGCAGCAAGGCACCTCACGGTCTCTCCACCAACAGCACCTGGGCCAACGAGCAGGTGAGCGGCGATGTCATCGACAAGTCCGCCTCCAACCGCTACACCAAGAACCAGTTTGAAAGCGGCGTGGACCGCAACCTCCACTACAAGTTCCAGCTGGAGGACGGCACCTACACCGTGGCCCTATACTTCGCCGATCCCTGGAGCTGCTCTAAGGCGCCCACCATCACTGCAAACGGGGAAGTAGTAGCAGAAGAAGTTCCCATTGCCCAGCAGGTCCAGTTCCAGGTCTCCGTCTCCGGCGGGGAGCTCACCCTGGACATCACCAGCGAGGACAAGTGCATCAACCTCTGCTACATCATGATTCTCTTCGGCGAATAAGCGGGTCCCCGCCCGCTTTTCGTCCAGGGGCATCCCCACCCTTGGCATAAAGCCTCCATACGCGCAAGCCCCATCCGGCATCTGCCGGATGGGGCTTGCGCGTTCTGAAATCCGAATCGACCCTCTGTGCAGCGTCCTTTACAGCAGGCCAAAATCGCTGTATAATCCCACTCAGAGGAACTTTTCCACCCAAATCATCCTGCATTCCGGCAGGAAACCGGCTGAAAGGAGCACATATGAAAATCGTAGTCTTAGAGAGCAGCCCCCACAGGCAGGGCTCTTCCAAAACACTGGCCCAGCAGTTCATCCAGGGTGCCCGGGAGGCCGGACACACCGTAGAGGAGATGGACGTGGCCCACATGGACATCCATCCCTGTCTCGGCTGCGAGCACTGCGGCATGGACGGCCCCTGCGTACAGAAGGACGACATCCAGGTGATCCGGGATGCCCTGCTCTCCGCAGATATGGCAGTCTTCGTTACCCCGGTGTACTACTTCGACATGTCCGCCCAGCTGAAAATGGTAATTGATCGCTTCTACAGCTACACTATCCGTCTCTCCGGCAGGCACCTGAAAACCGCCCTCATCGCCGCAGCTTGGGACACCGATCCGGATGTAATGCCCTACCTCGCCAATCACTACCAGAAGCTCTGCCGGTACATGCACTTCCAGGATTGCGGCATGGTGCTGGGCACCGGCTGCGGCACCCCGAACCAGACAAAAAGAAGCCCCCATATGCAGGAGGCTTATCAGCTGGGGAAGAAGTTGTAGGGCAGAGATAGCGTACAGCCACAAGAGAGGGAGGAACCGATGGAAATCCGCGTATTGAAATACTTCCTGGCAGTGGTCCGGGAGGAGAGCATCACAAAGGCCGCCGAGGTGCTGCACATCACCCAGCCCACCCTCTCCCGGCAGCTGTCTCAGCTGGAGGAAGAGGTGGGGGTGAAGCTGTTCCGAAGAGGCACCCGGAAGATCGTGCTCACCAACGAGGGGATGCTGCTCCGCCGGCGTGCCGAGGAGATCATCGCCCTCTCAGACAAGACCATGCAGGAGCTGTTGGCCCAGGAGGAGCAGGTAGAGGGAATCATCACCATCGGCGCCGGCGAGCTCTCCGCCATGGAGCAAATCGCCGAGCTCTGCGGCACCTTCCGGGAGAAGTATCCCCGGGTCCGTTTCGACTTCTATACCGCCACCGCAGATGTGGTGAAGGAGCAGATCGAGCGGGGCAGCGTGGACATCGGCATCCTGCTGGAGCCCATCAGCATGGAGAAGTTCGAGTTCATCCGCCTCTCCGGCACGGAGCGCTGGGTGGTGCTGATGCGGCAGGACGATCCCCTGACCCAGTTCGATGCCATCCGCGCCACCCAGTTGGAGGGTCTGCCGCTGGTTCTGCCCCGGCGTCTCAATCTCCAGGGAGAGCTGGCCAACTGGTTTGGAGACCGGTTTGAGCACCTGAACATCGCCTACACCGGCAACCTCACCACCAACATCGCCCTTCTCGTCCAGCGTGGATACGGCTACTCCATCACCCTGGAGGGATCCCTGCCCTTCCGGGAGCGGACGGAGATCGTCTCCCGGCCGCTCTTCCCGCCCCTCTCCGCATCCGTGGCCTTCGCCTGGAAGCGGGAGCAGCCCATGAGCACCGCCACCCGGAAGTTCATTGAGCACGCGAGGACCCTGTTGGCCGCAGAGCACGCCTAACAGCAGACAGCGCTCCTACTCAGTTGTCTTTCTCCGCTACCTTC
>CANQII010000384.1 GCA_947623875.1 uncultured Oscillospiraceae bacterium
GAGACCGGCCATGTGGATGGAGTAGTGAACCACATCAACCCAGGCAGACCTGCTCTCTGCGCAGAGATGCCCAAGGACCTCAGCGACTTCTTCGTAGACGTGGGCGCCGCCAGCCGGGATGAAGCAGAAGAGCTCGGGGTCGAGGTGGGCAACCCCATCTCCATTCAGTATCCCACCCTGTTTCTGGGCAAAGGCGGCCGCATGGTGGCAGGCAAGGCTCTGGATGACCGGGCCTGCGTGTACCAGCTCATCGAGCTCACCCGTCTCCTGGCGGATGATCCCGAGGGGCCGGACTTCTATGCCGTCTTCTCCACCCAGGAGGAGACCGGGGGTCGCGGGGCAATCGTGGCGGCTGAGAATATCAGGCCGGACATCGTCATCGCCCTGGACATGTCTCTCTCCACGGACCTGCCTGCGTACCCAGATCGGAAGTTCATAAACCGCCTTGGAGACGGCGCCTCCATCAAGGTGATGGACCGGTCCAGCGGGTTTGGCTGCGGCGTGATCGCAGACCGGGACATTGTACGGGGCATGAAGGCCGTGGCAAGGGAGCGGAACATCCGCTATCAGATCGAGGCGTACGCTGCCGGTGCCACCGATGCCAGTGTCATGCAGACAAAGGGCGGCGGCATCCGTGCTGGCGGCATTCAGATCCCCATGCGGTACGTCCACAGCTATGAGGCAGCTGCTGTCTCGGACATCCTGGACAGCCTGGAGCTCCTCTACTTCTATGTGCGGGGGCTCTGAGGTTCAGCCTCCTGCAGCAGTACGGTCCGCAAATGGTGGATGCAGTCTAGCGATAACCAGCATATACGTACCTGCGTGTTCGCGGGTACAATGACATTCAAATAACAAAAGGAGGGATAAGATTTGTGCCAGGCGGTAAAAGACCTAATGCACAAAGGGGCAGTGGATGCTCGCGTGGAGGCCATTCTGCATATGATGGGCTCCTTTCACATCTCTGAAAAAGTAGCACTTCAGTACGTGGGAATCCCCGAAGATCAGTGGGACATGTACCGGGAACTGGTGGAGCAGGCGCAGACAAGGCAAGAGAGCGCTTGAGTATGTTTACTATTCCCTCCTAACACCCATTTCTACACCGGACGAACGCCTGATGGATGCATTAGTGGATCATACCAAGCAGTACAATTTCATCCTTATGAGTGATGATACATTTGATTTTCTCCGTGTTCATGGTTTCGAAAAAATGCAACGATTCAAGGTCAAAGTGAGCGGAAAGGAGGGGAACGACTTGTGCCAGGCAGTACAGGACCTAATGCACAAAGGGGCAGTGGATGCTCGCGTGGAGGACATTCTGCGTATGATGGACTTCTTTCACGTCTCTGAAGAAGTAGTGCTTCATGGCTTGGGAATCCCCGAAGATCAGTGGGATATGTACCGGGAACTGGTGGAGCAAGCGCGGGAAGAGCAGGAAGATACCTGAGACCGATACCTTTCCCACTCCCACACTGAGTTGAAACACAAAAACCGCTAGGAAAATGCTGGCTGGCATCGGTCTACACTGTCCGATGCCAGCCCTATTGCGTCATTATGGCTGCTCGCCCCCTATCTTCTTGCATTCGGTGCATCTATCCTCGCTGCGCCTATACCTTATAATAGTGCAATCGCCCTCATAGCCTACAGGCTATGAGGGCGATTGCTTGTCCGTGGCATGGACAGATTATCTCTTAGAAGGGATTCTGGTCCAGATGGACCCGCACCAGGAACTGTCCCAGAAGGCAGGGCACGGAGAAGCCCAGAATCAGCAGGTACAGCCCGCTGAAGGGAAAGGCGATGACAGACACTGCCACAATGCCAATGGTGCACACTGCGGTCCCGATGGAACGAAGCGGCCTGCCGAGACCGCAGATCACCGCACGCCGTAGAGCCTCTTTGACAGGCAGCCCATCCATCAGGAAGCCGTACAGGTACTCCCCGGAGAGGGCCGTAGTGAGGAAGACCGTGGAGCAGAGGACGAACGGCGCAAAGAGCAGGAAGTTTTCTGCCGCCTGCCGGAGATAGAACCAGGCCCCTACACCGGACACAGCCAGCAGGCCAACAGTGAGGAAGAAGGCCGCATAGGCCTGCTTCCAGAACTTCCGAAAGCCAACCTTGAAGTCCGCCCAGTTGTCTTTGGGCATGCCCAGCACCCGGCGGCGCATGACGTAGTGCATGGCATAGAGGGACAGCGGCATGGTAACCACCGGCAAGCATCCCGCCAGGAAGAGAAGGTTGATCTGGGGCAGTGTCCCCCAGTTTCCCTCCAGGATCTCCCACAACTTTGCCCCTCCGGTTTTCTCCGGCTGCTCCTGGCTGTCCGGTGATGTCTCCGCTTCCCAATCCCGGAATAAACGCATCGTACTCCCGCTCCTTCCAATATGGCCGGATCCCACCGGTCTCTGTTTTTCCAACCTTATAGCATGCTTCCGGGAGGGCTGTCAAGGGCGGCAGAAAAAGAGGTGTGAAATAGGAGCATACACCAGGCCATATGAAACACCCTCTATCCGGCAGGCATCCCTTGGAAAAACGCCGGAGAAATACAAGCACCCGGGGTGCTTCCCGGCATTTTAGACAAGAAATATTGCCTGTTTTTGTGCATCCAAACGAAATTTCGCCATTTTAT
>CANQII010000385.1 GCA_947623875.1 uncultured Oscillospiraceae bacterium
GCATTGGCGCAGAACTCCACTGCCCTTGTGGCCCTGCCCAGAAAGACAGGCAGCACGCCGGTGGCCATGGGGTCCAGGGTGCCGCCGTGGCCCACCCCTTTCTCCCGGTACATGCCCCGGAGCTTGGCGCACACGTCCATCGAGGTCCAGCCCTGGGGCTTGTCTATGATGAGAATTCCAGTGGGCACAGCGGGTCCCTCCTTGTGTTGATGGGGTTATTTATTGCAGCGCCAGCTCTGCCTCCAGAGCGGCCAGAATGGCGGCCTTGGCCTCCGCGATGGTGCCCTTCACGGAGCACCCGGCGGCTGCCGAATGGCCGCCGCCGCCCAGACGGGCGCAGACAGCAGAGGCATTCAGATAGTTGGCATCCGCCCGCACGCTGATGTGGCAGGATCCGTCCCCGTCCTCTGCCTCCTTGATGGTGATGGCGTGGCGAACCCCCTCAATCTGGCCGGCAAAGGCGGCCACGTCGTCCAGGTCCTCCGGGGTGGCGCCGGTCTGGGCCACCAGAGCCCGGGACACGGTGGCCAACGCCACGGTGCCGTCATGGTAGAACTCCATCTGCTGGAACAGCAGGCTCTCCAGGTGGAGCTTGGTGCGGGTCTTAGTGCGGAAGTGCCGCTTGTTGATCTCGGCAAAGGGGATGCCCTGCTCAATGAGAGATGCCGCCGCCCGGTGGGTGCGGGCATCGCTGTTGGGATAGACGAAGCAGCCGCAGTCTGTGGCGATGCCGGCATAGAGAGGGGCGGCGGCCTCGGGGGTCATCACGCCCAACTCCTGAGACAGCTCCCAGATGATCACGGCGCAGGCCGCCCGGTCTCCCTCCACCAGCACCTCTTTGGCGTAAGGGGTGTGGGAGGGGTGGTGGTCTATGGCGAGGTCGATCTTGCCGAGATAGGGCTCTGCGTTAGGAGGCAGCAGCTTCAGTGAGGCCACATCCACTGCCACAATGGTGTCCGGCACATAGTCCTCCGCAGCCACGCAGCCCTCCAGGTAGCCGGAGACCAGCTGGTTGGCGTCCAGAGAGGGGAGCACCCAGGCGGTCTTGCCCATCTGCCGGAGAAGGAGGCAGAGGCCGGCGGCGGACCCGATGGTGTCCCCGTCCGGCCGCTGGTGGGTGAGAATCAGATAGTTGTCCCGCTGCCGGAGAAAGGCAGCACATGCAGTCCGGTCCATATCACTTGTCCTCGTCCAGAATGATGTCCGCGTTGGCGGGGTTGGCCGGCTTTACCACTTCCGGGTCCCGGAGCATCTCCAGGATGTGGGCGCCGTGCTGGATGGAGTTGTCCGCCTCGAAGATCAGCTCCGGGGTGTACCGGAGGCTGAGGGCGTGGCCCACCTCCCGGCGGAGATAGCCGGCGGCGGACTTCAGGCCCTTCATCATCTCCTTGTCGTGGGACTTGTCCAGGGAGGAGACGTATACCTTGCAGTACCGGAGATCGTTGGTAGTGTCCACCCGGGTGATGGAGATAAGGCCTGTTACCCGGGGATCTTTGATGGTGGGCAGGAGGGCGGCCAGCTCCCTCTGGATCTCCTCATTGATGCGGCCGATGCGGTTGCTTGCCATAGTGCTCCTTTCCGGGGGAATCCCCCGCTGTTTGCCCCTTTGGGCAGATGGATGGCGATAGAAAACGGGGCGGGCGATGCCGCCCGCCCCGGAAGGTCACTGCTGAATCTGCTCCATCAGGAAGGCCTCGATGATGTCGCCCTCCTTGATGTCCTGGTACTTCTCGATGCCGATGCCGCACTCGTAGCCCCGGGCCACTTCCCGCACGGGATCCTTGAACCGCTGCAGGGAGTTCATCACGCCCTCGTGGACCACGATGCCGTCCCGCACCAGGCGGATCTGGGCGTTGCGGGCCACTCTGCCTTCCGTGACATAGCAGCCGGCCACGGTGCCCACGCCGGTGATCTTGTACACCTGACGGACCTCTGCCTGGCCAAGCGCCACTTCCTTGAACTTCGGGGACAGCATGCCCTTCATGGCGGCCTCGATCTCGTTGATGCAGTCGTAGATCACCCGGTACATCCGCATGTCTACCTTGTCCCGGGCGGCGGAGTCTGCCGCGTTCTTGTCCGGGCGGACGTTGAAGCCCACGATGATGGCGTTGGAGGTGGTGGCCAGCATCACGTCGGACTCGTTGATGGCGCCCACCGCGCAGTGGATCACCTTGACCCGCACCTCGTCGTTGGACAGCTTCTCCAGGCTGCTGCGGACGGCCTCGGCGGAGCCCTGGACGTCCGCCTTGACGATGATGTTCAGGTCCTTCATCTCGCCGGCCTGGATCTGGGAGAACAGCTCCTCCAGGGAGACCTTCTGCTTGGCGGCGCCGGTGGTGGCGGTGCGCATCTCCGCCTTCCGCTGCTCCACCAGTTCTCTCGCCATGCGCTCATCGGTGACGGTGTGGAAGTCGTCGCCGGCGCCGGGCACATCGCTCATACCGATGATCTCCACCGGTACAGAGGGACCTGCCTCGGTAACCCGCTTGCCCTTGTAGTCCGTCATGGCGCGGACACGGCCCACCGCCATGCCGGCGATGATCACATCGCCCTGGTGGAGGGTGCCGTTCTGCACCAGAAGGGTGGCCACCGGGCCGCGGCCCTTGTCCAGGCGGGCCTCGA
>CANQII010000386.1 GCA_947623875.1 uncultured Oscillospiraceae bacterium
CACACCCAGTCCGGGTTGGTGGCGATGTAGGGCACACCCTTCCCCAGGAGGATACAGGCGTCCTCCAGCTTCTGAAAGGTGAGCTCAGTGTCGAAGCCCATGAGCAGGCAGTCCACCTCATCGCTGCGGGTGGTGGTGACGGGCACCCCCGCCGCCTCCAGCTGGCTTCGAAAGCTCTCTGTGCCAAAGACATAGCAGCAGTGAAAGGGCGGCAGGCCCTTCAGGTGGGCGATGAGGGCGTCCACCGAGGTGAGAAAGTCCTCCCGGGTGGATTCGATTCCCAATCTTGACAGCTTCGCCACATATGCCTCCACAGACCGGGAGGAGTTGTTGGTGAGGAAGAGGTACCGCCCGCCCCGGCGGCGCACGTCCTCCAGAAAGGGCTTCGTCCCCTCAAACAGCTGCTCATCCAGATAGATAGTGCCGTCCATGTCCAGCAAAAAGAGCTTTTTCGCTTCGAGGTGCATGTCCTCTGCCTCCTATACTATAGCAGTCTGCTGCCTGTTGCAACAGACATATTGCCCATTTTTATCCACGTATTGTACATTTTTTGCCCCGGAATGGAAGACAGACCGGCAGCTCCGGGCACACTTGGTGCGCACAATTTCCCTTGACGAGTCCCCCCGCAAACGGTATACTGGCAGCAGCTAATTTGCAAAGAAACCGTCCGCCGTCTCCCGGCGGCACCGCTTCAGAAAGGAGCCCTCTATGAACAAAGTACGCCTGGGCAAAACCGAACTGATGGTGACCAAGACCTCGTTCGGCGCCCTTCCCATCCAGCGCATCCCGGTAGACGATGCCGTGCGCCTGCTGCGCAATGCTTTTGACGGCGGCATCAACTACTTCGACACCGCCAACGCCTACACAGACAGCGAGAAGAAACTGGGCATCGCCTTTGAGGGCATGCGGGATCAGGTGATCATCTCCACCAAGACCGGCGCCAAAGACAAGAAGACCGCCCAGGCCCACATCGAGAACAGCCTTCGCATGCTGAAGACGGACTACATAGACCTGCTGCAGTTCCACAACCCTGCAGAGCTTCCCGATCCAGAGGACCCCAACAGCGCCTTTGCCGCGGCCCTGGAGGCCAAACAGAAGGGCTATGTCCGCCACATCGGCATCACAAACCACCGGGCCAAGGTGGCGGCGGCTGCCATCGAGAGCGGCAACTTCGAGACCCTCCAGTTCCCGTTCTGCCATCTCGCCACCGAGATCGAGTTCCAGCTGGTCCGGGACTGTGAGGCGGCGGATATGGGCTTTATCGCCATGAAGGGCCTCTCCGGCGGCCTTCTGAACAACGCCGCAGCCTGCTTCGCCTTCATGCAGCAGTATCCCACGGTGGTGCCCATCTGGGGCATCCAGCGCCAGGAGGAGCTGGAGGAGTGGCTGGCTCTGGACCGCAGCGGCGCCGGCCTCACCGACGAGCTGAAGGCGGTGATCGAGAAGGACCGCACCGAGCTCATCGGGAACTTCTGCCGCAGCTGCGGGTACTGTCTCCCCTGCCCCGCCGGCATCGACATCCCCCAGTCCGCCCGGATGGCCCAGCTGCTCCGCCGCTCTCCCTATGAGCAGTACCTCTCAGACGCCTGGTACGAGAAGATGCACCGCATTGAGGGCTGTCTCCACTGCAACGCCTGCAAAGGCCGCTGCCCGTACAACCTGGACACCCCCACCCTGCTGCAGATCAACCTTCAGGATTACGACCAGTTCTACAAGGAGCACAAGAAGGCCTGACGGCCTGATTCAGAATCCATGCTCTCATCGCCGCCGCGGGCTCCCGCGGCGGCGTCTTTTCTCTCTCAGCGGGGCAGCCGGTCTTCCCGGAGGAAGGGCTGGATGGGCTCCTGCTGCAGGAGAATCCCGTACTTGGAAGGCCGCCGGTATGCGTCTGCAAAGGCCTCATTGGCCCGGTATGTCCGCAGGGCGTCCAGGTCCAGCTCCGCAAGGTAGATCCCCGGCTCTCCCGGGGTCTCCAACACGCACATGTCCCGCTCCCGCTCGTGGAGCCAGGCCATGCCGTCCATCAGGGTGGAGTGGCCGTTGCAGTCCGGCTGTCCGGCGGGGTAGTTGCAGGTGGCAATGGCGGTCTCATTCTCGAAGGCCCGGGCCCTGAGCTGACTCAGCCGGTTCAACTCCATGGGGCAGGCGTTGGGCACCAGGATCAGCTCCGCCCCCTGGAGCATCAGGACCCGAGCGCTCTCTGGGAACTCGCGGTCGTAGCAGATCATGGCGCCGGTGCGCACCGTCCCTTTGGCAGTGTCCAGGTCCGCCGTATAGAAGCCCTCTCCCGGGGTGAGCACCCGCTCATCTCCAAAGGCGCAGGTGTGCACCTTGGCATAGGAGAAGACCGTTCTGCCAAACCGGTCCAGCAGCACCATGGTGTTGCGCACCCCGGACCGGTGATCCTCCAGCATGGTGATGCCGATGGCTATTCCCAGTTCTTTTGCCAGGGCGGCAAAGTGGGCGGTATAGGCCCCATCTGCCGGGATGGCCAGATCTCTCAGCGCCTCCCGGTCCTGGGGAAACCGATAGCCGCAGCTCCACATCTCCGGGAAGAGGGCGATGTCCGCCCCCATGGCGGCGCTCTGCCGGCAGGCC
>CANQII010000387.1 GCA_947623875.1 uncultured Oscillospiraceae bacterium
ATCTACACCCCGGCCGTCTCGGAGCAGGACAACCTCCCTGTCTTCTGCTACATCCACGGCGGCGGCCTGCAGGACGGGTACAGCTATGAGATCGAGTTCGACCCCGAGCGGGTGGCCCGCAGAGGTGTGGTGGTGGTGATGATCGGGTACCGGCTGGGACTCTTCGGCTTCCTGGCCCATCCGTCCATCACGGCGCGGACCCCGGAGGGCGAGCCCATCTCCAACTTCGGCTTCCAGGACCAGTCCATGGCCCTTCACTGGGTGCGGGACAACATCGCGGCCTTCGGCGGCAACCCGGAGCGGATCACCCTCTGCGGGCAGAGCGCCGGTGCTGGCAGCGTACAGGCTCAACTGCTCAGCCCGTACAATGCCGGACTCATCGCCGGGGCCATCTGTCAGTCTGGCATCTCCATGGCCTTTGGAGACGAGGCGCGGCCCTTCGGCGGGGCGATGCCATTGGCAGCGGCGGAGGCCCACGGCGTGCACTTCTTCGAGACCGTAGGGATCCAGAGCCTGGAAGAGGCCCAGACCATGGACGCCCAAGTGCTAATGGACAAGCTCTTCGCCATCTCCCCCGGCTGGGAGTGGAGCTTCGGTCAGTGCATCGACGGCCGCTTCGTGCCGGAGAATCCCTGGGAGGCCTACTTCCGGGACCATGTGCCCAATGTCCCCATGATGGTGGGGTACTGCCAGGGAGAGACCGCCTGCATGATGACAGCCCTTCCCCGCGCCACCCAGGGCTTCTGCCAGCTCCGGGCGGAACACGGCCAATCCGTCTACCACTACATCTTCGACCACGATATCCCCGGTGATGACGCCGGCTCTTTCCACGGCTCCGATCTCTGGTTCATGTTCGACTCCCTGGGCAACAGCTGGCGCCCCTTTGAGGGGAAACACTATGACCTGGCCCGTCAGGTGGTCTCCTACTGGGTGAACTTCGTCAAGACCGGCGAACCCAACGGCCAGGACTACAACGGCAATCCCCTGCCGGTGTGGCAGCCCTACACCCCGGAAAACCGTGCGGCCATCCGCTTCGTAGACGTCCCCGTCCCGGAGCAGTTGCCCAATGATCCCGCCATAGAAACCCGGCTGGCCCACGGAAAACAGCGGTTTTGCGAGGACCACTGACACCGCTGCAGTCTGTATGCATCCATCCCATCGTTTTCAATCTCTACTTCGAGGCGAATCAACATGATTCTGGATATCAAAGCACTGTACGCACCCATCACCGAGGCGCTGCACACCACCCTCACCACAGAAAAGGTGATCCTGGACGCCGGCTGTCTCCCGGAGGCACCGGAGATCGCAGCGGAGATGGGCCTCACCGGCCCCGTGGCCGCCATCTATGACGACAACACCTACGCTGCCGCCGGGGACAGACAGCCCAAGGCGGACTGGGAGATCATCCTGCCAGCAGAAGGTCTCCACGCCAACGAGCACGGCGTGGCCCTATTAGAGGCCCGTCTCCCGGAGGGCGCCGGCTATTACATGGCAGTGGGCTCCGGCACCGTCCACGACCTCACCCGGTACTGCGCCTTCCACCACGGGGTCCCCTTTGTCTCCTGTCCCACCGCCGCCAGCGTAGACGGCTTCTGCTCCTCTGTGGCTGCCATGACCATGCACGGGGCCAAGAAGACCATCCCCACGGCAGCGCCGAAGCTGGTGGTGGCGGATCTGGACATCGTGGCCAACGCCCCGTCCTACCTCGCCGCCTCCGGATACGGGGACATGATGGGCAAGTACATCGCCCTCAGCGACTGGCACATCAGCCACATCCTCACCGGGGAGTCTCTGTATCAGCCCATCTTCGACCTCACTCACCAAGCTCTCACCCTCACCGCAGCGGCCGGCGAGGGCATCCGCCTCCGCCAGCGGGACGCCGTGGGCAACCTCACCTACGGTCTCGTGCTCTCCGGCATCGCCATGCAGCTCATGGGCAACTCACGGCCGGCCTCCGGGGCGGAGCACCACATCTCCCACATGATCGAGATGGAGCCCACCGGGGCCAAGCTCCACTCCACCGCCCTTCACGGGGAGAAGGTGGGCGTGGGCACCATTCTGGCCAGTAAAGAATACCACCGGATCGCAGCCCTGGAAACGCCGGTCTGGCAGGCATATGAGACATACAGTCCAGAGGAGCTCACCGCGGTATACGGCGAGAAACTGGCGGCAGAGCTGCTGCAGGAGAACGCAAAAGATGTAGCCAAGGCCGTCTCCGTCCAGACCCTCCAGGAGAAGTGGTCAGAGGTGCAGGAAGTGATCGCCCAGATCCCCACGGCAGAGAATCTTATCCGCATGTACACGGATACCGGCGCCTATACAAAACTCTCGGACATAGGCGTAGATCCCAGCAAGGAGCAGGTCCTGTTGGACTACTCCCCCGCCGTGCGCAATCGGCTCACCCTGATGCGCCTGCGCCGCTGCCTGCCCCGCTGAACGGGCAAAACTGCATCAGAAAAGCCGGGAGGCGGCGGACGGATGTCCGCGCCTCCCGGCTTTTATATTCTTGGGGATCAGCCCTGGCCGTAGTAGGCGCCGGGGCCGTGTTTGCGGAGATAGTGCTTGTCCAGCAGCTCCTGCTGCATGGGCGGCAG
>CANQII010000388.1 GCA_947623875.1 uncultured Oscillospiraceae bacterium
GCCAATGCCATCACCCTGGGGGATCTCCAGGCCTGCGCCATGCGGGTGCTGAAGACCGTGCTCCAGAGCGCCTCCTACCAAAACTGACCCTGTTCTCCATGAGGACGCGCACCCAGAGGGCTGCGCGTCCTCTGCCTTCCTGGTGAGAATGGGCTGAAATGTGGCTTTGGCCACAGACTGGGAAAGCCAGCCCGGGTAGAATAGAAACCGTAGCACCTGGCAGAATAAGGGGGCAACCCTAAGAACAGGAGGAGTATTCATGATCCGCGTGGCCTTTTTCGACACCAAGCCTTACGACAAGTCTTCCTTTGAACCCTATGCCCAGGAGGGAGAACTGGAGTTCAAGTTCCTGGAGACCCGCCTCACCGAGGATACCGCATCCCTGGCCCATGGCTTCGATGCCGTCTGCGTGTTTGTGAACGACACGGTGAACGCGGAGGTGATCGACCGGCTCACCGAGGGCGGGGTGAAGGTAGTGGCCCTCCGGTGCGCCGGATACAACAATGTGGATGTGTGCCACGCCTATGGAAAGGTCCATGTGGTGCATGTGCCGGCCTACTCCCCCTATGCGGTGGCGGAACACACCATGGCCCTGCTGCTCACCTCCATCCGCCGGATCCACAAGGCGTACAACCGCACCCGGGACTTCAACTTCTCCCTCAGCGGTCTCACCGGCTTCGATCTCCATGGCAAGACCATGGGGGTGATTGGCACAGGCAAGATCGGCAGGATCTTTGTGGACATCTGCAAGGGCTTCGGCATGCATGTCCTGGCCTACGACAAGTTCCCCGCTGAGGACAGCGATATCCGGTATGTGGACCTGGACACCCTCTTCCGGGAGAGCGACATCATCTCCCTGCACTGTCCCCTCACCGAGGAGACCCAGCATCTCATCGACGGCGAGGCCATCGAGAAGATGAAGAAGGGCGTGGTGATCCTGAACACCTCCCGGGGCGCCCTCATCGACGCTGAGGCCTTGCTGGATGGGATCAAAGCCAGAAAGGTGGGAGCCGCCTGTCTCGATGTGTACGAGGAGGAGGCGGACATCTTCTTCGAGGACCGGTCTGGCCACATCCTCAACGATGAGCTGCTGGCCCGGCTGATCTCCATGCCCAACGTGATCGTTACCTCCCACCAGGCGTTTTTCACAGAGGAGGCCCTCCACAACATCGCTGAGACCACCGTGGAGAACATCAAGGTCTTCTTTACCGAGGACGGTGCCACGGAGAACGAGCTCTGCTACCGCTGCGGCAAGATCGAGAGCTGCCGGAAGGGGAGGGCACAGCGTTGCTTCTGAGGCCGCTTAGAGAGAAATTCAGAAAATCAATGCGGAACGTGTAACCTGGCAGCCTGAAACGGTGCTTATCAGGGTGAAGGCCTTCGAATGACATGAGAAGGGAGGAGATGAAAGCCTTGGAAGACAGCAGCATCGTGGAGCTCTATCTGCAGCGGGATGAAGATGCCATCCAGCAGACGAAGGAGAAGTACGGCGGCCGGTTGCGGTCTCTGGCGTATGGGATCGTACAGGACCGGCAGACGGCGGAGGAGTGCGAGAGCGACACCTATCTGGAGACGTGGAACAGCATTCCGCCCCATGAACCCAGAAGCTACCTGTATGCGTTCCTCGCCCGGATTACCCGGCACATCTCGCTGAACTGCTGCCGGGATCGGAGCCGGCTGAAGCGCAGTGCCCAGATCAGCGAGCTCAGCGCAGAGATGGAGGAGTGCATTCCGGCGCCGGACGACATCGGGTGCCGGCTGGACGACATGGCGCTCAGTGAGGCGATCAACGGGTTCCTGCGCACGTTGGACGCGGAGAAGCGGAACATCTTTGTCCGCCGGTACTGGTATCTGGACTCTGTGGCTGCCATCTCCCAGCGCTTTGCCCTCTCGGAGAGCAAAGTGAAGACCACGCTCTTCCGATGCCGGAAACAGCTTCGGGAGCACCTGGAAAAGGAGGGCTACACGCTATGAGAGGAAACGAACTGTTGGACAAGATGGGCCTGATTGACCCCGCCTTCATCGAGGCGGCGGAGGTCCAGAGAAAGCGGAGAACACCTTGGCTGAAGTGGGGCATTGCCGCAGCCTGCGTTGCCCTAGCGGTGTTTGCTGGGTCCAAACTCTGGTCCCGCGGGGAGACGGTACGGACCCTCGACTTGCCCAAACTGACCGTCTCCGCCATACAAGACTCCAACGTGGCGATGGGCTATGAGGGCTATCTGGCCTATGACATCGCAGATCTGGTGAATGCCAACCCATGGGAAGAAGATACCGTGCTCACCGCATTGCCGGTCTTTCAGAATCCCCTGACCTTCGATGAGCACTACATCGCCTCCGGGGCGGATTTCGAGGCCATGCGCTCCCTGGCGCTGGATGTTGCCGGCAGATTGGGGCTGGATCCCGCTACCGTGACCGTTTCAGACAATGCACCGGATGAAGAGAAACGCCAGATGATCACGGAGAAGCTGGAAAGTGCAGGGGATACGGTGCCGGACGGCTATTTTGACCCCACCGCCGTGATCGTACAGGCGGACGGGATCAGGATTGAAGAGGACCAGTTTCAGACGGCGACCATCTT
>CANQII010000389.1 GCA_947623875.1 uncultured Oscillospiraceae bacterium
TATCGCGGCGGACGCCGGTAACCCCAAGATACAGTCTGCCCGGTGCGGTCTCGTGCTACCGCACCGGGCAGATTCTTTTTCATCCAGTTTGGGGCTTTCGGCGGGCTTGAACAGGTCTCACTGAGCCGCCATCGCACCTTTTTTCCCTTGACAATCCTCCCCCAAACGAATACCATCAGCCTCAGGAAAGAAGGCCTCGGGAAACGGTGCTCTCAGTCCGCCGCCTTCTCCTCTTCCTTCACCAGTGCCTCGCCTACGGTGTAGATGTCGCCGGCCCCTACCGTGAGGATCAGGTCTCCCGGCTGGGCCAGGCCTTTCAGGGTCTCTGTCACCTCGGGCAGGGTGGGACAGTAGATGGCGCCGGGGATCTGGTCCGCCAGGTCTTTGGAGGAGATGCCGATGTCGTTGGACTCCCGGGCGGCGTAGATCTCCGCCAGTACCGTCACGGCCGGCTGTTTCAGCACCCGGACAAAGTCCTGGAACAGCGCGTGGGTCCTAGAGTAGGTGTGGGGCTGGAAGGCACAGACGATCCGCTTGTACTCCAGGGTAGCCGCCATATCCAGAAGGGCCTGGAGCTCATCCGGGTGGTGGGCGTAGTCGTCATAGACCTTGGCGCCGTGATAGGTGCCCTTGTACTCAAAGCGCCTGCCGGGCAGGTGGAAGCTGGTCATGCCGCGCACCACCGCCTCGCCGGGAACCTGCAGCACATAGGCCGCAGCTGATGCTGCCAGGGCGTTTTTCACGTTGTGTACCCCGGGGATCCCCAGATCCAGGTGGGCATACACTCCCTCTGGCGTTACCACGTCAAAGGAGCCGCAGCCCTTGGTGAAGGTGAGGTTCTCCGCGTGGACATCGCCCTTCTCGATGCCGAAGGTTATCACATGCCTGGTTTCCCCGGCCAGGGCCGTCATGGTGTTGGGATCCTCACAGTTTGCCACAATGGTGCCGTCCTCCGGCACCCGGTCTGCAAAGGCCCGGAAGGAGTGCTCGATGGCCTCGATGTCCTTGAAGTAGTCCAGGTGATCTGCCTCAACGTTGAGGATCACCGCCACCGTGGGATAGAAGGACAGGAAGGAATCGCAATACTCGCAGGACTCCAGAATGATGGTATCCCCGTGTCCCACCCGGTGCCCCGCCTCCAGCAGGGGCAGGGTGCCGCCGATCATCACCGTGGGGTCTTTGCTGGCCGCCATAAAGATGTGGGTGCACATGGATGTGGTGGTGGTCTTGCCGTGGGTACCGGAGATGCAGAGGGCGTTCTTATAGTCCCGCATGATGGCGCCCCAGGCCTGGGCCCGTTCAAACACAGGGATGTTGGCCGCCCGGGCACCGGCGATCTCCGGATTGCTGTCGTGAACGGCGGCAGTGCGCACCACGCACTCTGCCCCCAGGGCCCCCTCCGGCTTGTGGCCGATGACGATGGGAATGCCCAGGCCTCTCAGGTGGCGGACGGTGTCGCTCTCCCGGACATCAGAACCGGACACCAGCACGCCGGCGCCGTGGAGCACCTCCGCCAGAGATGCCATGGAGACCCCGCCGATGCCCACGAGATGGGCCCGCTTCCCCGGCCGCAGATATTCCCGAATGCTATATAATGCCATATTTTCATTACTCCAATGGGGACTTGCCTTCCCGGCAACCCCTAGATTCCTACTCATGATACGCTGGAACCGCAAAAAACGTACCGTTACGGCGGAGATTATACCGCATTCCGCCGCCCTTGGCAACAGGTATTTGCACATCCCCATTGTGCCCGTTTCCAGCTTTGTTGAAACCCGAAAGGACGATTGCCATGGAAGTTTTTTCTCTGCCGCCCTACGCGGCCTATGTCTGCGACACCCTCTGGGCCGCCGGCTACAGCGCATACCCGGTGGGCGGCTGCGTCCGGGACTTACTCCTGGGCCTCACTCCTCATGACTGGGACGTGGCCACCTCCGCTTTTCCTGAGGATGTGATCCCCCTCTTTCCCAAGGTGGTGCCCACCGGCATCCAGCACGGCACCGTAACCGTGGTGACCGACGGCGAGAATGTGGAGGTAACCGCCTTCCGGAAGGACGGCACCTACTCGGACGGCCGGCACCCGGACAGCGTCACCTTCGGCACCAGTCTGGAGGACGACCTGTCTCGGCGGGACTTCACCATCAATGCCATGGCCTTGGGTCCAGACGGCACCATTGTGGACCCCTACGGCGGCAGCAAGGATCTGAAAGCGGGTCTCATCCGGGCTGTGGGTGACCCGGAACAGCGGTTCCACGAGGACGCCCTGCGGATCCTCCGGGGCGTGCGGTTTGCCGCCAAACTGGGCTTCGGCATTGAGGAGAACACCTGGAAGGCCATGGTGTCCTGCGCCCCTCTGGCAGACCGGGTGTCCAGCGAGCGCATCTATGCGGAAGTGGAGAAGACCCTGCTCACTAAGGCGCCCCATATGGTGGGCCTGATGGTCTCCCTCGGCGTGCTGGACCGGTTTGCCGTGATCCCCCGGGACACGGACTACCAGTCCCTGGACAGCGTGCCCTGCACCCAGGAGGAGCGGTGGCGGACCTTCTGCCGTCTCACCGGCTTTCCCATTCAGTC
>CANQII010000390.1 GCA_947623875.1 uncultured Oscillospiraceae bacterium
CCATGATGTTGTTGAACCAGAAGTGGGTGGGGTTGATGATGCGGATCGCTGTGGTAACCATACCCACCAGGAAGGAGACCCGCAGGGTCTTGATGACGCCCAGCTTCTTGATGAAGATGCCGATGGTGGCAAAGCCCACGATGGTGGGGATGAGGCCCAGAGCGCCTTGAATGGCGATCAGGTTGTCGTCGCCGTAGATCCACTTGGCGTAGTAGGTTCCGGAACTGGTGGACAGGCCGTAGGTGACGTTGGCAAAGAAGGTGCAGAGCAACACGATCACCCAGTACTTGTTGTGGAAGAGCTTGTTCAGTGCGCTGGGAAGGCTTTCGCCTTCCTCTGCCTGCTCCAGCATCTCCTGCTTCTTATCCGGGGTGACATCGCCGGCGGTCTCTTTGGCGCGGAAGTAGACGATGAGCATGAAGAGGGCAACTACCAGGGCGAACAGAACGCCAACCTTGATCCAGGCGTCCTGGGCGCCGCCCAGAGCGTTGGTTACGGGGATCACCACGATGGCTACGATGAAGCCGGAGACATAGCCGGCGGCGGCGCGGAAGGAGCCCATGGTGGCACGCTCTTCCTCACTGTTGGTCCGGACTACCTGTAACCCCACATAGGGGATGCAGACGGCGGTATAGAGCACGGCGGTGGCCAGGAAGTTGGTGATGAGCATGTAGCCCAGCTTTACGGGTTCGCTGGCATTGGCGGGCACCATGAAGAGCAGTGCGATGACGATGGCCATGGGGATGCCGGCCTTCAGCAGCCAGGGACGATAACGCTCATGTCCAGGCTTTGTGTGATCCACAATGTTTCCCATGATTACGTCGGTGAAAGCGTCCAGAATCTTCACTACTAAGAATGCGGTAGCCACGGCGCCGGCGGCCATGCCAACCTTCTCCGTATAGAAGTAGGTCAGCTGGCCCACCAGGCCGGAGACTGCGTTCAGGGAGAACTGGCCGAGGGAGTCCGCGAAGTAATCTGGCAGGCGCATCACTTTCTGCACGCCGTTCCGATCCAGACCCAACTGTTTTTTCATTTGGACGATACCTCCTAAACTTTGTGTTTGCATCGTATTTCGATCCGGCATAGCCGGTTACGGCTTATTGCTGGGGCATGGGG
Organism: uncultured Oscillospiraceae bacterium; assembly: GCA_947623875.1. Classification (GTDB taxonomy): domain Bacteria; phylum Bacillota; class Clostridia; order Oscillospirales; family Oscillospiraceae; genus Enterenecus. Next base: position 1,117 of record CANQII010000390.1, read on the forward strand.
ATGAGGCCGTTGGCCACCGCCAGCAGGCCCTCTGCAGCCTCGGCGGGGAAGAGCCCGCCGCTGGAGATCACGGCGGCCCGCAGGGGAGCGTCTGCACCGGACATCACCAGCATCCGGAAGGTGGGATCGCTGTAGTCCGCAACGCCGCCGAACCCCTGGGCGATCTGCTGCTCCGTGCCTTTGAAAGCCTGCATCATCACGGGGGACTGGTCCTTCATCTCCATGGTGGACATCTCCATGGTGAACTTACCAGGGGCGATCTCCGGCTCCGGCTGAATGGGGCCGCCGAACAGGGCCTCAAAGTCCGCATCCGTGGGCTGTCCCTTGGGGGCTGCATACCAGCTGCTGGCCTGCCAGACGGGGGCGGGGACGGAGACGCCGGATACCTGCAATTCTGCTTGCAGGCGAATGTCCGAAGCACTGGCGCCGATCTGCACGGTATAGGTGCCCGCCGGTACCTTCCAGCCATTGTCCCAGACGGCGAAGCTGCGCTCGTTCAGGGAGAACTGGACTTCTTTCCGCTCGCCGGGGGCCAATGCAACCTTGACAAAGCCCTTCAGATCCCGCACCGGCCGGTGCAGACCGGCTTTCGGCGGGGCGATGTACAGCTGTACCACCTCGGCGCCGGCGGTCTTGCCGGTATTGGTGATCACTGCCGATACGGTGTTCCCCTCCACCTTCAGGTCCGAATAGGCGAACTGGGTATAGCTGAGGCCGTGTCCGAAGGGGAACCGGACCGGGACGCCGGCGGTCTCGTAGTACCGGTATCCCACGTAGATGCCCTCGCTGTATGGGGTGTACTTCTTGCCGAAGGTGTCCCGGGAGGGTACATCCTCCAGGGAGATGGGCCAGGTCTCGGTGAGCTTGCCGGAGGGAGAGACTGCGCCGGTGAGAAGACGGGCCGCTGCAGCGCCGCCGGCCTGTCCGGGGAGACCCATGTACAGCACTGCCTTCACCTTGTCCAGCCAGGGCAGTTCCACCGCGCAGCCGCAGAACAGCACCACCACCGTGTTGGGGTTGGCCTCTGCCACGGCGTCGATCATGCGGAGATGTCCTTCCGGCATCCGGAGGTCCGTGCGGTCGAAGCCCTCAGACTCGTAGAGGTCTGGGAGGCCTGCGCAGACCACGGCGATCTTGGCCTTCTTCGCGGCAGCGGCTGCCTGGTTGAGACCTTCCTCGGTAACCTCACCTTTCGCATCGCAGCAGGCCACATAGGGCACGCCGGGAAGTGCATCGGTGAGAGAGGTGAGCTGGGTGGGGTTGATGTGGCTGGAGCCGGACCCCTGATAGCGCATCTCTTGTGCCATGTGGCCGATGAGGACCATGTCCTCCTTTTGCAGCGGCAGGATGTGGCCTTCGTTTTTCAGAAGGACCGCGCCGCCTTCCGCCACCTGCTGGGCCAGGGTATTGTGGGCCGCCGCATCGAACG
>CANQII010000391.1 GCA_947623875.1 uncultured Oscillospiraceae bacterium
GAATTGCACTAAAAGCGTGTCTGGAAAGGGAGGAATTTCGTGAGAACTCACAATTGAAAATCTGCACTTCATAACAGTCTCTGCAGCGTGAAACTGGCGGAGATTGTCCGGGAGTGGTTGGAAGAGCGTTGGATGGTGTATCCCAGGGTGGGGGAGACCCAGGAACTGCGGCGCTTCCTGCCTACCAAAGGGGAATGGCTTGCTTTGAACCGTGTCCTGCGGGAGGCGTTGAAAGCTTTCGGCGGCATAGACAACAAAGTGACGCTTTGGAGACGGGTGGGAAACGGCGAGATCATTCCCCGTTCTTCCCTCGGAAAGGAAGAAGATGTCCCTGCAGAGCAGTTTGAATCCGCCGGCACCATGCGGTTTCTCCAGGTGTTTCCTGCGGTACTGCGTGCCCTGCAGACTGGGTCTGTGCTGGTGCTGGACGATTTCGATGCTGCTCTCCATCCCATGGCGGTGATGCATCTCATCCGGGTCTTCCACAATGATGAGATCAACATCCACGGGGCGCAGCTCATTTTCAACACCCACAACCCATTGTACCTCAACGCAGGCCTCTTCCGCCGGGATGAGATCCGCTTCGTAGACCGGGACGAGAAGACCCATGCCAGCACCCTCTATGCGCTCTCTGATTTCGAAGCGGATGGGAAGCGGAGTGCCGGCAGTAGAGGAGACGATTGGAGGGACTACCTCCAAGGGCGGTATGGGGCCATCCGGGATGTGGATTTTGCAGCGCTGCTGGAAAAGCTGATCACTGCCCAGAGTACAGCGGGTGATGTCCCCCGCTGATCAGAAGACGAACCCCGCGCCGGCCGGCGCGGGGTTCGTCTCTCTTTGAATTTCTCTTTTCGGGACACTTGTCCCCCGTATTGTACCAGAAACGGATGCTCAGATATCCAGCGCCGCGTGATAGCCCCAGTACACCGCGTTGGTGATGGTACTCACCTTGGCGGCATCGCCGATCACACGGACAAACGGAGCACAGTCCAGAAGCTCAGACACCACATCGGTGCGGGAGCGCTGGCCCAGAGCGCAGATCACGGACTTGCCGGGGATCAGCACCTCTTTGCCCTCGCTGTCCTCGCAGATCACGCCGTCCTCGGTTACCCGCAGGGCCTTGTGGCTGGTATAGACCTCGGTGTACTTTGCGATCTCTGCCAGCAGCAGCGGGCGGTGGCGCACATTGGCATCCGGCGCCAGCACATCTCGCATCTCCACCAGGCGGACCTTCTTGCCCTCCTGACCCAGGTGGATGGCGCACTCGCAGCCCGCAAGGCCGCCGCCCAATACCACCACATCGTCTCCCACCTTGTCCTTCTGGAGGTAGTAGTTGTTCACCACAACCACGTTGTCTCCGTTGAGACCGGGGATGGGCGGCACCAGAGGTGCGCTGCCCACGGCGATGATGAGGGCATCCGGGGCCTCCTTCTCGGCGTATTCCTTAGTAACTTCGGTGTTCAGGCGGATCTCCACGCCTGCCTCCCTACAGAACTTGGCGTAGGTCTGGCTGAGCTGATACATCTCATACTTGAAGGGCAGAGCCTGCTCGCTCTTGAGAATGCCGCCCAGCTGAGACTCCTTCTCGCAGAGGATCACCTGATGGCCTCTTCTGGCTGCTGTCCAGGCAGCATACAGACCGCCGGGGCCGCCGCCTGCAACCAGCACCTTCTTCTTCACCGGGGTGGGATATACCAGATCTCCCTCACACTCCCGGCCGATCAAGGGATTCACGGTGCACCGGCGGGTGGAGGTGGCGGCACGCTCTGCCATGCAGGTGAAGCAGCGGAGACAGCGCACGATGTCCTCATCCTTGTTGCTCATCACCTTCTGAGGCAGGAAGGGATCCGCCAGAAGGGCACGGCCCATATAGACCACATCCGCCTTGCCGGAGGCAATGATTTCCTCCATCTGGGCGGGGTCGTTGAGACCGCCGATGGTGGCAACGGGCTTGGAGACATGTTTCTTGATCTCGGCGGCCAGGAACACATTCCGGCCGTGCTCGGTGAACATGGAGGGGTGGGTGATGCCGAAGGTCTTCTGGTAGGTACCGGCAGACACATGGATCATGTCGCAATAGGGCTCGATCATCTGGGCGATGCGCACGCCCTCGTCCAGATCATAGCCGCCCTCCACGAACTCGGCGCCGCTCATGCGGAACTCGATGGGGAAGAAGGGCCCAACGGCTGCCCGAACAGATTTCAAAACCTCAATGGCCAGCCGGCAGCGGTTCTCCAGGGAGCCGCCGTACTCGTCCTCCCGGTGGTTGAAGAGCGGGGAGAGGAACTGGTTGATGAGCCAGCCGTGGCCGCCGTGGACCATCAGCATCTCAAAGCCGGCCCGCTTTGCAAGGCCTGCCACATGGCCGTATGCCGCCACGATCTCATCGATCATGTCCTTGGTGAGGGCCTTTACCTCCACCCCGTCCTGCCGGGTGCAGGGAGAGGCGCTCCACTGACATAAAGACTTTTGTTTTGATTTATCCGTCATATAGGTGCCTGCGAACATC
>CANQII010000392.1 GCA_947623875.1 uncultured Oscillospiraceae bacterium
GTACAGATCCGGCCCCACTGAATCCCACAAGAGGCAAAGTCCCGGTTGCACTCGGTAACCTCCACCCCGTCTTCCAGAATGGCGGTTACCAGCACCGCATGGGAGCTGCCGATGAGGCGGATGATGTCCCCCACCTGCACATTCTCCAGGTCCCGGTGTCCCCGGACAGGGGCGCCGGCTCCGAAGATGAGGTCGCTGAGCAGGGAGACATAGCCCAGGCACTGGGTGGCGGCGGGATGGGCAAAGGGCACCGTACAGATCCCCATGTGAAGGCAGCAGGTCTCTGTGGAATCGTCATGATTGCAGCCTCGGTCTGATACCAAGGCGTCCATGTTGTTGCGGGAGGCATCGAAGGAGACGGAGCGGTCCGGGTTGTTCCAATACAAGCCACCACAGTAGATCTCCTGGAGGGCCTCCAGTCTCTCTGCTGCCTCCTCCTGGGTGATGGGGATAGCAACCTCCTCTATGATCGGCATTTCCCAGTGCTCCTGGTAGAGCCCCACAGACCACCGGGACACATATCCCGTCTCGCCGGTGGGGGTCCGGACAAACAGCCAGGCCTTCTGCTCCTCCAGCACGGTGAGGTGCCAGTACGGCGGGCAGAAGGTGATCACCTTGTACCAGCTTCCCGGCCCCTCCCGCAGGTTGACGCCGTCCTCATAGGGGACGGCGTAGGCGGAGTCGATGGCCTCCGGGCGAATGGTGCAATTCTGGCCCCGGGTGAGGGCCAACATGGCCAAAGCCAGATCTCCTCGTGTGGCATGCTCTGCCGGGCGGATCTCTCCATCCTTCGCCTGCAGCACGCTGCCGCCCACCGCCCAGGCCACGGCGGTCTCTGCATTGGTACTCACAGACTCCTCGTCTGAATAGCCCTCCAGGTCCGTAACACGCATCTCATACCCGGCTCTCTTCTGATAGGCATACAGGAGGCACGCCAGCTGCTCCCGGGTGATCCGGTCCATGGGACCGAATCGCCCGTCTTCGTAGCCGGCGATCAGGCCGGCATGGGTGGCCCAGCCGATGGCCTTTGTATACCACCAGTTGCGGCGCACATCCGGATACCGCGGCATCCTGGCCCTGGGCCTGTCTGCCAGGTTATAGAGGACAGCCACCGCATCCGCCCGGGAGATGGTCTTGTCCGGGGAGAACATGCCGGGCGCTGTCTCCTCCATCAGCCCGTGGTCCACCACATAGGCTGCGGCGGCCTCCAGGTCTGCCGGCACATCTTTGAATCGGGAGGATGCAGAACCCCCGCCGGAGAGCTCTATCGCGCTGATCTGCACAAAGGAGACATCCCCTGAATCTTCCCGGGCAGCGGCCCGCTCCGGCAGCAGCACGGCACAGAGGAGACACAGCGCCGTACCAACAGCGAGCAGTTGTTTCACGGGGCATCCCCTCCCTCCGGATGGCAGCAGCAGTCCCACCGCCGTATTGCCCCTGCAGTATACACGACACACGGGTTTTGCGCAAGCTGAAACCGCCCTCCGGCACCGATTTCAACCATCTCAGCTGTCTCAGGGGGCGTTTCGGACACGGTCTGGCTGCCCAATTTCTCCTCTCTCAAACCGGCGGAAACGAGCAGGCGGCTAGCGCAGGAATCTGGCTGGAACACCGCATCATCGTATCAAAACTGTAAAAAAGGCTTCCATTATATTGAAAACGCACGTTTTTCCCGTTGACACCCCCGCCCCTTTGCGATACAATAGATACGGTACATTAGGGCATGGGACAGTTTCATCCGCTGCCGTGCCCCGAGATACCGCATCAGATCTGCACCGCTCTCCCGCGGAGCGATCCCCAGTCTGCTGTTCCTTTCGTCTGCCATACACCCACGAGATAAGGAGGTTTGTTGCACATGAAAGCCTATCCCACCATCAGCCGGGGGCTGAAGATTCTCTTTGTTACAGAGTTTCTCGTCATGCTCATCGGCTGCTACAGCATTGTGAGCTTTTTCTTCGGCATGGCAAAGTCCATCGCCGGGATCATCCTGATCTTGGACATCCTGGCCTGCTGCGGCCTCACCGCTGGCACGGCGGTCTGTGTCTCGGCAGACAAGAAGTATATGCCGGCCCTGGCGCTGTCCTTCGTCTCCGTCCTGCTGTCTGGGTTGGCGTTCTGCGTCTCCTACGACATCAACCTCTACCTGCTCTGCTTCCTCCAGGGGGCAGTATCCTGGCTGCTGGTCCACGCGGTGTGCAGCGAGACGTCCGCCCTGCTTCTGGACCGGGATAAGACCTGCGCCAATCTGGGCTTTAAGACCTCCCTGCTGTACCTCATCCCCTGCGGCATCCGGTACTTCATGTTTACCCGGTTTGTGGACCACAGCTTCACCATCACCTCTAATGTCACCACCCACGCCTATCACTACGTCTCCTTCGGGATGAAGCTGGGCGGCAGCGTACTCTGCCTCATCCCCCTGCTGCTGTTCTCTGCCATGCTGCTCCAGTATCTCAGCAGCGCCAGCGCCCTTCTGGAGTACAGCACCGAGCCAGACCGGTGA